>CAYSLH010000163.1:0-11152 GCA_964431605.1 uncultured Myxococcales bacterium
CGGAGAGTTGCCGGGTGGTGAGTGGATGTTCAAGTTGCAGGGAGAGATACTGGGACCTGTGGCTGCTCAGGAGATTTTTGAATACATGCTCACCGGGGGTGTGGATGCCTCCACTTTGGTATCCAGGGAGGAGGGCTTCTGGATACCGTTGCAGCAGTTTTCCGAATGGATTCCCCTTATTCATCAGGCCAGGGCTCATTTGCGTGCATTGAGAGCAAGGGCCGAAGCGCAGGAAGCTATCAGAAAACGAAGACTTCGAACCATCATCAACCTGGGGATCCTCTCAGCCTTTTTGGTGCTGATAGGATTTGCCTTGACATACATGGTGGTTGTCAGAAGCCCCTGGCGGAACGAAGAGATCATAAAACAATGGACCGAAAGGCATGTGCCTTTGCTGATGAGCGTTGGTGTGAGCCAAGGCGGTAAAACTTCTCATTCTTCTTCGAATACCGAAAGCAGGTTGGGCAAAATCAGTATCGATGAGATACTGGTGGAGGATGCACCCGAGTTGGTTGCCATCAGGTCAAATACCAGGACCCACAAAAAACGAAGATGGAAAAATCCAAAGAAGACAGATGGAAAAGCTACGTCCAACACAGGTTCCAAGCCGGAAGCAGGGAAGAAAGTTGCCAGCATAAGCACCTTGAGTAAACAAGAGATCATACGCAAGGTATACGCCAAGCGCAACATGAACAAGCTCAAGGCTTGTCTTTTCAGGGAAATCAATCGTAATCCCGACCTCCCAGGCCGAATAGTGATCAACTTTTCCATAAAGAACGATGGCCATGTTCATAATGTTCGAATGGATGATATAAGATTGGACAACGGCCCCCTCCATCAATGCTTTCGGAGAAAATTGGCACAAATCTCGTTCCCTTCATACCAGGGCCAGGTGCAAAACGTTACTGTGCCTTTTGACTGGAAACGTTGATACCACTATTTATCATTTTACCTGTTATCATTTTATTTGGCGAAAAGACCCGACGATGGTCGCTTGATATTGTTCTGGACAAAGTTTTCGACTGCAAATAGCATTCATCGCTGCTTTGAACACAAGGGGGAGTTCATGGAGGAACCGGCATTGAATCTGAACATACCTGTTTTGGGACCGGCAAAGGTTCGCTCGCCATTGAAACTGTCTACCGTGGTAGGTGACATGGTCGCAAATTTCGTTCCTGATGACGAAAGGGTGATGTACGACATTTCATTGAAACGTTACCTCGAATGCAGGGACAATCCGGAGGATGAGCCCCTGAGCTTTGAGCGAGCCGGCCCAAGGGAGTTCATATACTTCGATCCAAGCAAGTTGCATGTAGGGGTCGTGACTTGTGGAGGTTTGTGTCCCGGGATAAATAACGTGATTCGTTCTTTGGTCATGGAGCTTCATTACCACTATGGAGTCAGGAAGATACATGGCTTCAAGTTCGGTTTCGCCGGCATGGTTCCGGAAGAAGGCCATGACGTAGTAGAACTCAGTCCTGACCTGGTCAAGGGAATCCACCACGAAGGAGGAACGGTTCTGGGGTCATCGAGGGGCCCGCAGGACGTGGGGGAAATGGTCGATTGCCTGGACCGCATGGGCATAAGAGTCCTTTTTACCATTGGCGGAGACGGCACCCAGCGTGGAGCTTTGGCCATTTATGAAGAGGTGACAAAGCGCGATCTGAAAATCAGTGTCTTGGGAATTCCAAAGACCATCGATAACGATATTCAACTGGTGGAAAAAACCTTCGGTTTCGAGACGGCCTTTTCCATCGCCATCGAGGCGATTCGTGCAGCCCACGTGGAGGCATCAAATGCATACAATGGAGTCGGTCTTGTCAGGTTGATGGGACGTCATTCCGGCTACATTGCAGCCACCGCGGCCATGGCAGAGCCTGATGTGAACTGTGTGCTCATTCCCGAGATTCCGTTCGAACTCGATGGCGAAAAGGGATTGATCCAGTGGCTGGCAAAGAGACTGGAAAGACGCAAACACGCTGTCATCGTTGTAGCGGAGGGTGCGGGACAGGACCTGTTGAAACACAAGTCAGAGCAAAGGGATCCTTCGGGCAATAAGAGCCTGGGAGATATAGGACTGTTTCTCAAACACGAGATAAATGAGGCTTTGGATTCAATGGGAATAAATCATACCCTGAAGTATATCGACCCGAGTTACATCATCAGGTCGGCTCCCGCCAATCCCAACGACTCGTTGTTCTGCGCGACACTGGCTCAGAACGCGGCACACGCGGGCATGTCCGGAAGGACTGGTATGCTGGTGGGGCTATGGAACAACGTTTTTACCCACGTCCCCATGAAAGAAGCCGTGGCAAAGCGTAAGGTCGTAGACCCTGAGGGTGATTTGTGGAGAGCTGTGCTGGAAAGTACCGGCCAGCCGGCCAAGTGGTCATGAAGTAGAGCCTGGATGTATGTGTTATACATGGCCGGGGCGTTAAATTCGTTCGTGTATTTCGGTAGAAGGGGGGTGGATTTCTGGATAACAATGGTTGACTTGTAACCTGCAAATGCATATATCCTTATGCATGTTTTGAAACCCGAACATACAGCACAGGAGTCAGCCATGCATCAGAAGTTGATCCAAAGAGCCATGAATATCCTTATGAAGCCGACCGGGGAGTGGACTGCCATCAAAAATGAAACATGGTCCACCCAGGATCTTTTCGTGAAGTATGCCTTGCTGCTGGGTGCCATACCTGCCGTGGCCGGATTTATCGGTTATTCCCTCATAGGTGTCTCCATGCTTGGGGTCACTATAAGGTATCCCATCGGCAGCGCCATTGTTTGGACGGTTTTGCAGTACGCCCTATCCATGGGTGTGGTCTTTGGAATCGCGGCTATCATGGATGCCTTGGCTCCCACCTTCGGAGCGAAGAAGGATTTCAACACCTCGTTGAAAATAGTGGTGTTTTCATGGACGGCATCCTGGGTCGGCGGGATCTTCATGATCATTCCAAGTCTTTCCCCCCTTGCTATGTTGGCCGGGATTTACTCCCTGGTCTTGTTGTACTTTGGTATGAGTTCTATTCGTGACATTCCCAAGGAAAAAATGGTGGGGTATTTTATTACCGTGCTGGTACTGGCCATTGTGCTGGCCGTCGTGGTTGGGATCATTTCGGGCCTTGCCCTTGGAGGCGCAGGAGCCGCAGCAGCGGCTACCACGAGCGAAATGATGAGGAGCCTGCACTAGTTCTGTTTTATTGGTATTACATTCCCCCTCCCTGTGCCGACCATGTATGGCTGAAAAAAACCTTTGTTCCGTATCATCCAGCCGATAAGATTGGATTTCACAGACACGATGTTGGACAATGTCACCTGGTATAATTGAAAAATTGCCCACTAATCATGCCATCAATCATGCCAGGATACGGAGGAAAAATGCGTTTCAGCTTACTGCCAGCCATACTGTTTACGGCAAGCATGTCATGGGCCGCACCAGGCCCTGTATCCTTTCCAAAGCCCGAGATTCAGCAATGGGAACTTCCAAACGGTTTGAAGGTAATATACATGGGTGTACACAAAACGCCCTTGGTGACCGTACAGGTCTGGTATCATGCCGGGTCCAAGGATGAACCGCCCAACCGTCGAGGCTCTGCCCACATGTTCGAGCATATCATGTTCAGGGGAACCGAGAGGGTTCCACCGGAGGAACATGCCAGGTTGCTGGACAAGATCGGCGGGAAGGTAAACGCTTTTACCACCGAGGACATGACGTGCTTTCACGACACGGTCCCACCCCAGTACTTGGACTTTGCCCTGGAGTTGGAGGCCGAGCGAATGCAACACTTGTTGTTTCTAAAGGACATAATCGATACGGAGCGGGAAGTCGTAAAGGAAGAGATACGGCAGAGGGAAAACAATCCCATCGCGAGGGCTCTTGTGAAATTCAGGGAACTCGCCTTTACCAGGCATCCATACGCATGGGACGCCGGAGGGAGAATAGAGGACCTGGATAAGACTACTCCTGAAGACCTGGAAAAATTTTACAGGACATACTACCAGCCGAACAACGCTGCCGTTATAGTGGTTGGAGATGTCAGCAGGGATGATGTGGAACAAAGTGTAAAAAAGTGGTTTGGCGCGATACCTCGTTCACAAGATCCACCCAGGCCGGCGGACGCGCTGAGAGAGCCGGAACAAAAGGCCCAGGTCAGCAAGACAATGGATCCGGCGCAGATAGGGATCGTCATCGAAGGATACAAGATTCCCGCAGCCAGAGATAAGGACATCCCTGCCTTGGAGGTCTTGAGCACGATATTGAGCGGTGGGGATTCGGCCAGGCTTCACCAGCGGATAGTGCGCAAGGACAAGGTGGGAGTTTTTACCGGTTCCTTTATAGACGCAAAGGAGCACCCCAGCTTATTGTTGATTTTTGGCGCTCACCTGGCCATGGAGCAGGGTCAGAAGGTAAAGGATGATTTGCTGGACGAGGTGGAAAAGCTTCAACGCTCCATGGTCGACGAAAAAGAATTGACGAAGGCTAAGAACCAACTGGCTGCAAAGTTTGTTTTCAACCTTCAGAATGTAAGCTCCATCGCATACCAAATAGGTCGATCTTGGATTTATACAAACGATGCCGGTTCATGGCTGGACGAGTATGAAAAACTCATGAGCGTTTCCCGTGCAGATGTCCAGAGGGTCGCAAAAAAATATCTCACTCCCCAGAGGCTTACCTTGGTGAGTGTTCCTCCTGGTGGAGCGAAAGCACAAGAAAAGGGAGGCGCGAAATGAGACCTTTAATTTACTCGGGAACGCATCGCTTTTTTGTACTTGTGCTCGCTGCTTGCTGCCTAGTTTTTTCCTCCTGCAATAAAGAACCAGGATTGAAAAATGCTACCAAGACAGATCCGGCTGAAGCCGGCCCGAACGTTCGTTCCGTCTCCAAGCAAGACCCTTGGTCCGGAAGAAAAGATCTCATCGAGGCGCCTCCTGCTGCTTCTCCCAAGCCTGTAAACCTCCCACATGTACAAAGAACGAGCCTGTCCAATGGGCTGCTCGTGAGGCTCGTAGGTGATGATTCGTGGCCCGTTGTGAATCTTCACCTCGTGGTGCTTGGGGGGACTGACCAGGAACCCATGGGAAAGAGGGGGCTTTCTGATTTTGCAGCACAGATGTTGACTAAAGGAACTTCGAGCAAGACGGCGGACGAAATTGCGCAGAGTATCGATTTTGTCGGTGGAAGACTCAGAGCATGGGCCGACCTGGATGGTACTCACATCGTGTGCCAGGTATTGTCCAAAGACCTCGGTACATGCCTGGATTTGGTACCTGATATCGTAATGCATCCAACGTTTCCCGAAAAGGAAATGGGCGTTGTGAGAGACCAACTGATCACCATGGTGAAAAATGTAAGGGATACGGACCGCAGACTGGTCGGCGAACATTTCGAAAATTTACTTTGGGGTGAAGAGAATATCAGGGGATGGCCCAAGACGGTCAAGAGCATAAACTCCATCGATCGAGCCGAACTTGTAAAATGGCACAATACCTTGTTCAAACCCAACAACGCCGTGCTCGCCATAGCGGGTGACATAGACCAGGATAAAATCGTATCCAGCCTGGCCAAGAGTTTCGGCGGCTGGAAAAGGGGCCAATTACCGGCGTTCAGGAATTATCCGGAGCCCATTATAAAGGGAATGAGAATCAGGCTGGTGGATAAGCCGGACCAAACACAGACACAGATTAAAATCGGCCACCTGGGCCTTGAGCACAAGCATCCTGATTTTCTCGCAGCCAGCCTCGTCAATTATGTTCTTGGTGGGGGTGCTTTTTCTTCTAGGCTGATGAAGGTGGTCAGGGCAAAGGGTGGAAAGACTTACGGGGCAAAATCCCATTTCGACGAGGAAGCAAAGCGTGGTGAGTTTTGGATATGGACCTTTACCAGAACACCTGAGACGGTAAGCACGTTGAAGATGGTGCTGGACGAACTCGAACGCATGAGGACGGGTGGTCCAACCAAGGAAGAACTCAATGACGCAAAATCCAATCTTGCCGGGTCCTATCCCATGAACTTCGAGACTTCCGAGGACGTGGCTGACGCAGTGCTGACTGCGGAGCTGCACGGACTTTCCGAACGCACCGTTCGTCAGTATCCGTTGCTTCTGTCAGCCGTGTCATTACAGGATGCAAAACGTGTGGCCAGGGAGTATCTTCATCCCGGAAATCTCGTGATAGCCATGGTAGGGCGTGCAAAGGACATAGAGCCCCAGTTGAAAAAGGCCGGTTTTACCTATGACAAGGTAGGCTACCTAGAGCCCACCACCGCCACTGAGAGGATGGCTGCCAAGGCAAAGATGACCGCTCCTTTAGACCCTCAAAAAACCTCTTTGGGACGAAGATTGCTGGATGCGGCACTGGAGGCAAAGGGAGGCAAGGATAAGGTAGAAGGAATAAAGGATATATACATGGAGGGTAAAGGGAGCATTGAAGCCGCAGGCCAGAAATTCGAAGTGGAGGTTCGAGGTTGGTTCAAACTTCCGGATAAAAGACGACTGGAGCTGAAAATGCCCATGGGGACCGTGATCTCGGTGGTCTCGCCGGAAGGAGTCTGGGCAGGGTTGGGAACCATGATAAAACCAGCGCCCCAAGCCATGGCAAAAAAGGAACGAACTTCGTTGTGGCGTGCCGGAGCCACCATATTGTTGCGACATCTGCAACAGGGGGTGTTGGTACAGGCCACAGACAGGGTGAGCCAGGGCGGAGACGAGTTCGACGAGGTCGAAATCCGAAAACCCGATAATTCTCTTAGTACCTTTTTACTGTTGGACACAAAGACCCACATGTTGTCCGCTTTGAGATACAACGAGGATGGGGAGGAGGTCTTGGAAGAATTTTCCGACTACCGGGATGTTGATGGTATCATGATGGCCTATCATCAACTTAGGAAGGTACAAGGTGGGCAGAAGGTTGAGATGCAGTTGGAAAAGATAGTGATCAACAAAGGGGTTCCGGAAGCTCTTTTCCATAAGCCGGGCATGGACAAGGAAAGCTCGAAAAAATAGTTCGAATATTCAACTACCCAGGAGCATTTGAATGTCAGGTTCCACTGATAAAGACAAGCACGAGACGGGTTTTTTCGGTTGGCTTAAGCGGTTGTTGTTGCTGGCCCTACTGGCGCTTTTCGGTTATGGCGGCTGGTGGATTTACGATGGGACCAGGCGCAATGATATCCTACAGCAGATAATAACCAGGCTCAGCGCGCAGCGAAGAGTCGCAGATGTATATGTGGAGAAGATTTCCGCCGCTGAATCGGGCGGCAAGCAAAACCTGAGGCTGAAGATTCTCGAGTATGATGTGGATGGTAAACCAATGCAGCCGGTGAATTGCACCTTTTCTGTGAACAACGTAATTCACTTCGAAGGCCTAGTCATTCGCCTGGACGACGAACTGGTAAAGGGAGGTGAGGGAAAAAGCATCTACCTGTTTACGAAAGCATACGCACTGGATGATACGAGCGATCGTTATGAAGCATGCGAGTTATCCAAGGTGGATGAGATCCCAGGCGGGTACCGCCTGCCATCTGGTGATCTTAGAACCTCGGAGGTCGAGCGAAGGTTCTGGAAGTCTTTTTGGCGATATGCCATGGATCAAAACATGAGACGAGATGCAAAAGTCAGGAATGCACAGATAGAGGCACCAGCCACGAGATTTGTTCCTGATAAGCTATATCATCTGTACCTGGAGGCCGATGGTGGGTTGTTGATTCAGGCAGGTCCCATTCCCAGGGTCATGAAAGATTCCAAGGCGGTTATCGAGACAGTGCCATCCTCGCGTGAGGTGACTGGAAGATGATCCCTGGGTTGCTCGACCCGTCAATCCAGGAGTTGCATCATCGCTATCGAGGAGCTGGTTATTAGATTGCGGGTGAACAAATGAGCAAGTCCATCGCAGTGTTTGGGGGAAGCTTCAACCCCCCGGGGGTTCATCACAGGGCTATCGCACAATTGCTGGCCTCCCATTTCGATGTGGTTCGTATCGTGCCGTGTGGACCTAGGCCCGATAAGCCTGTGACCAATGATGTCTCTCCTGTGCACCGCTCAACCATGGCGGAGTATACGTTCAAGGGTCTTGCCGGGGTCGAGTTGGACCTTTTCGACCTGGAGAAAGATTCGTTTACCAGGACATGGCAGATGGAGGAGAGATTCAAGTCCGATGGTGAAATCTGGCACGTGGTTGGTACGGATTTACTCAAAGGCGGGGCACAGGGCAAGTCCGTGATCCAGAGGGAATGGGCCAGGGGAAATGAGATATGGAACAGATTGCGGTTTGTTGTGATACAAAGGCCGCCAGACACCCTGGACCAGGATGATCTACCACCCCACTCGGTTTTGTTCGAGACAGTGGCGGATGGTTCTTCCTCTTCCATCAGGCACAGGATCTTCAGGGGCCAGTCCATCGATGGGATGGTTATCCCCCAGGTGGCCGCATACATCGAGCGACATCATCTGTACAGGGGAACGCCGCCACCTCGTTCCACCAGGTTGCGCCTGGGAGCCTTGCGACCTCTGCTGGTCTTTGATCCGTGGAACGAACAGGCAAAAAAAATCGCCCGGGACATGGGATCGGTTCAGCAAGACGATCCAAATATCGTCATTGTCATAGGCGGCGATGGCACCATGCTCAGGGCGATCAGAAGCGAATGGCAACGCAGGATACCCTTTTACGGGATCTGTACAGGGCAACTGGGTTTTTTACTAAACTCCCGCTCTCCATGGGATTTGCCGGACAGGCACGTGGTGCTCGAGCAGTTGCCATTGTTGAAAGTGGAGACAGAGCATCCTGACGGAAGGACGGCAACCGCGTTGTCTTTCAATGACGCATGGGTGGAACGTACGACAGGGCAGACAGCATGGCTCCAGGTGAAGGTAAACGACGAAGTCAGGCTCGAGCGTATGGTGGCAGATGGTGCGTTGGTCTCGACCGCCGCCGGTTCCAGCGCATACGCCAGGGCCATGGGGGCCCACCCGGTTCCGCTCAACACCCCGGCGTTACTCTTGGTGGGCTCCAGCGTGTTGCAGCCGGCTTTCTGGAAACCCGTGGTTTTACCCCTCGATTCGTGCGTGGAACTAAAGACCCAGGACAGGGACAAGAGGCCGCTGCGAGGTTATATCGATGGGGTAGACCAGGGAGAGGTGGTTCGCATGAGATGTGGCGTAAGCCGTATCGCCGCGGTGGAACTGGCCTTCGACCCAGGCACCGACCCCGCGGAGAAATTGGCAAGGATACAATTTCCCTTGGACAGAAAGTGAAGGAGACGGCCTTATGAAGTTTTTAAAAGTGGCCGCTGCAGAGTTGAATCAAACACCCCTGGATTGGGATGGAAATCTGCGAAACATCATAAGTGCCATCGAGATCGCCCGCAACCAGGACGCAAGCGTTCTATGCCTGCCTGAACTATGCATAACCGGGTATGGTTGCGAAGATGCTTTTCTCTCGAAGAGCGTGGCGGATACGGCCATGGAGATCTTGCAGGAGCTCGCCGGGGATACGGTGGGTATGGTGGTATCTTTCGGCCTTCCGCTTTTACATCGCAACACCCTTTTCAACGCGGCATGCTTGGCTGTGGATGGAAAGATTCAAGCCTTTGTGGCCAAAAGACACCTGGCAGGACAGGGCATACATTATGAACCCAGGTGGTTCAGGCCATGGCCGGAGGGGGCAAAGGCACAGATCGATGTGGGTAAGCAATCGGTTGCCTTGGGGGACTTGGTCGTCGATTGCGGGGGGATCCGGGTTGGATTCGAAATCTGCGAAGACGCATGGGCCGCGGACAGGCCTGCTGCGGACCTAGCCTCTCGTGGTGTCGATTTGATCCTGAATCCAAGCGCCTCGCATTTTGCTTTCGGCAAAGCCAAGGTGAGGCGAAGGTTGGTGGTGGAGGGCACCCGCGCATTTGGCGTCTCTTACGTGTATTCCAATCTCCTTGGCAATGAAGCTGGAAGAGCCATTTATGATGGAGGTAGCATGATCGCCTCCAGGGGGAAGATCCTAGCTTCGGGCCGACGATTTTCCTTTGCCGATGTCCAGGTTACATCGGCAGTGATAGACCTGGACGCCACCAGGATGGACAGGGCGAGAAATTCCGCTTACAAGCCGGAACTGGAAAACGAAAATAGCATGGTGCTCAATGCTCCTTTCGAGCCTAAATGGATCGAACCAAGAAAAGAAAGTTCACTCGAGCCGGCATGGGAGACGGGAGGCTTTCTCAAAGAGGAGGAGTTTGCGAGGGCCGAAGCTCTGGGACTTTTCGACTATTTGCGAAAGAGTCATTCCAAGGGGTTCGTGGTATCGCTTTCCGGTGGTGCGGACTCGGCAGCCTGCGCATGCCTGGTGTCAATCATGGTAAGGCTGGGAATCGAGGAGTTGGGCGTCGAGGGATTTATGAAAAAAATTCCTGATGGAAAAAGGTTCGATGATATTACCGACCCAAAGCAGATGGTCGGTCGTTTACTTACGTGTGTATATCAAGCGACTGAAAACTCTTCTGATACCACCAGGGCGGCTGCGGCGAATGTTGCCCAAGGTATAGGCGCGAAGTTCATGCAACTCGACATCGAGCCGCTGGTCCAAAAATACGTGGACTTGGTGAGCAGGGTGGAAGAAAGAAAGCTCAACTGGAATGACGATGACCTGGCGCTTCAGAATATTCAGGCCAGGGTGCGGGCACCAGGGGTTTGGATGCTCGCCAACCTGCATGGCGCCTTGCTCCTTTCCACATCCAACAGGTCAGAGGCTGCGGTCGGATATGCTACCATGGATGGGGATACGTGTGGAGGGTTGAGCCCCATAGCGGGAATCGACAAGGCATACTTGCGAAAATGGCTCGTGTGGTTGGAGCGCACGGGCCCCCATGGTCTGGGGCCTATTTCGCAACTTGCCTCTGTCAACGCACAGCAACCCACGGCTGAGCTCAGGCCCAGGGAGCAGGGACAGACGGACGAGGATGACCTGATGCCCTACGATTTGCTCGACGCCATAGAACGTGCGTCCATCAGGGACAAGAGGTCCCCGGTGGAAGTTTTCGAGTTGATGCAACTCGACTTTCCTTCCCTGCCACTGGACAAGTTGGGCACATGGGTCGAGAAGTTCTTCAGGCTTTGGTCCGCCAACCAGTGGAAGCGGGAACGATATGCTCCGTCTTTCCACCTGGATG
>CAYSLH010000164.1:0-1113 GCA_964431605.1 uncultured Myxococcales bacterium
CTGTGTTGTTGCTTTGTTTTATTGATCGATTCATTTTTGTTGCCTAAGTTTGCCTTAGTGAAAAAATAAAAAGTAAATAAAAAAGCACATACTAGTCCAATTGAGATCACTTTATTTTCTTTTATAAATCCAAGTATGGCATGAAAGCTTTTGCTCGTTGCTTTTTTGATCTCGTTGTCTTTGTCCAGGGTATGGGTCGAGTTCTTTTTTCCAGATTGATTTATATCGATACTATCATGGAAGATGTGCGTTTTTTTGAAATGAATGCTTTCCATGAATTTTTCATCGGGATTCTGCTCAGATACAATTACTGAAGGAGGAACCTGGTCGGAGACGAAAATGTTTTTTTTGTCCTCTCCGGTTTTCGGTTTTCGTTTGTTTGCGTTTGAGACATGACCAGTTTTTCCAATTGCAGCCGTAGCCTTTTCATTGTCATTGATGGACAAGACAGTTGGTGGGTCGGAGACTGGTTCATGATTTTGTGTGGTTTTGGATGAATGCTTTTGGAGAGATTCTGCTTGAGAGTTATTAATCTTTGCATTTCCAAGCAAGTTGTTCATGGAAATGGTTTCTGAATTTTCGATCATGGCTTCAGGGCTGGATTGCTCAGAAAAAAGCTCTCTTAAATAATCACCAATTAAGGTGGTATTAGATACGAGTCTGGAGTCCATCAAGAAATTTTCCAAGGCCATTTGCATTTCCAATGCATTGGCAAAACGGTATTCTGGATTTTTGGCCAATGCTTTATTGAGAATGAGCATGAGCTTGTCAGGGAAATTGGGAAGGAATGCTGTCGGGGGAGGAGGCGCTTCGTTGACAATACTATACATTGTAGAAAATTCGGAAGTCCCGGCAAAGGGATTGACATTAGTGGCCATCTGGTAAAGGAGAATCCCAAGTGAAAAAATATCGGATCGTCGATCCAGTGGTTTTCCTTTACACTGTTCTGGAGACATGTAAGCAATTTTACCCTTGAGAGTTCCATGTTGGGTCTGGGTGATCTGGCTGGCGGCCTTGGCAATTCCGAAATCTGTTATTTTGACTCCACCTTCGAGGGCCACGAGAACGTTGTGTGGACTGATGTCCCTGTGAACAATATTTAAAGGTTTACCT
>CAYSLH010000164.1:1123-9697 GCA_964431605.1 uncultured Myxococcales bacterium
TTTGTAGGAATGTGCATAGGTCAATCCTTCACATACATAACTCAGTATTTTTACTGTATGCCTCAATGGGATCAGATTGTTGTTACTCTTTTCTTTCTTGAGAATTCTGTTCAGATCAAAGCCTCTGACATACTCCATCGCTATAAAGAACTGTTCATCGATACGGCCCATATCATAGATTTGCACGATGTTAGGGTGATTGAGACGAGCAGCTAATCTGGCTTCATCCAAAAACATATTTAAAAATTCACTGGAACTAGCCAAGTGTGGAAGGATGCGTTTTATGACGAGTAGTTTTTCAAAACCTTCAATGCCAGCTTGACGAGCTAGAAAAAGCTCGGCCATTCCTCCGGTGCCTATTTTCCGAATAAGTTCAAATTTTCCGAAAATAATTCCTTCAGTTTTTTTTTCCATTTTATTAGCCCGATTAAGCCATTAATCACCGTCGATTGTCACTAATTTTCTAATGTTTTGACATGCTCCCAGTGAACGAAGCTTATGCTACGTATACTGCAGCATCAATGATCTTGACATGGAAAGTAAACAAATAGATCATAGCAAGTTAATGAAGAATATACTAAAAATCACTACGGGCGTATTATTGATTCTCATGGAATTTTCTGCCATGGCCCAGAGTGATTCACCGGTGCATAACCCATATTTGGAAGAGGCCAAGATTCTTTATGGACATCTTCAGTTTGCAGATGTCGTTCCCAAACTAGAGAAAGCGTTGACAGTACCAGGTAATAGTAACAAGCAGCTTTGCGATATATATTCTATGATGGGGGTAGTTCATGTTGTTCTGAAGAATAATGGAGCAGCAAAAAGAGCCTTTACTGAACTTTTGAAACTTAATCCGAAATTTAAACTTGATCCTGGGGCATCACCGAAGATCCTTAATTTTTTTGAATTGGTTAAAAATTCTTTTACACCGCAAGCAAAGGTAACTTTTAGTGGCAGGCCTAAAGTCCTCACAGAGTCTGGAAAGCCACCCCAGGTGGAAGTAGAGGTGGACGATCCTACTCAGGTCGTTGCGCTAATGGTACTATATGTTAAGACAGGGGACGAAAGAGTGTATTCCAAAAGACCTATGGCTGCTTTGGGTAATAATCGTTACCGAGGCACTCTCTCGTTTGATCCCAAAATGGTCTCCTCTAAAATTTTACAGGTTGCATACTTTATCCAAGCAAAAGCAGTAGATGGGAAACTTCTAAATACTCTGGGTAGCCCGGAAAATCCCAATATCTTCACTGTAATGGCATCAGGAACAGCCACTGTAGGAACGGTCGAGACACCTTGGTTCAGAGAATGGTGGTTCTGGACAGCAATCGGTGTTGTTGTTGCAGGTTCAGCATTGGGCATTGCCCTCGGTCTTGAGGGTAAAACCGAAATGCCGGTGGGAACATTGGGAACGCTCGAGTTGGAAAATTGAGATAATCGTCGGTATAGATTGCTGGACCAGTCAAGCTAAAAATGTATGGTGGTTTTATCCTTTTTTCGGGAGGAATGTTTTGAAATATCATTTGTCATGGTGGGAATTGTTCGTGGTGTTTATAATGATAGCTGCTTGCTCTGAGACCTCGAACTTTGACTGCATAACAAACCAGGACTGCAAGGGGAATAAAGAATGTGTGGACGGAGAATGCAAAGACTATGATCCATGCGTCGGGGTCGTTTGTGATGTGGGCGAGGTTTGCCAGGCGGGAATTTGTGTGGAGAGGCCATGTACTGACACGAGTTGTACAGATCCACCAGGTGATCCTGTATGCTATGATCTTCCAGCCCGATGTGAAGAGGGCATTTGTATATACGAGTCGGTGATTGGGCGAAGTTGTGATGACAGCGATGATTGTAGTCAAAATGACATCTGTCACGAAAAGGGCGTTTGTGTTGGTACTCCTCTAGCCTGTGACGATCCACCACCACCAGTTTGTGATGGTTCCCAGAGACTTTTGGTGTCCGAGTCTCCTGGGTCTTGTACCGAAGGTAGTTGTAACTATTCCACAGTGGAAATTGAATGCCCGCAGGGGTGTCTTGACGGTGCTTGTAGGGGAGATCTATGCGAGGGAGTCATTTGTGAAGATCACCCATCCGCTGAGTGCATTAATGCCAACGTACTGCGTATATTCCATTCTCCCGGAGACTGTTCAAGCGGGCTATGTAGCTATCCATTTGATGACACCTACTGTCAGGACGGGTGTCAGAACGGAAAATGTGTCGGTGATGTCTGTGACGGGGTAATATGTGAGGATCCACCAAGCGATTTTTGCGTCGATAGTCACACCTTGAGGATTTTCAATTCATCTGGACTCTGTGTTGGCGGTGATTGCGATTATACTTTCGATGATATTAATTGTGAAAATGGCTGCACAGGAGACGAATGCATTGGTTGTACTCCGAACTGTGATGCTCGTGAATGTGGGAACGATGGTTGTGGAGGAGACTGCGGCATTTGTCCAGCAGATGATATCTGTCAAAACGGAACTTGCGTCCCATCATGTAGCGGAGCGTGCAGTATCGGCACATCTGAGTGTATTGATGCCATGCATGTGCGACGATGTATAGATGTCGGCGGATGCGGACAATGGACGGATGTAACCCAGTGCGGTATGGGCACATTCTGTATGCAAGATGACTGTATTATGCCAGGCTGCGTACCAACTTGTGACGGTGTACCCTACGGTTCGAATAACGGTTGTGGTGGTACGTGTCACAATCTACTTTCCGGTTCTTTTATCATCCCTGCAGAATTTGTTGGGCAGAGGTCGAGATATGCTGCGCTTCTTGACGAAATGCGTACGAACGGGATGTGGACGGTGATCCTGCATGCACTTGGTGCGGTAAGCTGCCCACAAGGTTCAGGCTGCAGCCGCAGTCGAAGTATTTCAGATGCTGAACTAGGCTGGATGCTAAACGAGGCTGCTGTGCGTGGGATGGATGTGTATATAGGCTTGAATTGGTGCGAGGAAACACCACCCGACCATTGGTGGTGGAACGACTCGGTGCGACCAAGTTGCATCGCAGCAGACTACGATCTTGTGGAAAATATTGAGTCAATTTATGGGAACCATCCTGCTATCAAGGGTTACTACGTGGTACAAGAAGCATACGTGGGCTTACACGACCTGACACTAATCGATGATTTGTATGCACCACTGATTCAGGGCTTACACGAGCGGGCTCCAGGAAAGAAGATCATCGCCGGTGGCTATATGTGTCCATTTTGTAGTAACCCGGAAAAAACGCCGGGGGAAATCCAGGAGTGGGTACATAAATTTGTCTCTGGAGGAGAGGGTGTTGAGGGATGCCATACCGACATCTTTTTGTTACAGGATGGTGTAGGTTCTTTTGATACTCCCCTTTGGGGCACACCGAACGTCAAGGATTATTTGGTTGCGGGAGGGTCTGGAGCAGCACCTGCGGTAATGTGGGTGGACACCGAACTGTTCCAGTGGTCACCAACGAAGAGTAACGGATTTCCGGATAACTGGTACCGACCGGCTAATGCTATTCGAATCAACGAGCAACTCGTTGCAGCTTACGACTTTTCAAGACGTATCGCATGGATTGTACCCCACCACATGAGCATGA
This sequence comes from uncultured Myxococcales bacterium, assembly GCA_964431605.1. Taxonomy (GTDB): domain Bacteria; phylum Myxococcota; class B64-G9; order B64-G9; family B64-G9; genus JALVPF01. The sequence continues at coordinate 4,715 of CAYSLH010000164.1, forward strand.
TTTGTACGGCACCGGACAAACGTGAGGAAGCAGCCCACCTGTATCGTGGTTACCGATCGCTTTACTTCACAGGAGGCTACTACGACAATCCTGGCTATGTACTCAATCCCGCGCCAGCAGATTCCTATCCAGACCAGGGCGGCAAGCTCTTTGACAACGAAGAAGGAACGGAACCTCTCGACCGTTGGATAGGTTGGGGACAGCCAACCGGTGAATGGGTGAGCATAACGGTTGACTTAGGAGCAGTGGTTCCGGTTAGCGATGTAACGGTTGTGGTGAGGACTGAGATGGAAGCTGCTATTCAATATCCCACCCGGATGGAGGTGTCTGTCTCAACGAACGGTGACTCTTATGCTCCACTTGGAAGCATGGACAATCCTTACGCAGATCATGACGAGTATGCCAAGGCATACCTGTGGGTTGGAGTTCCTTCTTCAATGCCAGCCCGGTATGTGAACATCAGGCTACGTCACGGCAATTGGTGGCTTTTTGTATCAGAGATCGAGGTATACGGAATTCCATGATGGGAGTAGTTTGAAAAATCTAGTATGCTATTGAAAATTGCCGGGAGGAATAAATGGTCGCATCGTCCGCAAATAATATTTCCCAGAAACAGCTCGAGTTCAAGAGCAATCTCGCTGACATCATCAATCTCATACACGAGGCTAAGGACATAGGTGAAATAATCGTTCATATCCGGCCACGGATACTTGAAATGCTGGACGCTTCACGATTGACCATCTACGCGGTGGACGCTCAAAACCAGCAGGTATATTCCCTGTACAAGGCCGGGGACGAGATCCGGGAGATCAGGGTAGCACGTTCTACCTCCTCCATGGTTGGATTCGTCGCTCTAACCGGGCAGACCTTGAACATCAAGGATGCCTATGATGAAAACGAACTCAAGAGCTATCACCCAGAGTTGAAGTTTGATTCTACATGGGACACCAAGTCTGGCTTCAAGACGACGCAGGTATTGACTACCCCCATCTTGTACGATGGCAAATATCTCATGGGTGTGTTGCAACTGCTGAACAAGACGGATGGGGATCATTTCGACGAAGACGATGTGGCTGCGGCAAAAGAGGTGGCAAAGACTCTGGGAATTGCGTTTTACAACCGGAGGAGGATGGCACCCAAGCGGCACGCGAACAAGTTCGGTGAATTGCTCGACAAGGGCTTGATTTCAGAGAAAAATTTCGATGATGCAGTTGCCTATTCCAGGGCCAACAATATGCCCATCGCCGATGTCCTGGTTGAAAAATACAGGATGGCAAAAGAAGAGGTCCTCAAGTCCATGGCCTCTTTTTTCAATTGCGAATACTTTATCTATGATGGCAGCCAGGTTATGCCGGAGGAATTCCGAGACAGGTTGAAGCACGATTACCTGGTGAAAATCGGTGTGGCTCCATTGTCCAAGTCCGGAAACACTGTTCTCGTGGCCATGGAAGACCCGTCGGACCTTGCAAAAATCGATGCTGTACGGGTCATGGGGATGGCACCCAGGCAGAAATATTTGGTGGCCCTGAGAAGCGACATTACGGATTACCTCAACGCCTCATACGATATAGTAGGAGATGCTGCCACTGGTGGGGACATGGCAGAGATTCTCGGCGCTCTGACCGAAGAAACAGATGATGTAAAGACCGATCAAAACGAACCTGAACCGGAAGAGACAGACAGCGCCATCGTCAGATTGGCTAACCAGATTATTATGGATGGTTACAAGCAGGGAGCCTCTGACATTCACGTGGAACCTCAGGGAAAGCACATGCCTACCAGGATCAGATTCCGAATCGATGGCATATGCCACGTGTACCAGGAACTTCCCGCAAGTCATGCAGCTGCCTTGGTATCTCGTCTCAAGATCATGTCTCGTTTGGACATTTCCGAACGAAGGCTTCCCCAGGATGGAAAGATTCGTTTCAGGATGAGCAACAGAACCATAGAACTCCGCGTGGCAACAGTCCCGACCCAGGGAGATGGTGGACAACAGGAAGACGTGGTAATGCGCATCCTGGCTGCCTCAAAGCCTATTCCACTGGATGAAATGGGCTTTTCCGAAAGAAATATCAGAGAGTTCAAAAATGCCATTTCAAAACCATACGGGATCATTTTATGCGTCGGGCCTACTGGTTCAGGAAAAACAACAACTCTTCATTCGGCCCTGGGTCATATAAACACCCCAGAGAGAAAGATCTGGACAGCTGAAGATCCTGTTGAAATCACCCAACCTGGATTGAGGCAGGTACAGGTCAAACCAAAGATAGGTTTTACCTTTGCAAATGCCATGCGTTCGTTTCTTCGTGCTGACCCGGATGTCATCATGGTGGGAGAGATGAGAGACCAAGAGACAGCTGAGATAGGTATCGAAGCGTCTCTTACCGGTCACTTGGTCTTTTCCACCCTGCATACAAACTCAGCTCCTGAGACCGTGACCAGACTTTTGGACATGGAGATAGAGCCGTTTAACTTTGCGGATTCACTTTTGGGAGTACTCGCTCAACGGTTGGCCAGAAGACTGTGTACCAAGTGCAAGCAAGCCTATCACCCACAAGAGGACGAGTTCATGGTCCTGGCCCAGAGTTATGGTCTCGAAGAGTTCGAAAAGCTCGGCATCAAGTATTCAAAGGACCTTACCCTTTACAAACCCGAAGGTTGCCCTTCCTGTGCCGGGACAGGGTACAAGGGCAGGTTGGCATTACACGAGTTTATGATCGGAACGGATCCCATCAAGCGCATGATTCAGAAACGTACGCCGGTAGAAGAAATCAGGGTGCAGGCCGAGGCTGATGGAATGACTACTCTGATGCAGGATGGCATTGAAAAAGTCTTTCAGGGTATTACCGACTTTAGTCAGGTCAGGGCCGTATGCATAAAATAACAGGACTTGATAGTATGTTGTTTGCTACGGGGGAAGGCTGAGAGGTGGTTATGAACCGATTCATTGTTCTCATCAGCGCCATGATGATACTCTGCCCTGTGTATTCTGCAGGCCAGAGTATAACACGTGACCAAATCAAACAAATCCAGGAGACTATTCGTAAAAGGGGACTTCAGTGGCAGGCAGGCGAAAATCGTCTCACCAGGATGTCTCCGGATGAGCTTTCTCGATATGCGCCATCGATCCATCAACCTCCTGACTGGGTGCTTCAGTGGGCCATGGCTAAAAAGGCCCCGCATCCTCCAAGGCCCAAGGGGCCGCTGCCGGCCAGCCTGGATTGGCGGGATCGACTGGGTTACAATTTTATCACTCCTGTCAGGGACCAAGGCAATTGTGGATCTTGTTGGGCATTTTCAACCATCGCTACACTGGAAGGAATAATTTCCTGGAGGTCCTCGGATGCCGACCCGACCTTGGATCTTAGCGAACAACATCTTTTCGATTGTGCTTCTCTTTCTTCTCTCGGGTGTGATTCAGGTGGCGTAACTTGGTATACCACCGGCTCTTTCATGAGCCAGACAGGCGTGACATCCGAACAATGCTATCCATACACTTCCGGTCAAACGGGCCAAAAGGGTACTTGTATAAAGGTCGATGAAATGACCCCTGAATGCCAGGAATCAATCATCAAGACAGATGACTTGATAGAAATAACTTCAACCACTCCAGGTTGGCCGTGGTGGGACCCTCCCGAGTACGTCATGAGCAAGGAGGCAATGGACGAAATAAAGACCTACCTTCAGGACAGGCCAGTGGGGACTTCCATGAGGGTGTATGATGATTTTTATGCATACAATGGTGGAATATACGAGCCCACCACGACCAATGGAGGTGGGATGCATGCCGTGCTCATCGTTGGTTACAACGATGACGATGAATACTGGATAATAAAGAATTCATGGACCGAAGATTTCGGGGAAGGCGGCTTTTTCAAAATTAGATACAATACCTCGTCCATTGGAATGTTCAGCTTTGTTTATGATTATGCAGAAGACCACGCCGCGCCGGCTTTCTGTGATGATATACCATCTAGTGTGGAACTCGACGGAACCCAGGCTGTGCCCTCAGCTTTATTGACCTTGGCCAATTGCGCAGGAGGCATCCTCGAGTGGCAGGCACAAATGGACGAATCATGGTTGAAGCTTATCGATGCCAACGGTTCACAAATCACCAGCGGTACCGAGGTGGCCAGGGCAAAAACCTATTCCATAGAATCCGTTGGTCTGGTTCACGATGGTGACTCGGGAACCATCACCCTTACAGGGGCTGCCAACGGACCAGTACAAATATTAGTCACGATCGTTGGTGAACACGAGCCGGAAGACGCAGGGATACAGGATGGCGAGTCAAACGATGCAGGAGGCGACGAAACAGTTGCTGAAGATGCAGGTGAGGATGGAGGAGATACAGGGAAAGATTCTGGAGTTGATTCAGGAGATACGACAAATCAGCATGACGATGGAACACCGGGAAAAGACTCGCCATCAGACGGTTCGATCAAAAACGACATTGGTCCGGACTCGGGTTGTGGGTGTCATAGCCATGGAGCGCTCGGGGCATATTGGATTGGTCTTCTACTCGAACTATTGCTTCTTTTGCAAATGGGCAAGAGAAGGTTTTGATTTATCGATGATAGGGATGAGTACGTCTTTGACGAGATGCGTCGTAAACACCTCGGCACCTTTGGAATCCATGTGATCTCCATCGGTAAAATATTTGTCATCCAGCAAGGTCGGTATGGACATCTCTGCGAAAGTGGCTTGCGACTGGGTGCAAACCTTCCGAACCTGTCTAAAAATTCCATCAACCGATGAGTGGCGTTCTGTGCGGATATGTCGTACCTCACTGGATGCAGGCATGGGCACCACCACGACTTTAATCCCCGCTTGCACAAGTCGATTCATGGCAACACGAAAACACCCAAGCTTGAAATAACCTGTTGACTTGTTTTTTCCCACCAGTTCCTTGCGATAGCCCTTGGCCCTGTTTGTGGCCCTGAACCTCTGTAGCTCGATTCGCACAGGGTGTTCTGCTTTGTA
>CAYSLH010000164.1:9797-11113 GCA_964431605.1 uncultured Myxococcales bacterium
ACCATTGGCTTGTGTTTTCGTTCGAGAACTCTCAGGCTCAGGGGAAGAAAGGAATGAGCAGTGACTCCACCCATTCCGAAGTTCCAGGATCTTACTTCCTTATGAAGATGCTCGCTAAGCACGGTGTCTATAATGTGGGTGTCCACTCCATGTCGAACCCGGGAGTTTCCAATGGCCACTATGTCAGGATCAAAGTCGAGATTTCTGAAATAATGAAGTTTTGAGCTAAACATGTCCTGCTGGACAATCTCACCATGCAGGTTTGATGTCCTGAACCAAGTCTCTACTGAAATCCACAGGCCCACAGTCACTAGGAGTGAAAGAAAAAGAGTTCTAAAAGCATGTCGTTTCATTGTTGTCATATCAAAACATCCTGTAGATGAAATTGCCTGGCCCAGCCGCAAACAAGTATATGAGTCCCAGACATAAAGACCAGAATAGTCCCCTTGCCCACCAGGGGAGGCCCTTCGGGATGTTCATTACATCAACAAATAGAACCAGGACATGACCAATGGCTATGATGGATAGGATGACAAGGGCCACATGCATGGGTTGAGGTATTGAAGTCATGGATTTAGTTGAAAAGATTCCTGAGAAGATTTCCATGGCGGACGATAGACTTGAAGCCCGGAAGAACACCCAGCCAAGACTCAGCGAAATGAAACAAAGAGCCCATGAGAAAATCTTCCACAGTAAGCCAGATCGCCACGAAAAGATTTTTCTATTTCTCCCCAGCAGTATATTCCATGTTCGGTTTACCAGTAACAAAAGGCCGTGGAATGCACCCCAAAAAATAAAATGTAAAGCCAAGCCATGCCACAGTCCTCCAAGGACCATGGTAATGAAAAGATTGAAGTATGTTCTTCGTACTCCCCTGCGATTTCCTCCCATTGGAATATAGAGATAATCCCTGAGAAATCTAGAAAGGGTCATGTGCCACCTGTGCCAGAATTCCCTGGGGTTTGTGGCAAGGTAGGGTAGGCGAAAGTTTTTTGGAAGTTCGAAACCGAGTAGGTATGCGGCTCCACGCGCCATGTCTGTATATCCTGAAAAGTCGTAGTAGATCTGGATGCTGAATGCTATTATCGCAGTCCATGTGCCCAAGCTCGAATAGTGTCCTGGATCGCTGAAAACCAGGTCGACCCAGGGTGATAGTCCGTCCGCGATGACCATCTTTTTCACGAGACCAATGAGTAGGAGATCCACTCCATCAGAGAACCTTCTTGGATCTTTTGAATCCGTTGAGTCTATCTGGTCCAGCAATTCGTCTGGTCTCGTTATCGGGCCTGCTACCAGTTTTGGAAAAAAAGCCATGT
>CAYSLH010000165.1:0-11064 GCA_964431605.1 uncultured Myxococcales bacterium
GGCACCACCTCCAGCCAGGGCATGTCGATGCTCCTCGAAGTCGTTGTCTTCCACAAAGATAAAGTTTCTACTGCCGAATTCCGGCTCTTCACACCACTGTTCGTTGGTGCCATAGACCACAACACCATAACCGAGACCGCTTCTGATGTTGCGATAGAAGCTGTTGTCGTAGATGATCCCGTCGGCGTGACAGTCTTCATGTTTGACCTGTATACCGGCGTAGCCAAAGTGCTCGAAACGAGACTTGGTTACCTGAAATCCAGCACATGTTGTAAACCGGATACCATAGTCCGTAGCAGCGGTCTCTACGTCTGGTGGTTGCTCGCCGGGAGCCTTTCCCGAGAATCTAATGCCCTTGACCAGCATATGGCAGTCAGCGTCAGGAGGAACATCGACATGGATCAAGGTATTGGAGTCGTCATTCGAGTGGTAGAGCATGGTGCCCCCGGCGTCGGCCCCGGCCCCGATGAGTGATATCGGCCGTCGCATGGTCACGGTGGTGCCCACCAGGAACTCACCGGCCGGAAGCTCCACGCAATCACCAGCTTGGGCGCTGTCGATGACATCTTGCATGGTGGGGCTAATGTCTGCTCCTGAGCCGGGAGAGGGGAGTGAAATCACACGTCCCGGACAGATCCATTCCTCTTTCAGGGTGGTGGCGCTGGCGATGTTGCTACCATCCGAGTCTCCAGCCTCATTGACAGCTCGCACCTGAAATCTATAAAGGGTTTGGGGCATGAGGCCCCCGGCGATGTAAGAACAAACGTCCGTTTCCGTACTCCCGACTTTTTCGAACCCACCCTCCTCAGGCCCCTGATATATAGCAAAGGACAACTCGTTGTCCGAGCTGTCTTCCCAACTCAGCAGGATCTGCGAACTGGACAAGGCAGTGGCGTTCAAATTTACAGGGGCAGCGGGGGCTGAGACATTCCCTCCATCATCGGCGTGTCCATCCCCATCTGACGATGCATCAAGGGGAGAATCTCCTCCATCATCTGTATATTCATCCCCGTCTGAGTACCCATCAGGGGAAAAATCTCCTCCATCCTCGGCGCTTCCATCATCCAAGCTGGGCTCCTCGTCTGTCAAACCATCTCTTGTCGATCCATCGATGGGTGCTCCAATAGAGCCAACGCAAGAGATAGATACGTTGCTTAGAAAAATTGCGAACATAGTGGTTCTAATTGGATACAGGCTCAAAAAATTGTTTTTCATCAATTGGCTCCAGAAGTAATCGTCAATTACCGAAAAGTTTGGACTGAAGTCCTGCTGGAGTCAACAACACTGATTCAACATTAAAGACGAACCCTACTGCGTATCCTTTGTAGGCTGATAAGCGATAGTGTCCTCTGATGGCATCCAGAATCCAGGAATCCAGGGACGGAGGCAGTCTAACCCACTGTTATCCTATACCTATTTGACAATTGGTGTACAGTTTGAATGACGTGAAAACTTACCTCCGTCCCCCTCCGTTGCTCCTGAAATTTCGTCTTTTTAATTCGCCAAAAATGAGCAATCCCAGAAGGAGGAACAAACCATGGGATGAAGATTTTCCGGACGCCGAGCATCCACAGCCACCACTATCAGTTTCACTGCCTACGTCCTTGCATGCGCTGTCGGCCGAGTCAATGGAGCCGTTGCAGTCGTTATCCTTGCCATCGTCGCATATTTCCGTGGCTCCAGGATATATAGCGTCATCGTGATCGTCACAGTCATCGCCGCCGCACTCGGCGCTGGGGTGTTGGTCGTTGTCCGCGTCCTGGCATTCTTCCGAGCAGGACCAACCATTGGTTGCATCCGGATCCTGAACGCAATGTGCCTGAGCGTCACATGTCTCATCACAAGAGCCGCAGTGGTCATTTGTTGTAATGTCCGTCTCGCAACCTGTTGCGGGATTCGAATCGCAATCAGCGAATCCGTCTTCGCACTCTCCCATGGAGCATTCTCCAGCCATGCATGAGCCAGTGGCATTGTGGAACGACTCCCGGCAGTCGTCGCCGCATTCGGAACAATTGGCGTCCGTTCCCAGCTCCATTTCGCATCCGTTGTCGGGATTGTCATCGCAATCTGCGTACCCATCTTCGCATTGGCCCATGGAACACGTTCCTTCTACGCAGCTGCCTGATGCCTTGTCGAATTCATTGGTGCAGTCATCGCCACACGCCGAGCAGTCACTATCAGTTCCAAGGGTTACCTCGCATCCATTACCCAGGTCCGAATCGCAATCGCCGAATCCTTCACTACACTCGAGAGCACACTGACCTGCAGCACATTCAGCGGCTGCATTGTCATACGGTCCACACGTTATTGCACAGCCTCCGCAATTTGCCGCATCATTAATAACGTCTGTCTCGCAGCCGTTTTCTGCGGTGTTGTCACAATCGTCGAATCCAGCATCACAGGACAAGATGGAGCACAATCCACCCTGGCATTGGGCAGAGGAGTTAGGAAGGTTGCAGGATTGACCGCAAGAGCCACAGTTGTCTGAATCAGACAGTAGTTGAGCTTCACAGCCGTTTTCGGTGATTCCATCACAGTCTCCAAGGTCCTGTTCGCAAGTCAAGGCAGCACACGTGCCATCGACACAGCCGTTTTGCGCGACACCTGGAAGATTACAAACATGCCCGCATGATCCACAGTTTGCCGGATCGATGTTTGGTTGAACCTCGCAGCCATCGGAGGGATTGGAGTTACAGTCTTGCCATCCCGCCTCACACTGTGCAAGTTCACAGGAACCAGAGTTGCAAGCAGATGTTGCGTTGGGTAACGAACATTCATTGGCGCAGGCTCCGCAGTTTGCAAGATCGCTGTTGAAGTCTATTTCGCATCCATCAACTGGGTGGTTATTGCAATCACCCCATCCGGGATTACACGGGCCCATCTGGCAGGAGCCCTGGGAGCAGCTTCCTGATGCATTGGGAAAATCGCAAGTTGTGCCACAGGCACCGCAGTTGGAAGGATCGGCCTGGACGTTGATTTCACAACCATCCGAGACTGTGGCATTACAATCGGCATAACCGCTGTCACACGCCACACGACAGATGCCTTGTCCACAAGCCGCCATAGCGTGATCATAGGGGCCACATTGATTGCCGCAAGAGCCACAGTTCGAAGCGTCACCCCAGGTGTCTGTCTCGCATCCATCTTCTGTGGAGCTATTGCAATCCGAATAACCGCTGTCGCATTGGTCCATGGAGCACGAACCGTTTGTGCAAATAGGCTGTGCGTGATCATATTGACAGGTGTTGCCGCAGCTACCGCAGTTGTTGATATCCGAATCAGTATGGGACTCGCAACCATTGGATGGAGACTGGTCACAATCGGTCCATCCTGCCTCGCAATCTGTGGGGTCGCAAAACCTGGAAAAGTCTATTATGAATCCCTCATACTGCACGACGGCATCCGAGTGAAAAACAACGGTTACAGTGTCACCTGGAATGGGTGGGGACATGAGATCGGAGTACTCGCCGTCAAATGACGCTACCAGGTTTCCATTACCATCGAGAAGTTGCAAATAGTCATAAAGAGGCTCCACGGACAACATGGAGAAGTGTATTTCAAGTTGTGTGGCACCTGGATGCTGGATTGTCCAGAACTGGTCCTGGTTCGGAAGGTAAGGGTGATCGGTCTGGATATCCTCGGCATACTGGGTACATCCTCCGATTTCGCAGATTCCACCGCTACAGTGTTGTCCTCCCACGTGTGGAAGATCACACTGGTTGCCACAACTTCCACAGTTGTTAACATCGTATGATATGGGAGCTTCGCAACCATCTACGTCAGAACCGTTGCAGTCGGCAAACCCGGACAAACACTCACCCATTTGGCACGAACCTGCTTCGCACAAAGCAGTTGCGTTGTCGAAAAAACATTGATTGCCGCAACCACCACAGTTGGACGAGTCTGAATCAATGTCTACTTCGCATCCGTTGGCAGGATCTTGATCACAGTTGGCCCAACCAGGCAGACATTGATCGCTTGCGTTGCAAACACCGTCAATACACTGTCCTGCAGTGTTTGGAGCACCACAACGCTGCCTGCAAGCGCCGCAGTTTTCCACAGATGTGTTTGTGTCCGTCTCGCATCCGTTGGCTGGATCCAGATCGCAGTCACCCCAACCGTCTTCACAACCATTGGCACAGGTTCTGACGGAATCGATGGTGAAGCCATCACGTGTAACAGAGTAATCTGTTACCAGTCTGATTTTTATGGTGTCACCAGGTATGAGTACAGAGTCGAAGGGGCCCAGGTCTCCCTGGTAGGTCTCGAAGAGATTGTCGTTAGCATCGTAAATATAGACGAAGTCATAGTAGTTTTCAGTATTGAAAAGGGAGAAATGAACTCCGATTTGAGCCGCCCCGGGCCTGGTGATGATCCAGGTGTTGTCATAATCATTGGAGTAGGGGTGTGGAGATTCCACATTCTCAGGACTTTGTGAACACGCGCCAAGGGGATAACAGACACCGTCGTTGCACTGGTAGTCTATGGCATGATCGAGGTCACATACGTTTCCACATGCACCGCAGTTGTCCAGGTCACCTGTGACATCCATTTCGCAACCATCTACGAGTTGACCATTGCAATCGCCCCATCCCTCATCGCATGTGTCGATGGTGCAAGATCCCGCTGTGCAACCCGCAACTGCGTTGGGATATGGTCCGCAAATGGTTCCGCAACCACCGCAGTTATTGGGATCTACCATGAAGTCCGCCTCGCAACCGTTGGAAACATCACCATCACAATCGGTCCAACCAGTATCACATGTGCCTATCTGGCATGAGCCGGCTTCGCAGGTGGCCGAAGCGTTGGGAAAGCTACAGGTGTGTGCACACCAACCGCAGTTGAGAATATCAGATGTGGTGTCTGTTTCACAGCCATCGCTGGGATCGTCGTTGCAATCTCCCTGTCCTGGGGGACAGTTATTGGCATCACACCACCAATAGGAATCAATCACGAAACCATCACGTGTTACGGAAGAATCGGAAGTAAAGTGGAGCACAATGGTATCTCCATCTACGGCCAAGGTGTTGAATTCTCCAAGCGATCCATCATACGTAGCCCACAAGTTTCCATCGGCATCTGAAAGAGTCACGAAGTCGTAACCTCTTTCAGTGTCGAAGCTCGCAAAGTGCAGGCTCATGGTAACGGCGCCTGGGTGGGTAATAGTCCATGTCTGATCCTGGTTGTCTGTGTATGGATGGGCCGTCTCTATTACTGGATTTATGTCGCTTGTGTTCCTTACATATACCCTTGCCCTGTCCGGGGCCGATTCGAGCCCCCCATCGTCCGAAACCGTAAGCATGGCCTGGTAATCTCCACAGACGTCAGCATAGAACCTGGGAGTTGCTATGTTCGGGTCATCCAGACTGGAAGACGATTGAGATGGAGGGTAAAAGGTCCAGGAATAGGAGATGGGATCCTGGTTGGGGTCGAATGATGAGCTTCCGTCCAGGGCAACTGTAGTGCCAGTGGTTACAGTCTGATTACCTCCTGCCAAGGCTACAGGAGCTAGAGGCACTCCGCTGATGGCTTGCAGTGCCCGGAATGCGTTGATCCTGCCACCTGTGACGGTGATTCCCTGAAGATCGCTTATGGGATCGACGGTTGTGAACAAGAACTGCTTGATCTCGGATGCTGTAAGCTCGGGCCTGATGGAAAGCATGAGGGCGACCGTACCAGCCACGTGGGGCGTTGCCATGGAAGTACCGGACATGGTCTCGTATCCATGATCCGGCCAAACAGTGGAAAGAATATCTTCGCCAGGAGCTCCCACATCCACAGATGTGGGACCAAAGTTGGAGAAGTATGCGATATTGTCAGTATGATTGGTGGCAGCCACTGCGATAATGTTTGAATAAGGCCATTCACTGGGCCAGTGATTGTAATCAGGGCTGTCATCGTCTCTGGAGTCATTACCAGCTGCTGCGACCAACACAACGTCGTTTTGCTCTGAATAAGCCACAGCGTCTTCAAGGGTTTGATTGTAATGCTGGATAGTCCACCAAGAACAGCTCATCACCCTGGCTCCGTTGTCCACGGCATAATGGATGCCTTCGGCCGCATCCAGGCAATATGCATCTATCTCCTGGCTCCCGATAATGCGCAGAGGCATGATCGTGACTCGCCAGTTCACCCCGGCAACTCCGATACCGTTGTTGCCCTCTGCTCCTATGGTCCCGGAGCAGTGGGTTCCATGACCATAGTCATCCATGGGATCGTTGGTCTGGTGTTCAAAGTCCCAACCAATGACATCATCGACGTAACCGTTATTGTCATCGTCGATTCCATTTTCTGGGATTTCATCTTCGTTGGTCCACATGTTCGCTGCTAGATCAGGATGGGTATAGTCCACTCCAGTGTCCAGGACTGCGACAATGATATCCCTGGAGCCAATGGAAATATCCCAGGCTTCGGCAGCGTCGATATCCGCATCTTCAGTTCCACCGTTTTGACCAGTGTTGTTCAATCCCCAGCAGTCTCCAAAACTTGGGTCGTCCGGTATGTTTTCCAACTCTATCCGGTAGTTAGGTTCAGCGTATACGACCCGTGGATCTTTGTTCAACCGGGCTACTGCGTCTGGCACGGTCTCATTAGTGACAAGATGCATTTTGTCCACACCTATGGGTGTATGCCGGGACACCGATAATCCCAGTTCGGATGAAAGAGTTCCATCTACAGCGCTTTTGACGTCATCCCGCCACTTTACCAGTATGACTCCAGGTTCAAATTCAGGTCGCTGGAAGTCTTTTTTGCGGGCCAAAACGTTAGTGACACTTGATGCCGGCGGATGACTGGCTTTGGGAGCTGTGTCGTATGACGAAGCGAGATATTGTTTACTACTGCCCAAATCGCCTGTGTTGGGATTTTCGCATGAGGCAAAAAGTATGGCTGCCAGGATACATGGAATAATAAGGTTCCACCTGTTGGTCATTTCTAAACCCTCCTGGTAATAACAAAGAAATACGGATTTACTTCGTATACGGAAGACTTTTGAGAATTATTCAGTTTTTAATGACTCTTTCGTTATTAGGTGCGGGTACGATGTTTCATTGTTCCGGCGATGATTGAAAAAACCGTAAGGGCAAGGAGAATCATTCCGGCTTTTCCATGTCCGGAGTTACAGGAACAACCTTCGCTACTTATCACCACACTAGTGTTATCATCTCCGTCCTGCGCATGGACCTCATCTTCATCAGGTTGGCTGTCATTTGATATTCCTCCATCTGAATCATCAGTGACAGACCCGCTATCGCTGACGTTGCCAGCGTCTTTCCCAGAAGCATCGGTGCCATCGTCTGAATCCGGTCCAGCGTCCGGTGGTAACTGCACCGACCACTCATAAGCTCCAATGTCAATTCCAGCCCCTTGTGGCCTGGTTTTTCCATCGTGATCCACTAGTGGAGCGAGGTCTGAAGAACCAGTGTCAATGGCAGGGCTGTCTGAAGTCAGATGAACGTCGTTTCCTGAATAGTCTGTGAAATATTTTCTAGCCCAGTTGAAATCCACGACCAGGTTATGGTCCGTGGTTCCTGTATCGTCTACCTGCAGGCTCATGACTATGTTGTTTCTTACAATCCAACCGGATGAGGGTGTGCCGTTTTTGTGTGGGCCTATTTTTACCCACACAGGACCAGGTTCTTCCTGGTTGATATCGATAACGGTGTTGTTTACAACTCTTACGTCGCGAGCCCCAAGAAATGTTATTCCGTGCCAATGGTCGGTGATGATCACGTTGTTTTCCACTACCCAGTCTGTATAAAACCCGTCGAAACAACCGATACCTTGAAGCGGACCTCGAAAAGGCTGGTCTGGGTCCGTGTAGTTTATGATGGTGTTGGCTCGAAGTACCACTCCCTGTACCTGTCCTGTCCCAACTCCGTCCGTACCCACAGACCAGGACTGGAACCCGTCGTCGTGGTTATCATTCACGTCGTAACAATTCATTACCAGATTGTGTTCAAACAACCCATAATCACCAAGTCCGCGCAGGCCGTCACCGGAGAAGTTTTCAACGGTGTTGTCACTTATGATGGCATTGGCTCCTGTTACGGAAATACCAAAATCGACGTTTTTCAGCTTGTTGTTTCGAATAGTGCAATCAGGCCCTTGTACGGCGATGCCCGAGCAGGAAAGGTTGTTCCAGTCATCTTTTGTCCAACTGGAGGCATCCCGCACAGAAAACAAGTTACAATCTTCGATGGTGACTTGCTTGCAAGGCCCGTGAAAGCCGTGATTTTCCAACATGACCAAGTCGCGGATTCTCTCATATGGTTCTGTACTCGAAGGACTGATTGATAAACCTCGAAAGATCCAATTGGATGCACCGAGGCAGCGGAGACTTTTGATGGCAGGAATCTCACCAGGCTCTGCCTCCACAGTGATCGGTTCTTCGAGATATGCATCCTGAATAGTTATTTGCCCATGGTAACCTGAAAGAAGCCTGATGGTATCCCCCGGCTTGACCGGAGCGTCTGGGTTTTTGACAACCATGTCGCAGTCGGCTGTATAGGGCAGTGAACTGCATTGACGTCCCTGTATCAGGTTATTGTCGAGTACCTGTTCGAGCGTAAGCCAAGGATGCTCTTTGCTTCCATCATTGTCTGGGCTTCCATTTCTAGGATCTACGTAGAAGACAGACGCCAGAGCGGAGCAAGGGGAAAATACAAGCACTAAGGGAAAAAGCCTGTGTGCAACAAATAAAAATACTCTGCTCAAGGTGCTCATGGGGGCGGTGGGCATGAGTTTTCTCCTGAGTTTGGTTTTTCACAATATACTATGCTTGGGCTTGGCCGTACAACAGGGCGGGGGAAATAAGGGAGCAGGGTAGGGCGAAGATTACCAACCTGCGATTTTCAATCCTACCCCGAGCGCGGCATGACCCTTGTTATCAGGTAATACGAGGGGAGATAGGCTGAGGCTCTGTTCCGTCCCGTCATCGAGCACATGGGACCAAACGGTGATGCCAAAAGCTGCTGCACCCAGTCCTGCCTGGATTGCGCCTAAAGTGAAATAATCACAGTCGTCCTTGCTGCTGAACATGATGATGCCTCCAATAGCCAGGTTCAGGGCACCTGAAATATATCCGAGGGTCAGCCATGATTTGGTGGCTCGTTTGCCCCGTGCCACATAGGTCAAATTACCAGTGGCACTAACAGCCCCGACTCCTATGGTAACTATATCCATGACTGATGCAACCAAACCTAATACCACAATATCAACATCTCTAGTTCCAAATATCGCATTTCCTCCTACTTCACCATTCATCTCACCAGCTGAAGCTGGCAATTGCGCTCCAATGAGAAAAAGAACAGTAACTACAATGATTAATTTGGAACTGAACGCATTGTATTCTTTTTTGCTAATGCTCATTTCGACCTCCCGTAGATTGTCGAGCAGAGACTAAGCAATGGGCGTGCCAAAAGCGACCAATGGGTCACTATATTGTAACATGTTGTAAATAAAGTTGTATCTTGTTGAGCAAGTCAAGCTTGATTGGTGTAAAAGCACAACACTGTTGCATTATCATGACAGGTTGTATTCGCTTATGGGAATAGCCCCCCCGAAACAGGTGCCGAAACAGGTGCCAGCCACTTGTTTCCGCTTGAAACAGGTGCTGAAACAGGTGCCAGCCACTTGTTTCCGACTTGTTTCCGCACTTGTTTCCGACTTGTTTTTTTGTTCTTTCCTCCCGTTTTTCCTGGCTTTTAGTTGTATAGATGATAATAAGCCGTTTCTGTTACAGATACGGAGTGATGTAAATGCGCTGGGTATTTTTTGGTCTTCTGCTCGTCCATGGTTCCATTCATTTCATGGGATTCGCAAAGGCTTTTGGACTGGCTGAGTTACCCCAGTTGACCCAGCCTATATCCAAGGGTCTCGGGTTGGTTTGGCTAATTACTGGTTTTGCATTTGTGCTAAGTGCTGTGATGTTAATTGCCACCCCTTCTGCTTGGTGGGCCGTGGGAGCCATATCAATTGTTCTTTCTCAGGTAATAGTGATTTACTTCTGGTCTGATGCTAAATTTGGCACCCTTGCCAATATATTGATATTCCTCGGTGTCGTGTATGGGTTTGTGTCACTGGGCCCGATAAGCTTCAGCGCAGAGTATCGGCAACTTGTGGATAATCGACTACGGACAATTGCTCCTTCCTCAATCCTGACTGAATCAGATTTGCTCCACCTGCCCGAACCTGTGAAACGGTACGTAAAATTAAGTGGAGCCATCGGACGACCTCGTATTCAAAATTTCAGAGCTCGCTGGAAAGGTAGAATCAGGGCTAGTGCGGATGAACCATGGATGCAGTTTTCGGCAGAGCAGTTCAACTTCGTAAAGGACTCGGCACGTTTTTTCAAAATGGAAGCGTTCAAAAGCGGTCTCGCCGTGGATGTGCTTCATGTGTATGACAATGGAACTGCAAGCATGAGAGTGAAGCTTTTGTCGTTGTTCGACCTTGTAGATTTACATGGTCTGAAGCTAGATCGTGCCGAGACGGTCACGGTATTGAATGACTTATCCATTTTAGCCCCAGGAGCTTTAGCCAATGATGCCATCGAATGGGAGCCAGTCGATTCCCGCTCGGCAAGGGCAAAGATGACTGTCGGAGCAAACACGATTAGTGCTTTGCTCATATTCAACGATGCAGGAGAGTTGGTTGATTTCATATCCGACGACAGGCTTAGAGCATCGTCGGATGGAACTACCTTGATGAGTCAACGTTGGTCAACACCACTGTATGAGTATAGAAATTTCGGACCATTTCGTGTTGCTTCAAGGGGAAAGGGCGTGTGGCATGAGGATGGAGGCGATTTTACATACCTGGAGATGGAACTGGTTGATCTTGACATAAACACACTGACGTTTTGAATCCATAAAGCAGCTATGGGCACAGAGCATGGGACGATCCAATTTTAGGTCCCCACCCATTTTCCTTAAAAACATATACACCTAGGATAACTGGAAGAGTTGGATGACTTCCTCCGGTCGGACGCCGAGGGGGCGTGGCATAGATTCAGGTGCTGAGACTACCCAAAAGAAGTGAAATTGAGCTACTAAAAGGTCCAAC
>CAYSLH010000166.1:0-11058 GCA_964431605.1 uncultured Myxococcales bacterium
AGCCAATCTTTTTTCAAGTTCATATTTACCAAACTTCTCAAGCATCGTAGAAAAGGCCTCAGAATTTACACGCCCAAAAGCAAGAGGCATGACTCAGAAAACTACTTTATATGAATTCCATTCTCATGGACTCTCGACAAGTTATTTCTATAATAATATTCTTTTTACTTTATTTTTCAAACTATAATTCTCATCAGTGGCGCTTTGATAAAACGAATAAAGGTGTTTGGTGATCGAAGCAAAGGTTATGGCCAGCAGCTAGCATTCAACACATGTTATTTTTGATATTTGTGGGATGAGCGTTTGTTTGGATATTTATCGAGGTACGCAGGCGCCCGTGATCTCGGAATCGCTCACACCCAGCAGACCACACTCCATCGCAGGTGGGCAATCATTGTCGTCGTCGCACAGGGCTGAGCACCAGGCATCAGGATGTTGATCTGAGACCAAACAGATACCGGTAAAGCACTCGGGTTTACCGGCTCCACAGGGTTCTCCGACCCCTGAGCATTGCGCATCCTGAGGATCGCAGTGACGGGTGGCGCAGACTTTGTTGACAGAGTGATTGGGGGACAGATAATACTTGCAAATCTCGTCGTTGGAGCAATCCGTGTTGGCACTACACACATCACCGGAGCCTTCTATCCACAGGCACATACCGATCGAGGCCGTGGCCCCATTGTCGTTCATCCGAAAATTGATCATGCTGCAGACCATGCTTTCCATACAATCGTTGTCCATGGTGCAAACCTCAGAGCAATGACCGTTTAAGCAATAGAAATCGGAACAGCGTTGCTCGGCCGGCAAATCGTTCGGATTCGCCCCACTGTCACATTCCGAGCCAGGAGGAAGATCACCAAGGTCTGCGCATTTTCCCTCCATGCTCTGTTGATCATCGCTTGGCCACGCAACACACACATCCTGGTCCTGGCAATCCAGGCTGCTATCGCACAGTCCAGTCCGGTTTACCATGCAATAGGTTGCCCCGCCGGAAATCGTCTGGCAGCTATACCTGCTGGTGACATCATTTGGATCGGAACAATCAGCGCAATCGTTGTTCGTCATACATTGGTGAGCGCAAAAAGCATTTGGATCATCTAAACCAGTTGAAAGACATGCCTGGGATGAATCACATGCAGAGTCCATCTGTCCAGCACAAGAAGACCCGCACATACCGCTTCCATCACCACAAGCATAGCCCTCGGCGATTTTCATACAGATGGAATAATCTTCTGCCACCTCCACACAACACATCTGCGCTGAATCAGTCCCATGATTTACACACGTATCGTCCCCCAAACAATCACGCTTCGTACAATAACCTTTATCCTCTCCAGCGTACTTCAGGCACCAGGATTCACAACACTCTGAAGAATCAGTACATTGCACACCCAGCAGCAAACAACTTCCGGAAGGAACACACGACAGCCCCTGCGCCTCATAACCGCTGTCGCATATGCATGATGCCTCCGAGTCAATCAAGGTGCAAGTGCCGTGTCCAGAACAAGTTACATTGTCACAACTATTGCCACTTTCACAGCGACCATAACGACAAACCTGGCCGCCCGCCGAACAATCAACGACATCCGTCCATGTTTTATCAGTGTTACAGGTTTGTACGGTATTTCCATTACATCGCGTATCACCAGGTTCGCATGCTCCGCCCCCATCACATTTGCCATCAAGACACACCTCATTGTTCTTGGAACAATCTTCATCATTGGTCCATTTACCTTCGATGCATTTTTGTATCACATCGCCGCTACATCGCACCTGACCCACACTGCATTCAACGGGAAGTTCACATATATAGGTGGTTTCGTTGCAAATTTCACCATCATCACAATTGTTCACACAGGTTTTTCCACATCCATCACTCCCGCCGCATTTTCCAAAACACGATGGTGTACATTTGCAGGTACCATCGAGGGGATCACAGTAAAAATTTTCACCTTTTATCTTCACACAATCGGCAGAGACACTGCACTCCTTTTGGTTATCTCCACATGATAAAAGGAAAAATCCCAAAGTAAGTAAGCCAGACACAATCCAAATGACAAAAAAACGTTTTTCCATTGTCTACCTCCTGAAGCCAGGTCCCCCATCATAGAACCTGCAAGTCATGAAAGAATCTATCATCGCAAGAGACGCTTCTTCTTGCAGGGTTATTCATACTATCCACCGAGTATCATACTTCTTCCACACTAATACGTTCGAAGGTTGCCTTTGGAACCAACTCATCCCCTGGGTGTCTGTTTTTTTGGAGATTATATAACATGAATCATTCCTTCAAAATATTCATTGTCCCGGCAGCTCTATCGGCAATGCTCCTCAACTCATGTGGGGGCGCATCAAATTCCCCGATACTCATGGCAAACAAAAAACAGGAACCTCCCTGTACACGATCTTTCAGCCCTGAGTCTCGTCACCCCATGCCACAGGTGTGTTTGGAAAAATGGAGTGTACCAAAAGTGGGTAGCGCGGTTCTCACGGGCGAAGTGACAAACCGCGCGATGGAACCTATATACAAGGCCATACGGGATACTGTTTGTCATTGTTTCGACACTTGTGCTATCAGCACGATCCCTCAGAGCATAAGCTTTGCCATCGTAAGCAACCCGAATATGGGTATGGCGTCGGCGAAGGTCGTTGCCACTAGCGGCGAATCGTCCAAATCACCAGGAACCAACTTCCTTGATTGTATCGGTACTATCAAAGCAAAGTTCGGTCCTTGGCACCTAGGTTCATGCACGGACCCTGAAAACGGAACCGGTTTGTTGCATATGTCCCTAACCGTGGATCTCAGCCATCTATGATCAGGAGGCCAATTAACCAAAAGGGGATGCATTAGACCATATTCAAATCTTGCCGACAGCGCAGATTGCCCTGTTTGAAACCTTTTGGAAATTTCCCAATTATTCATGTAAACACATACATCGCTCATGGTAGCATCAACATTTGGGAGGCACTATGCCAGACAAGGTACGACTTTTCATCGCCGTACGGTTTTCTCGAGATGTCACGCAAAACCTGGCCGCGCTCATGGATAGACTCCGCGGCCCCTTGGACCGCAGGGCAGACATCAAGTGGGTCGAGGCGCACAATATTCACCTCACACTACAATTCTTAGGAGACGTGGATGAAGGTTTGCTGCCCAAACTCACCGGCTCACTGTCCGGTGCATACAGCAACCTGGATAAATTCCATGTCTCGCTGGCTGACGTGGGGGCATTCCCAAAACCTAACCGTGCAAGGGTAATCTGGACTGGAATCGTTCACGGAGCAGACGGGCTAAGAGCACTGCATTCCGCTACCATGGAGGTAACAAAAGAGTTCGGGTTCGAACCAGACGACCGGCCGTTCAAAGCTCATGTAACCCTGGGAAGAATACGCACCAGGTCGAATCGTTTTCCCGATCTATCCAAACCTCTGAAAGGTTTTTTCGGGGCCAAAGTAGGAAAATGTCAGATCCAGCAAGTACATTTGGTCAAGAGCGAATTACGGCCGAATGGGCCTCTTTATACAACCCTTGACAGCTTTCCCATCGGCCGGTAGGATACTGAACACTTGAACAGGTTATCGAGCCTTATGGAGAGACCATGAAAGAAAGCAAGAAAAAAGAAAACAAGGAAAAACTAAATCAGGAACGGGAACGTGCCATTGACCTGGCCATTGGCTCCATCGAAAAGCAATTCGGCAAGGGCTCCATAATGAGGCTCAATGGAGAAGGGCCGGTGGCACACGAAGCAGCGGTGATCCCAACCGGTGCCCTTTCCCTTGACATGGCATTGGGAATTGGTGGGCTTCCACGAGGCAGGGTCGTGGAGATTTTCGGGCCTGAGTCTTCCGGAAAGACCACGTTGGCTCTGCATGTGATCGCGGAGGCGAACAAGACAGGCGGTCTTGCTGCTTTCATCGACGCTGAGCACGCTCTCGACGTCCAATATGCCAGCAGGCTAGGTGTGAATATTGACGATCTTTTGGTATCGCAGCCTGATACTGGAGAACAAGCCCTGGAAATTGCCGATATGCTTGTTCGTTCAGGTGCCCTGGATGTCCTGGTCATCGACTCTGTGGCAGCGTTGGTGCCCAGGGCTGAAATAGAAGGAGAGATGGGCGATAGCCACATGGGGCTTCAGGCAAGACTAATGAGTCAAGCGCTGAGAAAGCTTACCGGAACCATTTCCAAAAGCAGAACATGCGTTATTTTTATCAATCAGATCCGCATGAAAATCGGTGTCATGTTTGGAAACCCCGAGACCACCACTGGCGGCAATGCATTGAAGTTCTACTCCAGTATTCGTATCGACATACGAAGGATTGGCGCTATCAAAAAAGGCAATGAAATTACGGGTAATCGTACCAGGGTAAAAGTTGTGAAAAACAAGATGGCCCCCCCGTTTCGTCAATGCGAATTCGATATCTTGTATAATGAGGGTATCTCGAAGCTTGGTGACTTGCTGGACTTGGCAGTGGATGCGGACATAGTGGAAAAAAGCGGTTCCTGGTATTCGTATGGAGACGAACGTATCGGCCAGGGAAGGGAAACCGCACGCGATTTTTTGTCCGAACACCCTGACATGGTAAAAGAAATAGATACCAGAGTTCGCCAACACCACGGGCTGATTCCAATGCCGGAGCAAGATGCGAAACAAGAGTCAAAAGGCAACGGTGCATCAGGTGGCAACGGCAAGGAACCAAACTCTCGTCAGGAGCCTGTCATAACTTCACGGAAAGCAAGGCCTCGTCAGTAGTATCCAAGAACACTCTTTACTTTCTCAGGTTCGAACCCACGTCCCAGCAAAAACCTAAAAGCCTTTTGCCTGTCAGGGCAAGTGGAGCCGACTTCCAGCACGCAAGACCCATATCGCTTTATGACTTGTCTTCTGATCAACTCTTCCTGGGTAATGTCCGAGTATGCAAGCTGAATAGACTCATGAATCGATTCTTCTCCAATACCCTTTCTGGAAAGATCCGCCCTGAGCTTTCTAGGTCCCCAGCCTTTGTTCAAAAGCACAGCCCTTGCTCGGTCGATGGCAAAACTACGATCATCGAGCAGTCCGATCTCTTCGAATCGTTCAATCAGTGATTCCACCAAAGATGGGGAAAATCCCTTTGACAGCAATTTGTCCGAAAGTTCCTTCTTGGTTCTGGGCCTGAAATCCAAAAGTTGTAATGCCTTGTGCCGAATAGCATCTTCCGGCTCAATCTCCGGACGTTTCTTTTTTCTGCTTCCCAAAACCTAAAACCTGTCGATGGGGATATCTCCACCGGAAGACTCGGTGGAAGGTGGAGTTTCGCCTCCACCCTGAGTTTTTTCGAACTGGTCCCATTGTCCATCAGAGGTGCCGGAGATTCCCGAGACGCGCAAGGCAAAATCGTCAGGATTCGTCGAAGCGCGCAGGGCTTCTTCATAGGATATGAGTTTCTGCTTGAGCAAGCCCATGAGCGCCTGATCGAAAGTCTGCATTCCATAAGCGATGTGGCCCTGTGCCATGGCGTCCGGTATTTCCTTGGTGCGATCCTTGTCCTCGATGAGTTCTCTGACACGGGCAGTGGCGATAAGTATTTCCAGCGCTGCCACACGTCCTCTTCCGTCTGCCCTGGGCAACAATCGCTGGCTGATGACAGCCTTGAGTACCGCACCCAACTGCATCCGGACCTGCTTCTGCTGATAAGGTGGGAAAACCGCGATAATACGATTGATGGTCTCTGATGCGTCCAGGG
Organism: uncultured Myxococcales bacterium; assembly: GCA_964431605.1. Taxonomy (GTDB): domain Bacteria; phylum Myxococcota; class B64-G9; order B64-G9; family B64-G9; genus JALVPF01. Next base: position 5,728 of record CAYSLH010000166.1, read on the forward strand.
TGTGTAGCGTACTCATGACCAGGTGACCTGTCTCTGCGGCCAGGAGCGCGGTCTCAACCGTCTCCAGGTCCCTCATCTCACCCACGAGTATGACGTCAGGATCCTGTCGCAAGGCGCTTTTGAGGGCCTGGGGAAAACTCATGGTGTCTACGCCCACCTCTCGCTGGTTGATAATGGAACGCTTGTCACGGATGAGAAACTCTATGGGATCCTCGATGGTCATGACGTGGCGAGTCTTGTGGGTGTTGATGTGATCCACCATCGCGGCCAAGGTCGTGGATTTACCGGAACCGGTAGTCCCGGTGACCAGGATCAAACCACGTTCCTCCAATGCGATCTTTTCCAGGACCTTGGGCAACAGCAGTTGCTCGATCGAATGGATCTTGAATGGAATCACTCGGAAAACGATTCCAATGGTGCCACGCTGCTGAAAAACATTTACTCGAAATCGGCCCAATCCGGGAACCCCGTATGCCAGATCGAGTTCATTGAACTCTTTGAACCGTTCCTTCTGGTAGTTATTCATGATGCCAAAGGCCATCCTGGAAATCTCTTCCGGCGGCATACGGCGTGCGTCCTTCAAAGGCAACAGCTTACCATCAACTCTGAACATGGGTGGAAGACCTGCCTTGAGGTGAATATCAGAAGCGCCGCCCTTCATGGCCACTTTGAGGATATCGTTCAGCTCCATGGGTCACCTTCCTGATGGTTGTATGGATGAAACGATATCACATCGGGAAAGGAAATGAAGATTTTTCCTGGTGAGAACAACACTGCGTATTGAAGGAATTTTAGATTCACAATCAGTCTATGATCTCACTGATTTTCCCGATTGGCGCAGGTCAAGTCCTCACGGAGCCAGCCACAAGTGACTGTAAGTCGCACCCTTTCGCTCACCGCTTACTTCCAGCACATCAGGCACCAAGGCGCCCTGCGCGATCTTTCCGATGAAAAGACGGTTTTGCAAATCGCTGGCGCGTAAGATTGCGGTGAAATATCCAGGATCTGTTGACCACTCCGGAAATTCCCACTCTGTCATCGCCTGGGGTAACCTGAATTCGGAACTCTGCCTGAACGTGTCGCTTTGTTTGTCATAAGTGAAAATCCTGATGAAATCGTGAGGAATCACCAAACACATCAGTCGGCTTTGACTGTCCGGAGCCATGGACCCGTTACATGTCTGGTGATCAGCCACTTCTCCGCTCATCAGGAAAAACTTCTCCATCGGATAGTCGGCTCCAGTGACTAAATCATGTGCCCAAAGGTTTCCGTATACCTGCCCTACCCATGACAGGTCCAGGTTGGCTCCAGCATCCATGGCCCTATCCAGGATCACCGTCGCATCTGATGAGGCGGTTATGTCTCCTTTGTTTAGTTTTATGCTATATGTCTTGCCGTCTGCGCCGTTTTCGTTCTTATCGGACCAATCGCAATATATTATGGATTCCTGACCGGAATCCGAAAAATGCCAGTAGCCTATGTCGCCAGTTGCAATCATATTCGACCTGCCATCTGACAGGTTCATAACGAAAATCGATTTCGGCCCGTTGGGCCTCCCCTGGCTGTAAACGATTCGAGTTCCATCAGGAGAGATGAGTGGGTTGACACAGTCGGTGGTGTTTTTCATCGTTTGCACCTGTGGGTCCCTTGCCCTGAAATCAAGCACCTGTAACTGTCCACCCGCGTTGACCCAAACCAAAATTCCTCCCCGGTCACCCACAAACTCCCGTAGCTCCTTTGCAGACACCCCCAGACCGCCAATGGTCTGAGTGAATTTCAGATCGACCGTCCTCGAAAAGCGCTCGTTGCCGCTTTCAGCTTCCATGATGAATGTAAATCTCTCGGCACCGGACGGGATATCCAGCATGGCATCGAACCGGCCATCCTCAACCGGAAAATCTCTTCCTCCCACTCTAACCTTGTCAACCCTCTGCGCCTCCGGCGGCAGATACCCGTGGATGGTCACCGAGTTTACACCCACATCTTCACCGGTAACAGCTTCCGGCTCGATCGTGAAAAAACCAGATGTATCTTGTACCGAGCCACCAGGAGACCTGAGACGCATTTGAGCCAAAGGGGTAGCGACATTTGGCACATTCCATGAGTAGTCCAGCCACTGTGTCTGGGTCGAATCCACCATGGCTACGGATGACCAGGTCACACCGGCATCGTAACTGAACTCGATTACAACCACATCGATGTTCTCGGCCTCCCAGGTAAGGTGAAAGACCGAGTTTCCAGTCAAGGTCTCACCACCGGCCGGGCTCAACAGAGTAATGGATTGTTGACCTGAACCAATGATAGAAAATGGGTTGGATCGCACTGCATTCGCCGGGTCGGAGTATACCGTAAGCTGAATCAGCGCTTGATCAGTGGGATCGTTTGGCACGGTCCACGGATAGTGTCCCCACTGGTCGGGATCGTTGTGTTCGTCTACACTCTGAGAAATCGCACGCCAGTTGAGCCCTCCGTCCGTTGAGAAATCAATGCTCACATTACTCACCCCTGTTGCTATCCAGTCGATGCTTTCGGTGTTACCTGCCTTCCAGCTTTCTCCTCCCGCCGGCGATACAATGGTCATGGATGGTCGAGGCAAAACCGTGACCACAACCTCATCAAAGCCAGTCTTGTCACCATCGTCCGCAGTCAGACCAAGCACATAATCCCCCAGGGAATCGAAGTTGGCATAAGTTGACGATTCATGGGGGGAAGAAAACGAGACTTGTCCAGGACCTGACACCATTTCCCAGCTGAAACTGATTGTTCCCGCCGGCAGACCATCATCGTTAGCAACACCGGAAAGAAGCAAATCATCGCCTTGTCTGACAGAAGCATCAGGCCCAGCATCCACTGTTGGTGGTTGATTCTGATCCACATAGGTAAATTGAAAGGTGGAGTCAGGAGCGATGGTGTTGGGTTGGGCTGCCTGATCCCTGACATTGTTTATTGCAAGGGTGTAAGTCTCGCCGCCCGAAAGATCACTTACGGTCAACAACACTATGGACTGATCTTCCTGACGCGACGCATGGAACACATCTATGCCCTTGTCCAGGGAATAGTTTGACGCATCCTCGGAAGAGCCCTGTTCAACCGGCTCCGAAAAAGTCACCCATACAGAATCCGGAGAGCCTGGGGCGCTGACTCCTTCTATGACCGGAGGGGTGGTATCTCCAAGCACTGTAAGTGTAGCTGTATCGCTCGTAACCGAACCCTGTGGATTCGACACCAAGCACCTGAATCCTGCACCGTCATCATTCACACCGACGATGAAAGAATAACTTGGAGCATTAGCACCACCGATATCTCCAGCATCACGCTGCCACTGGTATGACAAAGGTCCGCTGCCAGTAGCCTGGATTTGGAACTGTGCAGTTTGTCCAACCGAGACAGTCTGGTCCTGTGGCTGCAACGTAATCTCGGGCGGTTGAGGTGTGGCCGAGCCCACCCAAAAGTCGCCAGCGTCATCGAACTTGCGAGGCGATTCATCATCCTGGTTTTCCGTCACCACGATTCGTTGTTCGTCTTGCCAGTTGATTAGCATCTGGTTTGCGCCACGAGCCCCGCGGTTGCCGAAGCCTATATGTATACAAAGCCATTTCTGTGAATTCGTAGACCATGCATTGCGGTTGTGAGAGCTGCCTGTATCAGTAAAATCCGGTCCCCATGACTCTGTCTCAGTCCAAAGAAAAGTCTTGACCTCACTCAGATCGTCCCACCGCCTGATGCTGACCCCGTCGTGAGCCTGATTCCCCTCCAGAAGGTATACCCCTTGCGGGTCTATGCCGGTTGAACAACGCCAGGCTCCCCAACGATCTTGCTGTTCGCAGGTGAGTGTCATCGACAAGGTCGAAAGCCGTTATACAACCATATGGCATGGGTTGAGTATCATCTGGACGCACCGAAGCCCTGCGTAGATCATTAGCGATATGAAAACGCCATGTTCCGCTTTCGGTGACCCCATCTTCCTTGAGAAAAGTCAAAACATACTCATCCGCACCTGTGGTGGCATTTATGCGATGAAGCAACTTGGAGCCGGATGGCTGATTGAAACCTCCCTTGGTGTAGTAGATCCAATCATCAGAAGGCCAATCCAAACACGCCTCACCGTGGGAATGGGCGTTTTGAAGAACCTCCGCCTGACCTCCCCCCATGCTCATGACCGCAATGGATCCATCCTGCAATAAAAACGCCACTCGGCTGCCGTCAGGTGAGATCACCGGGTTGCGTGCGGGATTGGCCGGGTCATCATAGAGCACCGTGTGGCTTACTACCTGGGAGTCGACGATATCATGACGCACTATCTGACCATATCCGCCATAGAGGTTTTCGTTAGTGCCCGTCCAGTGAGCTGTGACAGATACACCGTCAACCGCACCAACAGTCGCACTCGCAACAAATGATACAAGGACAAACACCCAGGAAAATTTCACAGACATGATAAAACGCATGTCTTTGATCATAACCTATAACCAGTAGATTAAAACCAATAAATTTTCACGATGGTTATGGATATACCGACCATGATGTATAGACCTGCAAAAATATCCAGTAGAGCTTGTTGTGAAAGCAGGGGGATGAAGGACCTGGGTCGATGCATGAGCTTTTGCCAGTTCATGTCGAAAAACACTGATTCATCTTCTTCGATCTGAGACTTTTTCTGCTTCGTCCTCTTTTTTTCCAGGTTGACCAGGTGCTCGCTGAGAATACCGATACGGTACATGGCATTATAACCTATAAGCCTCCAAATGATTATGGTGACCATGGACAGGACCACCAGGAAAACGACACCAACATGTGGAAGCTTCTTCATGGAGTCCACTCCCAACGCAAGTATACCAGTAGCAAGAGGCAACATGATTGCGCCCCATTTTTCAGGTATTCTCCTGATCTCAGAAATTTCCGATCGTGTCTCCTGGTATTCAAACAACAACATCTCCTTTGATGATTTTTCGTCCATCTTCCCTCCTATGGTTGCTTGTAGCTGTCATATGGTTCCATGTATACTAAGCTGAATTTTGTAAACCAAGGGTAAAAACGATCCATGAACACGCAAGGTCCGACCCAGTGGCTTTCCGCTTCGACACAGCGTAGAGTTTTTATCCTTTGCTCATCGCTGGCGTTTGTAGTCCTGATAATACTTCAGATTCTCGACCAGTCTCTCATAACCAAACAGGCACCATTGGGAATCGTATCATTCGAGTTGGCTGGAGATTTTGACACTTCTCAACAAATCCTTTCATCATGGACCGGCGATGCCAGAATCTACGCAGGACTAAGCCTGGGGCTGGATTTTTTATTTCTCTCCGTTTACCCCATTGCCATTGGACTTGG
>CAYSLH010000167.1:0-2027 GCA_964431605.1 uncultured Myxococcales bacterium
CGGTACACCAAGCGGCCCATCTGCGAAAAGTTTTGGAAGTGGTTCGTCCTATGGTCCAACCCGTGGCCGCGGAGTCGCAAGCAAGGGACCGACTTTTGGCTCTGATGCTCCTTTCGACGGTGACGCGTATATAAAATCCAGGGGCAAGTACCAGTATGAGAGAACCAAGGAACTGGTGACAAAGAGAAGAAAGATTTTGAAAATCATCAGACTTCCCAATAGTGGTTACGAAGACGATACTGCGGATGACGAGCCGATGTATGACGAGCCTGAAGGTGACGAGCAGGAAGACGACGAACCTGAAGACGACGAGCCGGTAGCGGTGCAAAGTGCGCCCAAGAACGGATGGTACCAGTCTAACTATGCTCCGGGAGAGGGCGAGCGCGAGAGGGTGGAAAAGCTAATCAAAGAGGGTGTAGTGGTGGACGGCAGCAAGATAAAGCTCGGTTCTTTTGCCAGGTCTTATCATCAGAAGTTCCGGATTCCTTCTTCCACTGCGTTGGCTCTGTATGCTGACGTGGACCATGGAAAGGTAATGGCTTCAGGGGGCGACGTATTTTTACAGGTGGGGATTCAGGCTGCCAACCGTGAGATGCCTCGAAGGCCTCCGTTGAACATCGCCATTGTCATAGATCATTCCGGCTCCATGGATTCGGACGGCAAGATGGATGCGGCTCGCGATGCGGCTTTGAAGTTTATGGACAAGTTGAGGCCGGACGACCGGCTGGTGGTGATCGCGTATGATGACGAGGTGATTACACCTTGCTCTGATGGTTATTACGCAGAATGCGGTAAAGATGACATACGTAGCTTCATAAAGGAGTTGGAGCCGGATGGGGCTACGAACATATACGCAGCGTTAGACCGGGCCTACAGGATGATAGCTGATGGAGCGAGACCAGGCATGCTCAACACGGTGATCCTGCTTTCGGACGGAATGCCCACTGCGGGCAACACGGATGAAGACGATATAGCTTCTCTTGCCAAGGTGGCTGCGGAAAATGGCATATCGAGCACTTCGGTGGGTATGGGGCTCGACTATAATGACGAACTCATGATGCACATCGCCTCTTTGGGCCAGGGACATTATCATTTTGTCAAGGACGCCTCGTCCATGAGTTCTATTCTCAAAGATGAGTTCGATTCTCTCAACCGGGTGGTTGCACGGGCCTTGAGGTTGAAAATCAAGCTTGCTGACAATGTGATCCTCAAAAGAGTCTTGGGTTCCCGTGCGTTAGACAGGCATGAGACGGCGCAGGTGCGTCATGACGAGAAGCGCATGGACAACAAGCTGTATAGGGAGTTGGGCATAAGGAAAGACAGGCAGGAAGACGACGAAGATGGCATCAAGATGCTCATACCGTATTTTTTCTCCGGCGATTCGCACGTTGTCATGTTGCACCTGTACCTGCCTCCTGGTACCAAGCCTGAGAAAATCGCGGAGGTTAGTTTGAAGTACAAGGATTTGCTGCACGCTAAAAACGGCAAGGCAGTAAAAAAGGTAGTAGTGGGAAGGGCCAAGAACCTGGACCAGGTGGTAAAGTCCATCGACCGCCGGGTGAAGAAGAATCTCCTTGGCTTCAGGGCGGCAGAGACTCTCATGAGCGTGGCCCGGATGCTGGACGATGGTGAAGAGATAGAGGGCGCCAACATGTTGGGACAACAGGCAAAGCTGTTCCGGGAAGCAGGTAAGAGGTGGGGAGACAGGGAATTAGTCAAGGACTCTAGGCTGTTGGAAGAGTACCGGAGCAACATCCTGAAGTTACAGGATCCCAACCTGACCGCGGGCGACAGCCTCAGGGCATATCTTTCGAAGACCATGTCCCATTCGGCATATAGGATGTTCCAATGAGATATTTATAAGGATTGTCCGCATAGTTGTTCAGATACCGGCTCGATTAGAAATACTCATTTCCCTGTAGTCCCTGATGCTCTATCTTCGTTCGCAATACTCAGGTGATTGACGGTTAGAGTACGTCCGCTTTGATCGCAATATATAAATGATTGACGGTTAAGGTACGTCCGCT
>CAYSLH010000167.1:2127-11046 GCA_964431605.1 uncultured Myxococcales bacterium
ATTGACGGTTAAGGTACGTCCGCTTTGATCGCAATATATAAATGATTGACGGTTATAGTACGTCCGCTCAATTAAAACATTGGAAATGGGAAGGGATTTTTTGTATATGGTTTGGCAATCATGGCAGTTGATGGAGTTTAGCAAATTTTTGGGGAGGTAGGATAGAAATGAAATGCGTGGGACTTGTGGGGTGTTTTTTCGTAGCCTGTGCTGTTGCAGGTTGTGCGGCAGGAGCTGATGATTCTTGTACTGTGCAGAGCGATTGTGTTGATGGATATGTGTGTTACCAGGGCAAGTGTGAAAAGCGCGGTCAATTGGTGGTGAATACTGATTCGTTACCCAACGCGGTGGTGGGTGTGGATTATCAGGTATCAATGAAGGCCAGTGGAGGGGTGGAACCTTACGTTTGGACGTTGGAAGATGGCCCCGGGTGGCTGTCCTTGAACAGGGATTCGGGGCTGCTTTCTGGTGTAGCTGAAGAACCAGCCAGTAATGTGCAGGTAGTGGTTCGTGTGACAGATTCCAGTGATGGAGATGGCCAGGTCGCCTCGGTAACTCTTTTGTTGACGGTGGTCGAGTGTGTGGACGGAACGGCCCAAGCTTGTTTCGAAGTGCAGGGAGGCAAGTGTTTGCAGGGTAATGAGACTTGTGCGGGCGGAAGGTGGGGGGAATGTTCAGGACTTACCCATTCCAGCAGAACCGACCATTGTGGCCCGGAGTGCGGAGAATGTGACGCAGAGGTAAGTGATGGATGTTATCTTGGACTGTGTACTTGCGGTGATGGAACCGCGTGTGCGGGCGGGCAACTTTGTTGCTTGCAAAAGTGCGTGGATATTACACAGGATGACGAGAACTGTGGTGCGTGTGGTTTGAACTGTTTCGATCAGGTAAAAGGCGCGAAAAATCCCCATTGTGAAAACGGCAAATGTACTTACGATCAATGTGATGCTGATACGTTGGATTGTGACAAGGACAGGTCCAACGGTTGTGAGACGAACAGGGACATGGACAATTGCAGTTTTTGTCAACGACCTTGCGCAGGGATGGTCGAACATGCCATTGGGCTGGCGTGTAAACAGAATGAAGCCAATGGTCAGTTTTTTTGTTCTTATGATGAATGCGAATCAGGCTATTATGATTGTGATGCAAACGAGTCCAATGGTTGCGAGACGCAAGCGAGTCCTGAGAACTGTGGAGATTGTGGTGCGAACTGCATTCAGAATCCTTTAGGTCCAAACTGCGTTTTCGATGACGATATGGGGTTGTACAGATGTGGATGTACTATCTCTTCCTCGTGCGGTAATATGGCGCAGTGCTGCGACTTGAAATGCGTACCAGAGAACGATCCTGCACACTGTGGCGATTGTGATACCGTGTGTGATGATCCCACACGACCTGTGTGTATCGATCCGTATGATCACAAGTGCGGCTGTTCTACCGACGAGCAGTGCGGAGCTGGGTCTATCTGTTGTGATGAACATTGTATTGCCATCGATCTTGACAACTGTGGCCAGTGCGGCCGGGTGTGCGATGCGAAAAGGGACCACGGATCGAGGTGTGACCTGGAGACCGGAACCTGTTATTGTGAGGACGATAGCGATTGTATCTTGTCCGGATTTGCCAATTCCCACATGACATGCAGAAGCTCTGTTTGCGTGTGCGAATGGTCCGATGACATAACAGACCCGGTAGATCCCACATATCCTGACGAAAACATACCCTGTTGTGGCAGGGTCTGGGTCTATGATGTCATGTCCAACCCATTGGCTTGCGGCCAGTGCGGTGTGCAGTGCAGTACCGGTACGTGCGTAAACGGCGGTTGTGGCTGCTCTTCGGACGGTGACTGTTATAAGTTTTCTTCTGCTACAAAGTGCGATACCAACAAGGGAAAGTGCGTGTGCCAGGATAACCCGGACGGCGTTTTTCCCTGCCAGGACGGAAGATTCTGTTGTGCGGGAGGCAAGGGTGGCAATGGAGGCCCTGATGGCGGAGATGATCTGGGCTGTTGTTGGTACCGATGTGGAGAAAACGAACCTGGAGATTGTCTCTATTGAGGTGGGGTCGGGTCTGGTCACTTGTCACTTATCCTCTGTAGAAAATTTGGATCTCATGCATGATGGATAAATCCCGCTTGAAGGTTGTGTGGTTTTAGCCCACAATCTGTCCCCATGGACCTGCAAAGAGAACTCAATCCCGAGCAAATCGAAGCTGTCTTGCACAAGACCGGCCCTTTGCTCATCCTGGCTGGCGCCGGGTCTGGCAAGACCAGGGCCATAACTTACCGGATCGCCCATCTCGTACACGACAGGAAAGTGGAGCCATGGAAGATTCTGGCCCTGACTTTTACGAACAAGGCTGCGGGAGAGATGCGCGAGAGAATCGAAAACCTGGTGGGCAAAGCTTCGGGTCTTTGGGCCATGACGTTTCATGCATTTGGGGCCAGGCTACTTAGGCGTCATGCCGACTTGCTTGGATGGGGAAGGGATTTCAGCATATACGACGACCGGGACTCGAAGCGTTTGGGCAGGATGATACAGGAGAAGTTGAACCTGGATCGACAGTTGTACAAGGTGGAAAGGATGTTGTCCGCCATAGAGAGATCGAAGCGAAAACTATTACCTCCCGGGCGTTGTGGTCTGAAGTTTCACGAGAAGGATTTTTATGTCCTTTATCAGCGAAGCCTCAAACAGGCCAATGCCTTTGATTTTTCCGATCTCATCATGCAACCGAACCTTCTTTTCGACCGTCATCCTGAGGTGCTAACGCGATACATAAGAAGATTCGATTACGTTCTGGTGGACGAGTTCCAGGATACGGATCACGCCCAGTATTCTTTGATCAGAAAACTATGTCCACCAGGCGCGAACATATGTGTGGTCGGTGATGATGACCAGTCCATATACAGGTGGCGTGGGGCCCAGATTGGAAACATCATGGGCTTTTCGTCAGACTATCCTGATTGCAAGACGATAAAGCTCGAACGTAACTACCGCTCCACGTCACATATTCTCCAAGCCGCGGGACGACTGATTCACAAAAATTCCCATCGTCATCCAAAGTCCCTCTGGACCGATATGGAACCAGGCCCACCGGTGGTGCATTGGCAGGCGACGGATGAGAGGGAAGAGGCTGGGCTGGTGGCTCGTGGAATATTGCAGGCTGTCGAGAAATACGGCATCAACCTGGGTCAGGTGGCGGTCCTGTACCGGGTCAACGCCCAGAGTCGTGCGCTGGAAGAGGGTATGAGGCTTTTTGGTCTCCCCTATCGGGTGGTGGGCGGATTGAGGTTTTTCGACAGGGCCGAGATTCGCGACATGGTGGGGTACCTGCGCTTGGTGCAGAATCCAAAATCAGATGTCGATCTCATGAGGATCATGAACGTACCGCCCCGCGGCCTGGGACAAAAGACACGACAGAGGTTGGTCGCCCTTGCTGATGAACGAGGTTGCTCCATGTTGGAGGTCATGACTCCGGAGCTATTGACCGGGTTGAGAAAGAAAGAGCGAGTTGCAGCCCTGGAGCTTCGAAAAATTTTAGACGATTTGCATCTGAAGGCAAGCTCCCTGAGGTCTTGGGAAGCCATTGCAGAGGTTATCGAAAAAAGCGGTTATGGAGATTGGTTGGAGAACCAGGGCACCATGGAGTCCGAGGGAAGGCTGGAGAACGTAAAGGAGCTCATGACTGCTGCCCAGGACATGGCGCGGGGGACGGGAGACGATAGCCTGGAGGGTTTTTTGGAGCAGGTGGCGCTGCTGACGGACATGGATCTTGCGGAGGATGGACAGGGAGTGGTCACGCTCATGACCTTGCATGCGGCCAAGGGCCTGGAGTTTGACATGGTGTTCATAACCGGGCTGGAGGATGGATTGCTTCCCCACGCCAGGTCTCTGGACGACGATGAACGATCGTTGTTGAGGTCCAGGGGCCGTGCGAGGCCAGGGGCAGTTGAGGAGGAGCGCAGGTTGTGTTACGTGGGCATGACCAGGGCAAAGAAGGTATTGACCCTGACTTACACTCGCAGCCGTTCGTTGGCCGGGCAGGCGGCCATCAATCCACCATCTAGATTTCTGAAAGATATTTTTGGAGATGCACGAAATGTTCGATCGAGCGAGCCAGGCGTGGTCGTGGACATGGGTGGCTATGATCTGGATGATGCTGACGATATATTCGAAGGCGATCCTTTCGAACGGCCAGGTGGGGAAGTGGTGGATTATTCTTCCGAGTATTGCCAAGCGCCACAGGAGCAAATGTTAGAGCAACTGGTGGGGAAGTCTGTGATGCACCAGGCATTGGGTAAGGGACAGGTAAGCGGCGTTTGGATGTCAGAGCGTGGTCCCATGCTGAGCGTGGTTTTCGAGTCGGTGGGAAAAAAGACCGTCATGTTGGATTACGTAAAAATCAACTGAACTGATTCTTGCTTGAAAATCAACCACATGCTATAAGATTGAGACTTTATTCCACAGGGAGTACAAGGGCTTGAAGGCGATTTGCCCAAACTGCCAAGCTGCATACCGGGTTGCCGATGAAAAGGTCCCGGAGACCGGGGCCCAGATAAAGTGTCCAAAGTGTGATCACACTTTTATAGTCAAGCGCCCAGGTGCTGCCGAAACTGCCTCCATGCCCGTGCCCATACCTGAATCAGTACCAGCCCCTGCCGAGGGAAAAAACACCACACACCAGGGTACCGCAGGGGAACTGTTTGGAGACCAGGCTGCTGTTCAAAGCGCAGCTTCTACGGATTTGTCTCAACTACAGTCCGCACAGCGGTCATCGGCTGCTTCCAACACGCCGAATTTAGACGCTCTGTCTGGAGAGGCTTTTATTTCCGTTGCGCCGAAGTCGGAGGTGAGTGCTGCGGACCGTATGGTTGCCAAGGGCGTATCCACCATCAGGGCCCAGTCAGGCGTATCCAACCTGCTGGATGGATTTCGAGTCAGGACCGCCCGAGGCCTGACTTATGATTTCCCCTCCCGGCAGGCCATGATAAGATGGTTGAAAGACAGGGAGGATCTGGAGGGATACCAGGCTGCGGAGCCTGGTGGGGATTGGGTTGGAGTGGAACAGGTACTGGACGGTTCTTTTGTCCAGGCTTCTACTCCTGGTAAGGATGGACCGGTCGTCAGCACTCCCATGGCGCCGCGAAGGGCTTCTGCGGACAAGCTCAAGACAGCTGATCCATCAAAGCCAATCGAGGTCGAAAGGCTAAAGCCTGTGGTCCCTGTCTTACCTGGTGCTCCCGTGCCTGGCGAAGGGGGCTCCAAGGATTCTTATTCCGGTTTCGCGGCTCCGAAAGCCGGGATCGGTTTGTGGATTGGGATTGTCCTGGCTTTTATGCTTTTTTTGGCTACGACTTTCGTAACCCTTACCAGGTATGGACTGGTGGATTTTTCGGCTTGGCCGGGGATGGAAAAATTCGCTGTTGTCTTGCCAGGGTTAGAAAAAAGTCCTGAGAACGAACCCCTTGATGAAATACAAATCGACGTGAAAAAGATCGATCGTCAGGCGTTGTTTTCCAGGTCGCTTGCCGCTGGTCGCCGTGCTCTGGCTTCTAAGAAATTTTCCAGGGCTGCGCTGGAATTCAACAGGGCCCGTGCTGTCCATCCCGGCTCTGCGAAGGCTTTGGACGGGCTTGCCAGGGCGTTCATGGGATTGGGTGATGTGCAGCGGGCAAAACAGGTCATGAAGAAGGTCCGGGAGATTACGGGAAAGTGATATATTGTTATCATACTTAGTTGTTGACTGCCCGCCAGGAGGTGGGTCGTCACGAGGTAGGCGGTTATGGACATCAAGTGTGAACGATGCGGTACAGAGTACGAATTCGATGACAATCGGGTCACTGAAGATGGTGTAACGGTCAAGTGCAGCTCCTGCGGCCATCTTTTCAAAGTTCGAAAAAAATCCTTTGTGCTCACAGAGCCTGTTCCTCAGGACGGTCCTGAAGCGGACGCGGTGGAAAAAAACTGGATGGTGCGTAAACCAGATGGCACCATGTTGAGTTTCAAAGAGCTTACCACCCTTCAAAAGTGGATAGTCGAACGCAGGGTCAGCCGTGACGATGAGATTTCCAAGAGCGGAGAGACGTGGAAGCGTTTGGGCTCCATCGCTGAGCTGGCGTCTTTTTTCCTGTTGGTGGACCAGGCGAACGCAGTGTCCCAACCACCGGTTACTCAACCGCCGGTTACTCAACCGCCGGTTACTCAACCGCCGGTTACTCAACCCCAATCTACTGCGACCATGGCTGCCATGCCCACCCAGGGCATGCCTGCTGCGTCCCAACCGGTTATGCCGGTCCAGGGCACAGAAGCTCCCGCGTCCCAACCGGTTATGCCGGCCCAGGGAACAGCAGCTCCCGCGTCCCAACCGGTTATGCCGGTAATGGGTGCTGCCCAGGAGCCTGATTCATGGGGTGATGGTGGATATGACCCCACCAGTGAGGACGTGGTTGAAAAATGGAAGAAGCGAGGAAGGCGCAAGTGGTTTGTAATTGTTCCCTTGCTTTTGATTTTGGCAGGGCTGGGGTTGGTGTACGTGGTAGCCCCTGAAAAGATCCAGGGGATCGCAGACGATCTGTTCGGTTCAGATAAAGAAAAAACTAAGTCGCCAGCTTCAGCAGATGGACAATCAAAAGGTGTGCTTTTGGCTCCTGATGGAAATGGAGCCAAGGATGTGGCTGATGCTGGGGTGGAAGATGATGCTGGAATCTCGGCGGATGATCTGAAGACAGACGATGGCGCAACGAGTTCTGATAAGTCTTCTTCGGCAGATTCCGGCATGGCCAAGGATGCAAAAAAGACGAAATCGACTGGATCTCAAAGGGACCAGGTAGGCGAGCAGCCGGCCATGGGCTACGATGCCTTGATGGCAAAAGCCGACAGGCTGCAAAGGGCAGGAAGGTCCGCCAAGGCATTGGAGGCATATGATGAAGCACTGGCGCTCAAGCCTCAGGACGTCGAAGCCCTTACAGGCAAGGGACTTTGTCTGCTGGACATGGGGTCGAACGCGAGTGCCGTTTCCAATTTCAAAAAAGCTCTTAGGATAAACCCCAGGTATGGAGATGCCATAATGGGAGCAGCAGAGGCTTACAAGTATAAGAAAGATACGGCTAACGCCATCAAGTATTATAAAAAATATCTGGATGTCTTGCCAGACGGACCCGAGGCGGCCGTGGCGAGATCGAACCTGGAACAGCTCAAGTAGGCAAAGACGGAGGCGCCATGTCCCCACTAAAACCCAGCAACAAAGAAGACGAGTATTTCGCCAAGCAGGAGGCCATCAAGTTGCGAAAGTTGGCCTTGAAGCACAAAGAGCAAATGAGCAAGGAAGAAAAGCTAAAGCTCAAGGAGTTGCATTGGATGCATTGTCCCAAATGCGGACAAGAGATGGGAGAGATTACCATCAACGGTGTGTTGGTAGACAAGTGTTTTGCTTGTGGCGGATTGTACCTGGACGAAGGTGAGTTGGAAAAGGTCTCCGGAAGACGGGAAGATTTTTTCACGTCAGTAGGCGAAATTTTCAAAGACTAGAAGTAGTCTTCTTCCGTTTTTTCTGGGGGAGGATCAATCAGCAGCTTCGAAAAGGGTTTTGTCCGCTCCGCACAAAGGACAGACCCAGCCTTCAGGTAAGTCTTCGAAAGCCGTTCCTGCAGGCACGCCTGAATCCTGGTCGCCCTTTTCTGGATCGTATACATATCCGCATACACTACATGTGTACTTTTTCATTGATATTCCTCCGGGAAAATTTATGTCCAATTCGTTCTCTGACCATGCTCGGACTCGAGAATATCCGACAAGGTCGTTTTCGAAAGCGTATCATACATGCTTCGTTCCGCATCCTCAAATGCTTTTCTCAATACGCAATTACCATTTTCTTCTTCGCAGCACCTGACGATTTTGAGACAATCGAACAGTGGTTCTTCCGCTTCCACTGCTCGGACAACATCTGCCATGGATATCTCCTTGGGTTCCCTGGCAAGGCGAAAACCGCCCTTTTTCCCTCTGGTGGAATTCACCAACCCTTTTCTGGCCAGTTTTTGGAAGACTTTGGCCAGGTAGCTGGGAGAGACATTTTGCGATTCGGCCATGTCCGCCACCAAAAGCTGGTTTGGTCTTTCCGTCGCCAACTGATAAAGCCCATGAATGGCCAACTCTGTGGATTTGGATAGCTTCATAACAAGTACCTCTCGATTGTTGCAGGGAAAGAATCGAAATCAATTTCAAACTAGGACAAAAGGAGGAATCTTGTCAATTAGAATGGATGATTTTGATAATCGAATGTTTTTTTCAGGCTTATCAAATTAAAATCATATTCTCAGGCCAAAATGGGCGTTTATGCTCATGTCGTAGCCAAATTCACCTGTAATATAATGGCCTCCGAAATCCACGCCCACGCCTATTGCAAGAAAGTCACCTGCAAAAGGAATCTCGATACCTCCTCCACCCCTGACTTGTACTCCCATCTCGGGATCGAGATATCCCGAGACATTGTCACCGAATGCGCTTGCGTCCGCTGCGAGCATGAGAAGTCCCACTGAGCCCTGGACGTAGATGTCTATTACGGGAATCATGTCTGTCCTGTATCCGACACCCAAACCAACGTGAAGCAGATCAGCTCCTTTTCCTCCTGTAAACAAATGGTGATAATCTATGAGGGCGTTGAGAAATAGAATCTGCAGTCTGCCCCTGAATCCTGCACCCATGCCTGAAATGGTGCCAGTGGTGTCCTGGTTGGGAACGCTCACATTATCTACCCTGACATAGGATCCCTGGGCATCTGCTTCGAGTGCGAAAAGATCGGCGAAAGCAGGGGATGCTGCCAGTAAAAATGTGGATGCCAGTACGATTGCTATATTTTTTTTCATGACGATCTCCTTGGTTACTGGATAAGGCCAATTTGCCATGCACAGTTTGGAATAAAAGCTCC
>CAYSLH010000168.1:0-10962 GCA_964431605.1 uncultured Myxococcales bacterium
TATTTTGGTATTTATATACTTTTATTCTGGTTTATCGTTTTATACGAGCCAGACCATCAGGCTTGTCAACACAACGCCACCTTGTGAGGAAAGAAAAATGAATATGCGAAAAATCATAAAAATCGATGAAGAAAAATGTACCGGTTGCGGTGAATGTGTCCCGGCTTGCGCCGAAGGGGCCATCCAAATAATAGACGGAAAGGCTAAACTGGTATCGGACAGTCTTTGTGACGGCCTCGGCGCGTGTCTTGGAGACTGCCCGGAAGATGCCCTCACCATTATCGAGAGAGAGGCTGATGAATTCGACATGGAGGCCGTGGAACGCGCCAAGTCTGAAAAGATACCTGCCCCTGTTCTCCCCTCGCACATTCATGCACACGGCGGGGGATGTCCGTCTGCAAGGGTTTTGGAATACGACAAGAGGCGCCAGCTGCCATCCTCAACCGATACAAGCAGCATGGCACCGCAATCAGCCTTGAGTCATTGGCCGGTGAAGCTAAAACTCATTCCACCCACGGCACCGTTTTTGAAAGGTGCGGATCTTGTACTCGCTGCAGACTGCGTGGGCTTTGCGTTTGCTGCGGTACATTCCCATCTCATACCAGGCAAGGCTGTGCTCATTGGGTGCCCCAAGTTTGACGACTTCGAATCAGAAATGAACAAGCTCGCATCGGTACTCACCATCGCAGACATCAGAAGCCTGACCGTAGCGTACATGGAAGTGCCATGTTGTCATGGATACGTACACATGGCTCGGAGAGCAATAGCCATGAGCGGTAAAGACATCCCCCTGACACTGATGGAATTCACCGGTGATGGGCGACTCAAGGATGATTCAAGGCGGACTCTCCTAGCCCCTGTGTGAGCATCTATCCAGCTACTTGGAACAGCGATAAAAGACTTCCCAGCGATTCACACCGAATAGACGTGCGCCCTGCTCACTAAGGCTCTGAGCCCATCTGTCTTCCAAGACCTCAAATCCCGCTTGCCCAAGTCTTTGAGTATAATCCTGCCCGTATTTGCGAACGTGGTCCGGATGCCCGAAACGACGAATCCTTTCGGAAGGGTCCCTCACATCCGGTCCTTCAACTGTTTCTTTCAAGCCCTTGTACACAGGAACCTGTATCAACGCCCAACCACCTGGTCTCAAAACCCGGTAAAGTTCCGACATGGCCATGCGATCATCCGGAATATGCTCAAGTACATGAAAGCACATTATTGAGTCAAAATGATCCGAAGGCAGATCCAAGTGCGTCAAGTCCATGTGCCGCATAGCAACGATCGAGCTGAGGTCAATGCTCAGGTAGTCCAGGTTCTTCAAGGCTCTCAACTTTCGCTGAATGTACCAGACCGGGGCTACGTCAAGAAGGCTCGTTCGGGAAGAAAAAATCTCGGTACGCGCACGAAGGTAAAGCCACAGCAGCCTGTGTCTTTCAAAGGCACCACATCTGGGGCAACGTGCATTGGGCCTGAGTGGATTGCCGTAAGGTAAAAAAGTATCGAACCTGCCTCCACAAACAGGACATTCGAACCTATTGCCCCTGAGCGACCTCGATACATAATAATCATTCAAGTAACGAGCAAAAAGGCGACTACGGTACGGGAGTCGTGAGAGGTGTCCAGAGGCCATCATTCACCAACAAATAACTTCAAAGACCTTGATGATTCAGAAAAATAAGCGACTATTGGTTGCCCCAACGTTGTCAACGCTGCTGCCAGATAACTCCCTGATCCCTTCTCTTCGTCCACCCCAAAGTCGTACCATGCAAAATCGGTCCTGGTTGCCATGCGTAAGTGCCCCTTACGCGCATCTGCTCCGTCCATTTTCTCGTAAGCTAAAACGATATTGAAGACTCCATCCACGTCCAGCGACATGTTGTAGGCATCCTGAACGAGAGGAATTATCTTCCAGCCGGAGGGGGTTTTTTCCGCCAAAGAAAGCCTGTCTTTTCGAGCTTCCCTGAAGACTACTTTCATTTCGCCATTCCGATCAAAGAACAACGCGCTGGATTTGCCGGGATTATCAGTTGAAGACACCACCTGGGTTTTCCATTTTCCATCCTCTCCCTGCAGAGCAATCCTAACCTCGCTGGACAGTCCGGACCAACTAAAATAAGAGGCTGCGAACCTTCCGTTGGGTTGTTTGGTGAAGCAGATCTGGACCTTTTCGCTTCCGTTGGCCTTATCAAGTCTCTCGTTGCCCCAAATACCGGCGGGTTGCTCGTCTGCAGGGGTTGAATTGGACTTAGGCGAGGATTTACGCTTCTTCGACCGATACTTCTTGTTCTCTGTCCTCCAGGCGTGCTTCAAAAAACCATCTCCAGAATAATACAAAGCATGCAGCCCTCCTGCGTCATCGAACAATAACTGAACGCCCATGCCGGTAAGCCTTCCCCATTCTATACTCTCTTTCTTCCATATGCCCCCGTGCTTGTATACATAAGTCAAGGTTTGGTTCGCATCACTGTAATAAGCGATGTGGGGTTCATCGTTGCCCGAAATACGTATCGTGGCAAACAGGCAGCGTTTACACATACCATCCACCACCTCGCTGGAAAAACCTGCCGATGTTTGTTTCACATATTTCAATACTCCACTGGCCTTGTCGAAATACACGAGGTGGGCCCTGTCTTCAGTATCCAGGTCCATGGCCACGTGGTAACCAGCATCGCCGGAATTATCCACGGTAAGAATCCTTCCCTTGGCGTGTCCACCAGAAGACATTTTTACGCCTTTTGACGAAGTGCAAGAGACCAAACCGGCCAACGCCAGAAAGGATAAAAATTTTCCAAAGAAAAATTTTTCGTTTCTCATGGTCACAAACCCCCAGCGGCCTCGAAGGCCCACAACCGACGAATATTTCAAACCGGCCGGCTTTGTTCATGCAACACTTTCTGTTCGCTTGGGCATCCAGACCAAAAAGCAGGCCCCCTGATCCGGAAGGTTCTTTACACTAATAGTACCTCCGTGCTCATCGACGATTTTTTTGACAACCGCAAGACCCAAGCCTGTGCCACCAGCCTTTCCGCTCGTGACAAAGGATTCGAACAAGTGATGGCGTATCTCCTCTGGGATACCAGGTCCTGTATCAGTAAACTCGAAAACGACTCCTCTATCCGCCTCTGAAACACGGATCGAAAAGACACCCCCATCAGGCATGGCCTGGCGTGCGTTACGAGCCAGGTTGAATATCAACCGCCTGAACTTCACCTCGTCGAGCCTTATGGACCCTCCGTACGAATCCTCGACCTTCAACTGTACACCGTTTTGAGCCAACTCCCTGGTTAGTATTTCTCGCAAATCATCAAGCAATCGATTGGTATATACCTTGTGCAAAAGAAGCTCACTTTCACCGCGAGCAAAGGCCAACAACTCCTTGGTCATATCGTTGATGAAGTCGAACTGTTTGAGAACCACTTCCGCATGGTGTTTGCGGGCTTGAGCTTGATCTTCCATGGCCATCAGTTGTACGTAACCGGATATTATGGTCATGGGGGTTCTGAAATCGTGAATCACACTTGAAAGAGCTTGCCCAATGGAAGCCAACCTCTCGGCCTTTTCCCTCTGTTCCCTTTGACGGCCTATCTGGACAGCCGATGCTGCACGACCTGCAATCAGGGTTGCGAGTTTGAGGTCCTCCTGCGAAAACTCCCCCTTGCGCTTATTCAGAAGTTCCATGGCCCCTATTCTGAAGTCACCTATCGCCAACGGAACCGCCAGGATAGACTTGACAGGGAAATCCAGCTTCTGCTCCAGGTGCTTTAGATGACGTTCATCTTTTGAAGGATCCGATACAATAGCAGGTTGTCCATATTCAGCCACCCAACCGGCTACTCCCGCCCCCTTTGGTATCCTGAGTCTTTTTACCTCGTCGCGCCGATCACCAACAGCGTTCGAGAAAATCAACTCTCCAGTCTCGTCCGAGACCAACAGAAAAGATCCCGCTTCACACCCCAGCATCTCCACCGACTGATGCAAAAGCCTGGTCAGAATATCATCTGTCCGTATTGCGCAAGACACCTCCCGTTCAAGTCGAAACAATATGTCCAGTTCATCTACTTTCTGAGCGAGGGCCTGTTGGGTCTCCACCAGTTCAATATTTTTGGCAAGTACCGATAACACCAACTTGGCGTTCTCTATGGCTATGGCAATTGGAGAGCACAACGCCTCCAAAAGTTGCTCGTCTTCAGGGGTAAAGTGTCCACCATGTTTATTCAGAGTTTGGATGACACCAAGAATCTCACCCTGTTTTCCACGCAGTGCAACCACCAACATTGAATCGGTCTTATAGCCTGTGAGCTTATCCACCTCCGGATTGAACCTGTCATCCTGATAAGCATCCTTGAGATTGACGCTCTTGCCGGTTTTTGCAACCCATCCTGCCAATCCTGTTCCAATGGGCATACGAATCTGCCTTACGTCGTCTCCCTGTGCCACCTTGGACCAAATCTCGTCTGTCTCTTCGTCCACAAGAAATATTGTCGAACGATCAGAATCCATGGCAAGCGTCACCTGGTCCACCACCAAGCCCAGAAGTTCATCGAGATCATGAACGGCGGTAAGGCTACGCCCCACCTGCATCATCGCGGCCACCCTGCCCTCGGCACGACTGAGGGTCTCTTCCAGGGTCCGTGATGGAGCGTGAGATTCTGTCATTTCAGCCCTGCCTCCACACCATGAGCCTTTAGTGAGCCTGGGCCCAACTCCTACCAGTGGAGATATCCACGGTCAAAGCGACGTCCAACTTGGCAGCCCCTTCCATCTGCTCCTTTACTAACTGACCTACCTCGTCTTCCATCTCCACAGGCACCTCCAGGACCAATTCATCATGTACCTGGAGTACTATTCGAGCAGCATTGTTGAATCTTTTCAACTCCCGGCTAACATTTATCATGGCGACTTTGATGATATCCGCCGCGGTCCCTTGGATTGGAGTGTTCTGGGCCATGCGTTCGGCATTGGTTCGAACATTGTGATTTCGAGCATCGATTTCAGGAAGAAATCTTCGCCTTCCAAACAGGGTGGTAACGAACTTTTGCCTCCTTGCCTGTTCGTGAATGTCCTCTATCCATTTGGCCACACCGCGATAACGTTCCAAATACGAGTCGATGATTTCCTTGGCCTCACGCCGGGATAGTCCCAGTTGCCTGGCCAGGTTGAAAGGTCCCTGACCGTATATTATTCCAAAATTGACAGCCTTCGCCCTATAGCGCATCTCCTTAGTAACCTGGGCTATGGGAACAGAGAATATTTTCGAAGCAGTGCGCGCATGTACATCATCACCATCTGAAAACGCTTGCAGCAAATTCTCATCACCACTCATGTGAGCAAGTATCCTCAATTCCACTTGACTGTAATCAGCCGACAAAAGGACAAACCCATCAGGAGCGACAAACGCTTCCCTGACCCGCTTTCCCATCTCGGTACGAATGGGAATGTTTTGTAAATTGGGGTCGGAGGAACTAAGACGTCCCGTGGCAGTTACCGCCTGGTTGAAACTGGAATGGATTCTGCCCGTGTCAGCAAGAATCATCCCTGGCAGAACATCCAGGTAAGTGGATTTCAGTTTTGCAAGGGTACGGTAAGAGAGGATCTCCGCAGGCAACTCATGCATAGACGATAGTTCCTCTAATACCGTCTGGTCAGTTGACGGACCACTCTTTGTCTTTTTTATGACAGGAAGATCGAGTTCATCGAACAATACCACCCTCAATTGTGCCGGTGAGTTTAGATTGAACTCTCGTCCGGCAAGGGCATATGCCCGCGATTCACTTCGCTCCATCAGCATTTGGCACTCATCCGACAACTTGCTCAAGACTTGCTTGTCAACCATGATCCCGGCCAGTTCCATGTCTATGAGTACCTGTTGAACCGGAAGCTCCATTTCGAAAAGAAGATTCTCCAAGCCCGCATCCAGGACCCGAGGCAAAAGAAGCTCGCACAAGCGCAAAGTCAGGTCTGCATCTTCTCCCGAATACCTTGTAGCATCGTCCACTGCAACTTGGTCAAAGCAAACCTGTTGTTTACCGCTTCCTGCCACCTGCGAATAAGCAATAGGATCATGACCCAAAAAATCCGCAGAAAGAGAATCCAGGCCGTGACTGGTTCTGCCCGGGTCCAACACGTAGGAAGCCAACATGGAATCACAGGCTATATTTTCCAGACGTAAGCCATGCCTGTTTTCCAACACAACAGCATCGTACTTGATGTTCTGGCCATAGACCGAGATCTTTGGGTCTGAGATAACAGGCCATAACATATTCAAGACCTCGGAGATCTCCAACTGCTCTCCTACGTCCGGGCCTTTATGGGCCACAGGTATGTAGTAAGCTTCTGCTTGCTTAGGGCACAGGCTAATGCCAACTATACTGGCCTGCATGGGATGGATCGATGTCGTTTCCAGATCCAGAGCGACCTTTTTAGTATCCTCGATCCGACGGACCACCTTCTCCAGATTTTTCTTATCACGTACCGTTGTGTATCGACTGGTATCTATCTGCCTCCCTACGAGTTCTCTCCTCAGACTGGAAAACTCCATGCGTGAAAGAAACTCGTCCAGGATTTCCATGTCCGGTTCACGCACAAGGAGTTCACCAGGATGAATGCCCAGTTCCACGTCCTTACGTAACTCCACCAACCGCCTTGAAAGACGGGCCTTGTCCGCTTGTTCCATCAGCCTTTCGCGCAGCTTGCTCTTTTTCATGGAAGGGGCGGCGTCCAGGACTCCATCCAGGCTATGGTACTGTTTCAAAAGCCTGGCAGCAGTCTTTTTTCCAACGCCATAGACTCCGGGGATATTGTCTGAAGAGTCGCCCATGAGACCCAGCAGGTCTCCTAGTTGCTCAGGCCTGACTCCCCACTTTTTTTCAACCGCATCTTCATCGTAGGTTACATTTTGCATAGGGTCCCACATGACCACCGAGGGCCCCACCAATTGCATCAGGTCCTTGTCCGAGCTGACCACCACGACATCGAACCCATCATCCACCGCACGACCAGCCATGGTTGCAATAACATCATCCGCCTCAAATCCATCACGTCTGATAGTGGGCAAGGCGAGAGCATCCACCGCCTCCATCACCAGCGGAATTTGAACCTTGAGGTCCTCTGGTGCCGGGGGCCTATTGGCCTTGTAATCGGGAAAAATCTCATGGCGAAAATTTTTCCCGCCAGGGTCCCAAATCACCGCCACCAATTTGGGTTTTCGTTCCTTGAGCATCTTGTTCAACATCTTGGTCACGCCCAACACGGCGTTGGTGGGCACACCCTTGCTCGTGGAAAGATACCTTATGGCATGGTAGGCCCTGAACAAGTACCCGCTGCCATCCACCAGGTACACGGAAGGTTTATCCTGTTCGATCATCAAACCCCCATCAACTAGATGGTGAGCATACGGTCCAAAGCTAAAATGGCCTCTTGTTTCACCCCATCAGGCAAAGAGACCACGTTATCAGGATTTGGTAAAGAGAGTACTGAATCCCTGAGCTTGCGAAGGCTTATCCTGAACATGTTGGGGCATAGCGATCTGGAAAGTGCTACGATTTTTTTATCCTGGTATTGGGCCGCAAGCCGCGAGACAAGGTTGACCTCCGTGCCCACCACGAGGGTGGAACCGGCCGGAGCCTGTGCCGCCTCCTTGACAATGTATGCAGTGGAACCGCTTCCATCCGACGCGTCCACCAACTCGGTAGGGCATTCGGGATGAACTATGATCTTGCAGCCAGGAAACTTCTCACGGGATGCGTGTATATCCTGCAGTGTAAAGTTTGTATGCACGTGACAGTATCCGCTCCAAAGCACAACCTTTGCTGACTTGATTTCGTCAGCGGTCAATCCCCCCTTGGGGGCAGTGGGATCCCAGACTACGATCTGTTCAGGACTGATGCCAAGGCTCAGGGCGGTGTTACGTCCAAGGTTTTCATCCGGTAAGAAAAACACCACCCGGCGCTGTTTGTATGCCCACTGAAAAGCCCTTGCCGTGTTCGACGATGTGCAGACGCTCCCTCCGTTGCGACCAACCATGGCCTTGAGAGCAGCAGAAGAGTTCATGTACACCAAAGGCATCAGTTCGTCTGCGCCCACTATGTCTGTAATCATTTCCCAGGCGACTTCCGCTTGGTCAGCCGGAGCGTAGTCAGCCAGCGGGCAACCTGACATGGGATCCGGATGTATGACAACTTGGTTTTCGCGTCTGAGGACCTCTGCCGCTTCCGCCATGAACCTCACACCGCAAAAAACTATGTACTTGGCCTCCTGGGCATCTGCTGCATTCTTTGCAAGCTGAAGCGAGTCTCCCACAAAATCGTTGAGGCTCACCACCTCAGCTCTCTGATAGTGGTGAGTCAATATCAACAGTTGCCTGCCCCATTTTTTCTTCATGTCGACAATCTGTTCATAGTACTTTTTTTCCACATCGGTAAGTCGCTCCAAAATATTCATGACTGTTCCTTTTCACCTGTTGATCTCATAGACGATATGCCCAAGCTCCGGCAACAAGACCTCTTCGAGGGCCAAACGAACAGCGTTTGGTGAACCGGGTAAGGCTACCACCAATATGCGACCAGGCCTGCCTGGCACAGTGCAAACAGCGGCACCAGCCCTGCTCATAATTGCCGGGGTGCCGATACTGTCATAGCTCAAACGCCTGAACAACTCCCCAAACCCCGGCAGCCATGCTTGCACCAAGGGAGAAATAGCTTCGATTGTCAGGTCCTGCGAAGACACGCCCGTCCCGCCCGAAAAAATCACAGCCTGCACCCTCTCGTCACGGGCCTCCTCCTCCAGGCATTGCCTTACGCTATCCAAACCGTCCTTTATCAACATTCGTTTCAAGATATCGTGGCCGTGGCTTTGCATCAGCTCGACCATTACGTCTCCAGAACGATCCCCGGAGACATCCCGGGATGTACTGACGGTCACCAGTACAACAGCCACGGACTTTGGCGCAAGGTGCTTATGTTCCTTGTGTCCCATGTTTTCACCTTATCACCGAAGGGTCGATTACAAGATAGACCAGAATTGTCAATATTGCCACGGGGCAGACATACTTGAGCAGAAAAACCCATGGCCCTTGCAACATGAACCTGGGATTGCCGTCTTTTACCTCTTGTGTTGCATTGTTCGACCCCCACACCCAGGCAACTATCAAGCAGATAAGAAGGGAGCCAAAGGTCAAAGAAAGCTTTCCGAAAAGCTTGTCCATGAGGTCTAAGAATCCAAGTTGCCTGCCCTGCAAAGACACCATGGACGACAACCAGCCCACAGCGCCAAGGCTCAAAGCCGAGGGAATGCCTATGGCAAATGATACGACACCCACCAATACAGTGGCTTTTTTTCTCTTCCATCCCTTCTCATCCACCAGGTATGCAGTGACGACCTCCAGGAGGGAGACAGCGGAGGTAAGTGCAGCCAAGGCAAGCAGCACGAAAAACGCAGTCCCGAAGGCTATCCCTCCAAAAGGTTGCCACGGCATCTGGGAAAAAACCTTTGGAAGCACGGCAAAAATAAGCCCTGCCCCTCCCTGGTCCACTCCAGGTTGAATGCCTGCCAGGCTAAGGGCTGGTAAGACCATCAGCCCGGCCAAGATGGCTATTGCCGAATCAGCGCCAGAGACCCAGGCAGCAGAGGTAACCAGGTTGTCTTTCTTGGAAAGATAGCTTCCATAGGTAATCATGGCTCCCATACCCAGGCTCAGAGAGAAAAAAGCCTGTCCCAAAGCAGCCACCACCACCTTCATGTTGATCTTCGAAAAATCCGGGGACAGGTAGAATGCCAGGCCCTCAGATGCACCAGGTAGTGTTACCGAACGCAGTACAAGCAGCAGCAAAACCACGAGCAGGGTCGGCATGAGGATTTTTGACCAGCGTTCTATTCCTGCTTTTACTCCACCTATTACCACCAAGACGCAAAAGGCCATGAATATGGCATGATAGAGGATCTCCTGCCACCAGGAGCCGGCAAAAGACCCAAACAGTTTGGCAGGATCTACATCAGGTGTAAAAGCATGGGAGACGGTTTTCACAACGTATCCCAAAGTCCAACCAGCTACCACCGAATAATAGGAAAGAATCGCCAGCCCCGTTATCACGCCAAGGGCTCCCGCCAACCACCATAGTCCCCTAGGAGCCACCGAGCGAATAGCCCCCACCGGGTCTTTCCTTGTATGCCTACCAAGGGTCAGTTCCGCAAGCATGACAGGCATCCCGATCAACAACACGCAGCCTATGTATATCAGTAAAAAAGCCGCACCGCCGTTATTGGCTGCCTCGGTGGGAAAACGCCAGATGTTACCAAGACCGATTGCCGAACCTGCAGCAGCAAAGATAAACCCTAGCTTGGAACTCCAGATTCCACGCTTCTTTGCCGCGTCACTATCAACGAGTTGAGGCGAACTTTTCGATTTGTCCATCATCCACTCCAATTGTCAGGATGATGTACCATATTTCAACACCAGGGTATTTCTCAAGGTCTTTTAGTTTATTACAGATATGACACCTGTGGACACAGGTGGAAACTGCACTCAGGGAGTAAGGTTGCAGAAAACCGAAAAACTCCCGTCCGCCTGTGTGGATACGGGATTGGGATCGCACCAGGCATAGGAACCTTCCACCATGGGTGTATCGTTTACAATCAAGCGCACCTGGGCATCACCGACGGCATTGCCTCCGCCGTCTATCAATTTTCCACTAACCTCCACCCTCTGGCCCAGGCTCATAGATATGTCCTTCTGGGTGTCTGCGTATATGGTCTGGCTCGGTGAATAAAACAACATGGCACCGGAGGCGAAAGCATTGGACGCAGGGATTACGGAAATATCGTACGAGCTTACTGGAAGCCATACCTGGTAGGTCCCTCCAGTTCCTGCAGATACGGAAAACACCATCCTGTCATCCTGGTAGTCGGAGATGGTAAGGACGCTCTGGGGTGCTGAAGTCCCACCAGAGCTGACCGTACCGGAAAGAA
>CAYSLH010000169.1:0-6353 GCA_964431605.1 uncultured Myxococcales bacterium
CTTTGGACAAGGAACTATAAACCACCGAATGCTTACCAGGAAGCGTGATTTCCACCAGCGGCTCTCGGTAACACATGCCCATGCATCCCGATACACCGAGTTCCACGTTTTCCAGACCCAACTCCGCGATTCGCTGCTGCAGGCTGTCTAACGTATGTTGGGCTCCGGCAGCAATTCCGCAGGCGCCTAACCCAACCAGGATCTTCGTTTTTTCCGCGGTAGCCATGTCAATCCTCCGAACCTGTGCTCTGGGCGTCCCGTTCCTGTCTGCGGTATCGCTTGACCACCTTGGACACCCCTCTACCATCGAGGCTTCCGAACGTCTCCCCGTCGATCATGGCTACAGGCGCCAACGAACAACAACCAACGCAAGCTACCGATTCGAGGGTAAATAGACGATCTTCAGTGGTCTCACCGTCCGCCACTTCCAAGTCCCTGGCAAAAGCCTCGGTAATCTTCTCCGCTCCAGCCACGTGGCAAGCCGTACCATGACAAACTCTGATGATGTGCTTACCTACCGGTTTGAGTCGAAACTGGGCGTAAAAAGTCACTACGCCATATACTGAACTCGAAGGGACCATCAAGCTCCGGCTTATACGCTCTATGACCTCTTTAGGCAGGTATCCATATGCGTCCTGAGCTTTTTGCAAAACGGGGATAAGGGATCCGGAACCGGCGCCATGCTGCCGGATGATTTCATCCAACTGGGACAAATCCACATGTTCTACCCGTGAGGATGGAGTATCCATATCCAGACGACCTCACTTACCAGGGGTTATGGGAATGGATTTGAAGTTTTTCCACATCCTGTCCCTGGCTGGCAGTGGATTTACCTTCAAGGCGACCACCTCCCGGACCTGTTCCAGTCCCTCCATCAGACGAACGATTTCCTCCATCGGTCTACCTGTCTCCACAGTGGTGACCACATCAAAGGCACCCACTACCGGTTCGCAAAAAACCACCATGTCCATGGCCTCGATGGCTCTTATGGCCGAAAGAACCTGCTCGCGTTCCAGGCCATCTTGTAACCTCGTCAACATGTAGGAACGAAATGCCATATTTCACACTCCTGTCGGAAGAACGATCAGGACAACGCCTGATCGCTGGATGAGTTCGGCAATCTTTCTAGCTTTGGGTCGGACAGGCTGTCAAGGGAATAAGAATACTTTTGACAATCGGACAAGGTTCATCGACAATTCCTATGGAACATCCTGTGAAATCTTGGTGCCGGAGTCGAACATTTGAAGCTGGACATACCTAAAAACATTGACCAATTTGAAATCGTAGCTCATCTCGACTCAGGGGGTATGGCTGATGTCTACTTGGCACACAGATCCACCGGGCAAGAAGCCGAACTGGCGGTCATAAAAATATTGAAGAAAAAATTTCGCGATGAGCCTGAAATATCCAACATGTTCCAGGATGAGGCACGGCTCTTGGAACGCCTTAGTCACCCAAACGTGGTGAAATACCTGGGAAGCGGAAGCATACAAGAACGCGCCTTTATCATTATGGAATACCTTTCAGGTGACAACCTGGCCGTGCTTGCAAAGTCAGCGACAAATCGAGGAGAACATCTATCCGTCTCTTTGGTGACACGCATTTGTTTACAGGTGGCCAATGCCCTGGACTACATTCACAACATCAAAGACGAGCAAGGCAAAAGTCTTCACTTGGTACACAGGGACATCAGCCCGCAAAACATCCTGGTCACCTATGACGGAAGGATAAAGTTGCTGGATTTCGGAATAGCTCTGACCGAAGACAGGTCGGTGGTAACACGCACCGGGCTGCTCAAGGGGAAGTTGCGTTACATGTCGCCGGAGCAAATCGAATCTCGAGACTTGGACGCAAGGAGCGATCTCTTCTCCATGGGCATCGTAATGTGGGAGCTCCTCTCGGACCAAAAGCTTTTCAAAGCTGACAGCGAATTCCAGACCATGAAGAAAATTTGCGAAGAGCCCATTGCATCCTTAGAGCAGTATCGGGACGATATTCCGGTTACCCTGGAAGCGATCGTCATGGGATTGCTGAGAAGAGATCCCAAGGAGCGCTACCAAAACGCGGCTGAACTTCGCACATCGCTCCTGAATGTGCTCAAACTGGATTTTCCGGACAGTCGCCCTGACGAGATAACCAGGGAGACGTCCAGGTTCCTGTCGGAAAGAAAGGAACTAAAGGAAAAAGCCATAAAAAACATCTCTCCCGGCGAACCCATGAAAGAACACATATTCGAACACATCGATCAGAGCGGGGAAATCAGCCAAACATCGTCTGCGGAAAAGGGAATCCATAATAAAGGTAACGAACTCGTCACAGGCGAAAAGGCGGACAGCGAAGGAGGCTTTCGAAAAAAACTTGTATGGATAAGTGTCATAGTGTGTTTGTCCTGTTTATTGGCACTCGCCATAGTCATGTTGGTGACCCATGGCAAAAGAGACGAAGGCATGGCTCAAGACTCTCCTGATGGGGGAAAGGCCCTCATTGGGATGGGTGCTGAAAACACACAGATGGCAGAATCACCTGATGCAGACACAGGAGCAGACACAGGAGCAGACACAGGAGCAGACGCAGGGGCAGACTCAGAACTGTTCGTTCTTGGTGACGGTGTGATACAGGATGAAAACGATCAAACTAAAGAAGAGCGAAACAAGAAAACACCAACAGGCTTTTTCACCCTCAGGACCGAGCCTGAGACGAAAGTCTTCATCGACGATGAATACATCGGAAAAACCCCGGTGGAGGAGATGGAGTTGAAGCCGGGAAAACACAAAGTTAGGATGGAAAATAAGAACGCAGGAATAGAAAAAACGATCAGGGTAAAAATCCATCCGCAACAAGTCACTGCCCAGCGATTCATATTCTAGGGCGTAGCTATCTAAAAAAATTCTTGCCTGGTTTACACAAAAACCAGGTTCAGAAGTCATGGATCCTGTCGACGAACCCGGGCCTGTCCACGAACGGGTTGCGGTTGTGCTGCCTGCTTTCGATACCGTCACAACGCTGGATTTCTTTTTGATCGGGAGGATCCTGCGCGTTCCACTTGCGTAGCGTCTCCTCCATCCAATTGTTTATGTTCATCTCGTACCTTACAGCAAAATAAAACAGTGCCCGCGCCGCGTCCCCTTTGTGTTCATCGCGCGGTTCGAACACGCTCCGCCCGGCCGAATCCAACCCTGCAAAGCTTCCGCCCCGGCTCCACGTAACCTGTGAGACCTCGTTGAATGGCAAGCTGCCTCTGCGGGAATTGACGGTACTAAGGGAAGGGAAAAGATGGTGCAGATCACTCCTCGCAGGTTCCCTGTCGGCACCCCAACTCTGGCACCAGGTATGCTCTGTGTTCATGACGTTGTTGTTTGGGATACCCCAAGTATCAACCCACTCTCCTGTGTAAACGCACTGAACCCGCCCCTGCTTGTTATCCAACTCGGAAAACATGAAGTCTTTGGCCGAATCATAACCAAGGGCTGTATGGCCATCGATCCTGTTGTGCAAAGCATTTCGCAAAGCGCTTCCGGAAAGGTCCGCCATGTTGGAGTACGAATCGTTTGCCGCATCGCAACCAGCCTCCTGCGAATCGTACAGTCCGTCACAATCATTGTCCAAACCATCCAGGCACCCGAACCCGTTTTCGCCCTCTACCAGTCCAGGGTTGACATTGTCCCTCAGGTCATCGCAATCATCTCCACCGCAATAGGCCGCTATAAAACCATCTCGATCCTCATCAGGACATGGACATTGGGGATCTTCTCCATCGCAATCCTGGTCGATTCCATCTCCGCATATCTCCTGTGCGCCGGGGTTTACCAAAGGTGCATTGTCATCACAATCCAACCCACCGCATGCATGGTCCTGGTAACCGTCCTCATCCAGGTCAACGCAGGAACACGATTGGTCGATTCCGTTACAATCTTGGTCTACGCCATCGTCACATATCTCCTTGGCGCCGGGATGAACCTCCGGCACGTGGTCATCACAATCGAGTCCTCCACATGCTTCATCCTGAAATCCGTCTTCATCCCAATCCACACACTCGCAGGATTCATCTTCTCCATCACAATCCTGGTCCACACCATCATCGCAAATATCATTGGCTCCGGGATGAATCTCAGGCACCTGGTCGTTACAATCCAATCCACCGCAAGCATGGTCAGTAAAACCATCCTGGTCCCAATCACCACAATCACAAGAGCCTGTGCCGGCACACACCCCATCCGAACACCTGTCATTTTGAGTGCAGGGATCACCGTCATCGCAACTACCCAAATTCGGCCGATAGTCACAACCATCGGCTGTGCAAATGTCAGCAGTACACGGATTCGAATCATCACAATCAGCAGAAGATGAACATAGCACATCGGAATTCTGACTTGGAGAACAGGACACTGCCACAACTGTAAAAATCGCAACCAACCATTTCATGAACCACAAACCTCCTCCTACCCCGGACCAAATACTTTAACCCCTCCTGACCCTTTGAGTAAACCTAAGAATTGACAGGGCTGCGTACCGATTGCTAACTTGATCACCATGGATAAAGAAGCACCTATAAAAAGGAAGAAAGTTTGGACTTTCCTGCGCATGTTCAGATGGACTGTGTATATCTTTTTTGCATCACTAATGCTGTTTACCGCTGTTTGTGTTGCAACGGGAGTGATCAGTAACCTTTCGGAACGTTTCCCCGAGTTGGCCGTACTGGATGAAAAAAATCCACAGCAAAACACTGTCCTGGCCATGCGAGACTGCCGTAATGCCCTTGGCAGGATGAGACAGGAAGATCTCCACGAGACCACCATGGTTTTTACGGGAAAGAGTTCGAGAGACGAATTTCTTCGAAAGTATAGGGCCTGGTCTAAAAATTGGCGCAAGAGGTTTGAAAAACTTGGAATGACTTGTGGTATTACCAGCGATTTACAATCTTCCGACCCCATTCAGCAAAGGCTGGCCATTGTTTACCAAAAAGTGGACGAACTACATAGAAATCACTCGAGGCTCGTCAAAAAATACATTACTGAAAACTCATTGAGACTGCGCCAAATCCGTCAACTCATGGAGCAGACCAAAGAGCTGGAAGGAATGATCCAGGCAGACGAACATCCATCCGGTTGATGGTCAATCCCATTAAAAAAACTGATGGTATTCTTATTCAGTTTTCAGACAGCAAATAAAGATTATTCGGGCTTCTGAGTGTCTGTTGCAGCTTTGGGCGATGTTGTATCCTTGCTTTCTTGCTGCTTGTCCTTATGGTCCTGCGCGGGTTTGTTCTTGCTTGGTGTCTCATTGGCAGCAGCAGAAGAATCCCCTGCTGGTTTGGGCTTTATTTTTTTGTGGGTCAACCTGGCAATTCTACGCCGGGCGGCCGAGGCACGCTTGCTCTGTCGATATCTTTTGAGGAGTTTATTGTACGCATCGAGAGCTCTAGGGACATCACCCGACGATTCAAGGCTTCCCCCTGCCTGGAATAACGCAAGGTCAGCAAAGGAAGCTTTGGGATCAGCCTTTTGTGCAGCGATAAAATCTTCAGCAGCTTTTGCGGTCTTGTTTAGTTTCAACAATAACTCTGCACGATGATAGTATGCCTGTGCTGAAATAGAAGCAGGGGGATCAACATCCACAGCCCTGTTGAATTCACGCAAGGCACGTTTGAGATATCCCTTCTCCAAAAGTGATTTACCGGCATCGAGGGCGCTGGCGCCAATCCATTGTTTCAGTTCTTCTGCCTCCCTGGACACGAGCCGTCCCAACACGGGGGACATACGATTAGCATCGAGTTTGGACGCAACTTTCAATGCATCGTCAAAACGTTTCTCCCTCTTCAGTCGAAGAAGGTGCTCAACGGATTTCTCCTGTTGAGCCCTGGTGGCAATCTTTTTCTGAAGGGCAGCCAAATCTTTTTTCGTTTTTGAAAGTCGCTCTTCCAGTTGACCTTTTTCCGATTTGATGGCTCCTACCTTGGCATCAAAACCTATGTACACGCCTCCAAAACTCAACGCTGCGATGATGACGTAAGCTGCGACGGAATTTATCCAGTATTTTCGTTCGTAACTTTCTTGTTTTTTCTGAATTTGCTTAATCTCGGAAGCGAGGTTAGATACAAGATTGTCGGTCTTTATTATCAGGTTGTGGGACTGGATGATTTCCTTTTTTATCTCCTGGATGTCCTCATCTACCGACATTCTGAGACTCCCCGCCTAAGTGGAAAAAAACGTCCCCAAGGGGATTTGAACCCCTGTCGCCGGCGTGAAAGGCCGGTGTCCTGGACCTGGCTAGACGATGGGGACAGGTGAGCCCAGAAGGATTCGAACCTTCGACCAACGGCTTAAAAGGCCGCTGC
Organism: uncultured Myxococcales bacterium; assembly: GCA_964431605.1. Taxonomy (GTDB): domain Bacteria; phylum Myxococcota; class B64-G9; order B64-G9; family B64-G9; genus JALVPF01. The sequence continues at coordinate 6,335 of CAYSLH010000169.1, forward strand.
TCTACCGACTGAGCTATGG
>CAYSLH010000169.1:6363-10956 GCA_964431605.1 uncultured Myxococcales bacterium
CGTATATGAAACAAATGTACGAACGCACAGAGCGAAAAATTTACGCCGCCCGATAAGGGGATCGAACCCTGGACCCTCAGATTAAAAGTCTGATGCTCTACCGACTGAGCTAGCGGCCCTTCAGTCACACGAGTCATCACGACCCAAGCGCGAAGCGAGCATTTAGCAGGAAACTCAGCCTTATGTCAAGAAGCAACATAATTTTTTTTCGGATTTTTCGTAATAATAAATTTATTTACCCTCCTGGCCTTCCTGTAATTAGATGGCCGATAGGTGAACAAAAAAATTCTGCGGTAAAAATGCGGTAAAAAATGAATGGTTTCCCAGATGCTTCCGTCAAATATCCCGTGTAACCTCCGACAACGACTGAAAACAACATGATGACTACTGAAAAAGACAGGAAAAAAGACAGTCGGGTGCATTTGAAAAATCTTGACAATATGAGGCTTTTCCGTCAGGATGCCGCAAGTTTCAAAACTAAAATACACGCACCAGTAAAGCGAAAATACGGGAGTTGAAAAGCAGCTAAAAATCATAGAAGCGAGAAGAGCGAAGTTGGTATATTTCAAAAACGTCTAACAGGAGGAGAACAAGATGAAGAAGTTGAGCGTAACTCTGGCAGTGGTAATGGCATTGGGTCTGTTGGTAACTGCATGCTCGAGCAGTGACGATGACAACGACTGCGTAAAGGCAGCCAACGTGATGTTGGCAGGGATGGACGAGGCATGTTCCGGTAAAGACGATTGCGCTTTTTGCAAATGCTGGAACGATGGACACAAAAGCCTCGCCCAGGACGGCGAGACATGCGAAGAGCCCCAGAGCACCGAGTGCACTGACAACCCCGACACGGAAGTCGACGAGTGTGCATGCGAAGGACAAGCTCTTGATGCGGCCAAGGCTTGCCTGGCTGACGAGACAGCCTGCAAAAAGCCGATGAAGGACACGGTTGATATGGTTTGCTCTGCTGGACAGTAAAAACTACCGACTGGATTAGAGAGCAATAAAAGGCCACATCCCTAAAAGATGTGGTCTTTTTTTATACACTTTCAGTAGTACCTCAATGGATAACAATTATGGGATTTTTCCTTCAGTTTTGGATCAGGTATCCTTGAAAAACCAAAAGATAAAAATTCACCTGTCTGCTGGTCTCATTCGAACCTAATCAATCGACCGGAATGAAGTGTGCCTATAAAACGCGGTAGCCTGTCCCAAACAGGTGAAATCTTTTCTCCAAACCTGCCTTCCAACTGCCGGCCTATTTCATGAACCGTCTTGGCTCCATCGCATGAGAGCCAAACAGCGGTTCCAACCTCATCTAAGTGCAGGAGCACGTAAGGACGCTTCAGTCTTTTCTGTAACCACCTCATCCACCTGGCACCGAATCTCGGTATCTGTACCGACACCCGACCATCATCCTCGGACACATGTCCGTATAAGCGCTTCGGTCTCATGTCCAGGAGGTTTCCTGACTTGATTTGTTTTCGCTTAAGCTTCATCCTCTTTGCTCCCACCTCCATCCGCCTCGGCGGATACCGGTTCGGAATCATCTCCAGAAGGCCCTCCCGACCCACTACCGGAAGACCCTCCACCACCGTTGCTCAAAGCGGCAAGGGACGAACGGATCATGTAAAAACCCAGGCCGATAATCACCAGGAAACCAAGCCACGACAAGCCAAACCATTTCGGCGTGGTTCCGAGACACTTCGTGGGCGCCAGGGACTGGGCCACGGCGATGCGGTTCTTTATGGCCCTTTTGTCCAGTGAAGCAAATTCCGGCACCTTGGCACGAAGCGCGGAATCAGCAACGATCTTTTCAGCCTTTTCCGTCGGAGTTCCTTCGACACTTTCTATCTTCGAGACCAGGTCCTGGGCCTGTATGACCTCACCTTGAAAACCATCGGTACAGAAAAACTTGATATTCAGAGCGACGACAGCGGCGAGGAGTATACCCACTAGGGCCTCACCTGCCACCAGACCGGATGCTACAAGCAATCCCCTGTTCTCCACCGACTCGGCGGCTTTTTTGTCGTCTCCAACTTTGCGCTTTATGACCAGGTCCAACACCCATTTGACCAACCCTCCAACAAAAATGGCGAGTACGGTCTGGAACGGCAGATACATTCCCACCGCTATGAGCATGGGAGATGGGCTCTTTATCATGATGAGAGCCAACGCGAAGAACATACCGATGAGGATCAACTCCCACGCCATGGCACCACCGATTATTCCCTTGGACATGGTGGCCATGAGACCGGCCTGGGGGGCAGGCAGTGCGTCTGAGCCGATTCCACCGCCAAACTTGTGAAGGAGAATGATCGGAAGCACCAGAACCAGCGCTGCCACAACGACACCTATTAGACCACCGACCTCCATTCGCCACGGAGTACCCCCAAGATTGTGCCCAACTTTCCAGTCCTGGATCATGTCGCCTGCCACACCAGCCACACAACAAACGATAGTCGCAACCCCCAACACCGCGAGAATTCCCGCCCGGTATGCCTCCGTACCTTCCTTTCCACCCATGCCGAGCAAAACAAGCAAACCTGCGGCCAAAAGCAAGGTGGACAGAGTAAGTCCGGAAATAGGGTTGGATGAAGACCCGATGATACTAACCAGGTAACCTGCAACGGCTGCGAATAAGAAACCAGCTATTGCCATTACGATCATCGTCACCAGCGAAATTCCAAAATCCTGGCAAAGGTAATAATACATGCCGAGCATGGCCAGCAAGAGCACCACTATGGCGGTGATTACCAGCTTGAAATTCAAATCCTTTTCTGTCCTTTTCACCTCAACGCCGCCTGCCCCGCCCAGGCTCTTGAAGGATCGCTTGATCCCCGTTGCAAGACTGCTTCTCATGTTGAAGAGGGTATAAAAGGCACCAACGATCATGGCTCCTATGGCCACGAGCTTGATACTCTCGGAATAAATGGATTTGAGCCCTGCGAAGTTCAGTGCAGGATCCCCTTTATATAAAACTTCCATGTTTCCCGAATGAACCAAATCCAACAAACGATGGCCAAACTCCGGGCTGAACATTGCCATGCCAAAGAGAAACAAGGGAAGCAGGAACAACCAACCGAACACTCCTCCTGCCGCTGTAAGTGCAGCCAGTCTCGGACCGATAATGAATCCTACACCCATGAAGGCAGGAGATGCCACAGGTGTCACAGCGGGAAATGCGGCCTTTCCTACGGTAAAGGGTAATTTGATGGTGTCCTTGATTATCTGGATGCCGTTGGAGTTTTTGAAAAACTCTATGACAGCAGCTACGGCCATGGCGATAAACACGGTTCCCGCCCCCGAGGCTCCGGCCTGACCTGCTTTGACGATCTCAGTACAAGCCTGGCTCTCAGGGAATGGCAGGCTCCTGTCTTCCATGAATGTCCGCCTGAGCAGAATCACCAGAAAAACGCCTAAGACACCACCCACCAACAGCAAGGCCGTGGCAGTAAGATAATCGAAATCATCCCAGACCCCGGTGATTATGAAAGCGGGAATGGTGAAGATTGCGCCGGCTGCCAAGGCTTCTCCCACAGCACCGGTGGTACGAGCGATGTTCTCTTCCAGGACGTTACCCTTGAACAGGCGCAAGACTGCCATGGAAATGACCGCTGCAGGAAAGGTTGCGGCCACTGTCATGCCAGCCTTGAGGCCCAGGTAAGCGTTTGCAGCACCCAGGATTACTGCCATGATTATCCCCAGCAACACCGCCTTGAACGTCAGCTCCTTCATCACGGTCTTTGATGAGACGAAAGGTTTGAACTCTTTGGAATCTGGTTCGCTCATGGATTCACCTCGGAATACCGATGTAATTACAAGTAGTTACACTATTATTCGAATCGGCGAAAATCATGTCATGGCAGGAGGGGCAAGTCAAGTGATATTGAATGCGTCGGATTTTTCACGTGGACCGAAATCGCCGAATAACGCCCTAAACTTGTGTCCTGACCCTAAGATGGGAAAAGGATCTTTTGAGCAGCAAGGCATCATCTTCTTGTAAAGGGCTTTCGCAAACGATTACCCCGCCTGCTCCTCGGGCTTTCAAGGCCCTGAGCAATTCTCGATAATCGAACCTTGATTCCCTGAGAGGAAGATGCCTCTTTTCTCCCTTGGGCGTAAACTCAATCCCGCTTACATGTAAGTGAAGGTCACTCAGGGCAGCCTTTCCCAAGTTGTGGGAATACCTTTGCAACACATTTCCAAATTCGTTGAAAGAATTCGTTTTTCCCAGGCCCCTGGCGTAAAGATGGGAAAAATCTATACACGGCAAGACGCCATCAAGCTGCACAGAAAGAGCCAGCAGTTCATCCAACGATCCGAATTGACTCGCTTTTCCTGTCAGTTCTGGTCGAATCTGGACCAGATTTTGTTCCGAACGTAGGATTTGGACTATTTTTGCCAAGTGTTCCTTGACAGCATCGAACACCCTGCGCGGATCTTCACCCTGATAAAACGCCGCATGAAACGTGATGGATCGCGCTCCTACCTTTTTGGCCACTCGTGCGGTTGCCAGGATACGCTCGACACTTGCAGCAGACTTTTGCTTGTCTTTTGAATTGAGATTTATGTAGTAGGGAGCATGACAAGTCA
>CAYSLH010000170.1:0-10938 GCA_964431605.1 uncultured Myxococcales bacterium
TTTTACCATTCGTGGCAGAGGATCGAGGAAAAACGGTACGTCCGCACCCAGCGCCGTGGCAATTTGGTGCAGGCGTTTTTCGGATAGTGGTTTTTCACCAAGCATTTGCATGGCCCTCAGGGTTGCACCTGCGTCGGAAGATCCACCCCCGAGCCCGGCCTGGAGCGGAATCTTTTTGCGTATTTGTATTTGAACGCCCATTTCAGTGCCGCTCTCGTCCATCCAGGCCCGTGCCGCTTTGTGGGCAAGATTGGATACGCCTGAGAGTTCGGGGTGCGTGGGACAGGTGGTTCGTATGGTAGTGCCGGTACGGGTCAGGGTCAATTCGTCGAGCAAGTCGATAGGGACCATGAAGGACTCCAGGTTGTGATAACCGTCGTCCCTTTGCGAGCTGACATTCAGGTAGAGGTTTATCTTGGCGGGTGTTTTTATTGTTACCTGTTCCATGTCGGAATATTGCCCTATATGCTATCGGTTGCCAAGACTCAATATGCATGGCACCATCTATATATGTCGGATGAAGAAAACAAAACGTCTTGGTTCGGAAGGATACGGTGAAAAATGTGGCGTTGTAGCCAGTATGCGGTTTTGCTCATGTTCATTGTTTGGGGTTGTGCGACAGCACCATCAGGCCCGGTTCAAACATATGGAGCGTTTTACCAGGCTGTGTCGGAAGAGGATTGGGACCTAGCTGTCACTTTTCTTTCTCCCCGTGCCCGAAAAACTTTTACGAAGGTTGGCCGAGAGCTTCAGTCCATTGTGGGGGCCGAGGGCGATCCCCTGGACTTTTTTCTACAGGGTATTCGCGCACAGTTACACACGCCTTTGTTGAAAGTCGAACAGATCGAACAGAGCGGCGATTCGGCAAAATTGAAAGTCGTAGCCGGCAAGTGTGGTCAGGATGTATCCACGGAGGACTGTTTTCGTTCCGAAGTGCCCGTGGTGTTCATCTCGGGAAGATGGTATGTGGATCCCAAGTTGCCGACACTGGGCGTTGAAGACGGCGTGACAAAGGGAGGTTGAATATATGCGATCCGGACTATTCCTGGTTGTGTGCATTTGGTGTTTTTTTTGTTTTGCCTGTTCGAGTTCGAACCAGGAGGTGAAAAAATCCTCCGAGCAGCAGACCGTCAGTGATACGGCCATCGATACAAATACACAATCGGCAAATGAACCTCTGGCCAAACCTGCCCTGGGTCCTCGACTGGTGGTGGAGTATTCCATCATGGCGGAGGTCCTTCACATGGCGGAAGGGGTCAGTATCTGGAGACAGGACTTACCAAGGTTCATGTATAGGGCCTTTGATGACAATTTCGGCTTTGACGAAAATGATCGAAAGTTGCTCAAGCGCTTCGCCTTTATTCGAAACGGCCTTTGGGAGAAGGATATCAAAGTCCAGCCAAGGATTTCATTTTCAAAACCATTTGGTCCTCAAGGACTTTTTCCACGGCAGAAGCCTGGGCCGCAGGCTCAACTTTGGCTGGCCGCCTTGTCTGCTTCCGAGCCGTCTGCACTCAGGCGCAGCCTGGTGGGGATCGTCAAGCCTTCTGCGGCAGAATCCATAGCGGATTTGTTGGTGGCCATTGCCCCCAGGACAGGGGAACTCATCGCGCAGTTCGGCGGGTTTGGTAGCAGTGCAAAGCGGTTACAGGGGCTGTTGAGTACAAATGAGGTTGCCCAACTGTTGGATGAATTGGGTAAGTTCTGTGGTGTCGATACCTCCATGCTTACTTTCAGAATCTATCCGGTTTGGGTTGCCGAAAAGCAAACTCCGACTGCGGTCGCTTATGGTGATTCCATCGTGCTAGAGATGCACGGTGGCCAGGAGGTGGGAGCAAAACAGGTGGCGATGGTTATCGGTGCGATCTTTGAAAGGTTATTAGGCAGGGTCAAGCCAGACACAAAGGTGCTGGTTACCAACCGTTTCGTTGAGGCCGCAGGATACAGGAGCAAACCGATGGGTCTTGTCAGTTCCCTGATGGACGCGGCGGGCTTTGGGCTTGCTGCCGGATTGGTGGCAAAATCACCTTCCCAGGTGCCACCTTGGCCGGGTGATGACGGTAGAAAAGCAGCGGCAGAGTCCATGACGAGGTTATTGCGGGATTGGTTGACACAAGGCAGGAGACTCGATGGAGTTTTCGCCCTGAGAGCGGCAAGGTTGTATTCCAAGGCAATTCCTCCGCGTCCTTCTGATTTTGTGGACGGCGCCATGGTGATATCCAGGAAAGGAGTGCTCGAACCGTTCAAGAAGAAGGTAACCAGATGGGCGGTTTGGAAGTTTCCACTGGAGAAGAAATACAATTATGTTCGTAAGCTGGACTATTCTCCCGGTAGGTCGGTACTCATGGTCCTTACTCCCCGTGATGTCAAGGGATTGCAGGACCAACTCAAGGGCAAGGACAAGATCGCAGACGGGTTGCAAAAGACATATGAAATACTAAAAAAACATGATGGAGCCATAGTCACTATACCTCGTACTTCCCGGGGGTTTGTTTTTATTATGGCTGCAAAAAGCCCCGAAGCCATGGAAGCCGTGGCACAGAAATTTTTTTCCATGGACCGTGTTTCGAAAAAGTCCATAGAGGTTCAAATCAAGAATAAGTAGGTGCGATATTTTCAGGATGGATACCATAAAGCGAAAGCTGGTTGCATGGATATGGGCCATGTCGGTGGCATGCCTCGGTGCGGGGTGTGACGATGCGGCTTTAGTGGTTTCGGATTCCGGATACCTGCGTGATGGCTTTTTTGATCCCGATGCCGGAGAGATTACAGACGGTGGAGATTTATTTGCTCCTGATACCCAGGAGCAGGCTACAGATGAGTTCGAAGGTGACGACGAAGTTCAGCCCTGCCAGGGACGGGAGCCGCAAAGACATCAAAGAGGATGGCTTTCAGTCGGTTCGTCCCTGCAGGACCAGACTATGAATTCCTGCGAAGAACATGCGTATGGTTTTGCAGCCCCAACCGGTTCGATCATGGAGCTGAAGGTAAGATCCAGTTCTTTGTCCGAGGGAGTGGAGGCGAGGGTAGTGTGGCCCGATGAGGCTGATTGGCAATCGCCTCTGGTCGCCGTGCGTGCCTTTGGTGGTGGCGATGTGTCCAGAGTGTCTTTTGTTCCGCCTCGGTCGGGCGATTTCATCCTTTTGGTAAGATCGGTGAAAATTGATGACCATGGTGCATATGACTTAAGCCTTGGATGTCTGTCTCTGTGCGACAAGCAGACCACCAAGTATCCAATAGTGCTCGTGCATGGCTGGACCGGATGGGACGAGATCGGTTCGTATACCTATTTTTACAAGGTCGCTGATTATCTGGTGAGTCATGGTTTTGCCGTATATACCGCAAGTCTGGACCCATACAACTCCACGGAAGTTCGATCGGCACAACTGGCTTCCCAGATAGACGAGTTTCTATCGGAGGCGAGAACCTCTCACGTAAACATCATCGCCCACTCCCAAGGCGGTCTCGACAGCCGAAGGGCCATCTCCTCTCTCGGCTATCACGACCGGGTCTCGGCCCTTATCACCATATCCACACCGCACCGGGGAACACCCATAACCGACGTGGCCTTGGGCCTGTTGCCTGGGTTTGGTGTGGACGCATTGGGTTGGTTGCTGGATTTTCTGGGAGCTCGAGTCACCGGAAGCGAATCCGATGCAGTGGCATCGTTCGAGAGCATGACCACGAGTTATGTACGAGACGAGTTCAATCCGGCCAACCCGGATTCGCCTGACGTGGCATATATTTCTTATGCGGGAAAGACCTGTCCATTCGGTATCACCTGCCGGGATGTATGCGATGTGGAGATAAGCTGGTCCTACACCATTTTGAAAGTGCTTGCAGGAGACAACGACGGTATCGTCCCGGTCAGCAGCGCAAAATGGGGTGACTTTCGAGGGACCATCCCGGCGGACCATTTCGACGAGGTGGGACAGCTTGCAGGTGTTACTGGGCCGAATTTTCATCACAAGGATTTTTATTTGAAGCTTGCACGAGACCTGGCCTCGGAAGGTCACTGATTTATCATGTGGCGAGTTACCTCCGGTCTGTGTCGTCTTGTTCCTTTAGAGACTCGTAAACATCCATGTGAATATCAACGGTCGCAGGTGGCACCTGCTCGGCGATCTTGCGTTCAAGATCATCGGCTATGTCATGTGCCTTGGCCAGGGATGTTTGGCCGTCACATTCTATATGGACTATGACTTGTCTGGTGGCTCCTGACTTGCGAGTTTTTAATCCGTGCCAGCCGGATATGCGATCTTCGCCGTCCAGCAATCTTCGTATTCGATCCAGTTCTTCTTCCGGAAGACCTCGGTCCATGAGCTGGTCCGTCGCTTTCATGGTCAAGCGTAGCCCAATGAACGCAATCCAAAGGGCTACGAGCAAAGCCACCACCGAGTCCATGGCGTGAAAGCCTGTGATCCAGACCAGGCCCATTCCAACTGCCACGCCGGCCGAGGTCCATACGTCTGTCGACAAATGGTGTCCATCAGCTTCCAGTGCCAGCGAATCCTGCTCCTTGGCCACTTTCAGAAGGTACCTGGAAATGAAAAAATTTATCAGGGCCGACAGGGCCATCACGGAAAAGGCCAGTTCTATGTTTTGCAACTTTGTGCCTGATTGCAGTTTTCTAACTGATTCGTAAATTATCCACACGCCCGCTACCATTATGAGCGTTGCTTCAATGGCGCCGGAGATGGCTTCAGCCTTGCCGTGACCAAATGGATGGGATTCGTCAGCGGGGCTATCCGCTATTCGAATGGAGAAAAAAGCAATAATGGCGGCCAGCAGGTCTATGGCCGAATGCAGTGCTTCTGCGAGGATTGCCACAGAGCCGCTCATGATTCCAACCAACAGCTTGACAACGACCAAGAGTATGTTCGAACCAATGGAAAAAGCTGCTGCCCTTGTCTTTTTCCCTGGTTTCATGCGACTTTCTCCTTAGTGGTTTCGATGGAGTGAGAAAAACCTGGCTCAGCCTGGAATCCAGATGCCATCCTTGACGATCAGACGGTTGCCGTCGATTTTTACCGAACGGCCTGCGCCACCAGGTCTGAAGTCGCATACGATGTCCACGTGTTGGGCCGAGCGATTCAGTATACCCTTTTTTTCCAATTCCTGGAGTACCTTCTGTGATTCTGAGCCGGATGGATCTGTAACGTAACAGTCTTCGTATGATTGGCCGATCGCTATGTGCAACGTGCCTCCTACCTTCTCTACGAACAAGGGATGCTTCAGAACTCGGTCCATTCCCGAGTTCATGCCCAGCGCCACTTCTCCAATTCGGTGAGAGCCAGTGTCTGTCTCTATGATGGTATGGAGTTGGTCTTGACCCAGCTCGGCTTGGTATTCGACGATTGTTCCGGATTCGATCTTCAGGTAGATGCCCTGGATGTCCACACCTGAGTAATGGACGGGAAGGTCTATGAATATCTCGCCCTGCACCGAATTTGCGTCCGGGGATGTGAAGACTTCTCCGTCCGGGAAGTTTCTAAGGCCATAAGACATCACCGGATGGCTGTGGGTAAGATCCATGGTGCAGCGAAGTCGTCTTCTCTCCGGGTGCTCGGTAATGATCTCTATTTGCTTTCCTGCCTCAAACAAGGGTGCAATCTGCTCTTCGGCATCTTTGAGGGGTTTGGGGTCTATGGTGGAAGCACGAACTATGAAATCGGTGTATTGGCCCAATTCCATCCCCTCCATCTTTGCAAATCCAGGGGTGGGATACAGGGTCAATACCCATGGCTTTGAAAGCCTGATGTCGGCAAAATCCCGATCTGCCTCGGCTAGGTGAGCTGCCTGTGAAGCATCGAGACCAGAGTATTTTGAGGGATCCTCCGCTCCCAGAATCTCGATATACTTCGTCATGGATTCGTAGCGCTTCAGGTGCCAAGAAGGAATATTTTTGAGTTGTTCTTGGCTGCCGTACTTGCCCATGGCCGCGGACCAGACCCTTCCTCGTTCATTGTTCGGCGCGACAAGGTACACATCAGGTGTAGCGCCGGCCTGTATTACCTTGCGTTCCAGTGTCTCCATGAGGGGCCAGCAAATGCGTTCGCCCTTGATCATTACCCTGTCGTTGTTGTCTACTCCACCAAGGGAGTGGGAAACAAGAATATCTGCCCACTTGTCCAGGTCTGCCTGGCTGATTTTTGTCTCTTGCATGATATCTCCCGGTTTGTTTTTTCGCATAATCAGATCGGATAGGCTTGCAAATCAAGTCCCAATGCGTAGAGTGGGCGCAGAAAACCACAATAGATGGAGGCAAGACATGGTGTGGATGAAGATAAAGGATGCCATAAAATCTAAGCCGGGAACCGAGATGACGGTAAAGGGGTGGCTTCGTACCAGGAGAGACTCGAAAGCCGATGGGGGTATTTCCTTCTTGGTCCTGTCGGATGGGACGTGTTTCGATACGTTGCAAGTTGTGGCACGTGGAGCCTTGCCGAACTACCAGGACGATGTCATCAGATTGACAACCGGCTGCAGCATAGAGGTTCGAGGTAAACTGGTGGAGTCGCAGGGCAAGGGACAAAAGGTGGAGTTGCAGGCCCAAGAGATCAAGATTCTCGGATGGGTAGACGACCCGGATTCCTACCCGGTACAGAAAAAGAGGCAGAGCTTCGAGTATCTCAGGGAGGTTGCTCACTTGAGGCCTCGCACCAACACCTTTGGGGCGGTGGCCAGAGTACGACATTGTCTCAGCGTCGGCATTCATCGCTTTTTCGATGAGCGTGATTTTTACTACGTCCACACCCCCATCATAACGGCTTCTGACTGTGAGGGAGCGGGAGAAATGTTTCGCGTTTCCACTTTGGATCTTTTGAACCTGCCCATGACACCCGATGGCCAAGTGGACTTCGAGCAGGATTTTTTCGGACGTGAAGCAAGGTTGACCGTGTCTGGCCAGTTGAGTGTGGAGACATACTGCTGCGCGTTGAGCAGGGTCTATACATTCGGCCCAACTTTTCGTGCGGAGAATTCCAACACATCCAGGCACCTGAGTGAGTTCTGGATGATAGAACCGGAGATGGCATTTGCCAACCTCGATGATGATGCGGACTTGGCCGAGGATTTTCTCAAGTATCTCATCGACGATCTGCTCACCAGGCGCGGCGATGATATGAAGTTTTTCAACCAGTGGATCGACAAGGACAAGGCTCTGCTCGAAAGACTCAAGCACATCGTGGAGACAGAGTTCAGACGTATATCATATACCGAGGCAGTGGATGTTTTGAGCAAGGCGAAACGATCCTTCGATTTTCCCGTAAAGTGGGGGATCGATCTCCAGAGTGAGCACGAGCGTTATCTGACCGAGGAAAAGTTCAAACAGCCAGTGGTGGTAATGGACTATCCAAAGGAAATAAAGGCCTTCTACATGAGACAGAACGATGATGGCAAGACTGTTGCCGCCATGGATGTCCTGGTGCCCAGGGTTGGGGAGATTATCGGTGGTTCTGCCAGGGAAGAACGCCTCGATGTGCTCGATGCCCGCCTCGACGAGCTAGGCCTCGATAAACAAGACTATTGGTGGTATCGGGATCTTCGGAGGTTCGGTACAGTGCCCCATGCCGGCTTCGGACTGGGCTTCGAGAGGATGATACAGTTCTGTACGTCAATGGCGAACATCCGGGACGTTATTCCGTTCCCAAGGGCTCCTCGCCAGGCTGAGTTTTGATTTCATTCTGTTGTGGTAGGCTTAGGTACAGAAGGTATTCCACGTTGCCTTGCGCACCGGTAATCGGGGAGCGGACATATCCTTGAGAATCCAGGCCGAGTTGAATAGCCAGCCGTTGGATTTTTTCCACCGTAAATAGCCGTTGGGCTTCGTCGCGCACAATCCCTCCCTTGCCCACTTTGCCTTTGCCTACCTCGAACTGTGGTTTGACCAGAGAGATGATTTTTCCTGTTGACTTCAGGCATCCCAAAACCGGTGGCAACGCCAATTCCAATGAGATGAAACTCAGATCGAAAACCGCTAGATCTACCTTCTCGTCGAGGTCCCGGGGTGTGAGGTTTCGAACGTTGAATCGTTCCATAACCTTCACCCGTCGATCATCCCTGAGCTTCTGATGAAGCTGCGCTCTGCCCACGTCAAGGGCGAACACTCGTATGGCACCCCTTTGCAGCAAACAGTCGGTGAATCCTCCGGTGGACGCACCCACATCCAAAGCCACGAACCCGGCAACGTCTATGCCGAAGTGTTTCAGAGCGTGTTCCAGCTTGACTCCGCCCCTGGAGACATATGGATGGTCCTTTCCCTTTACGCGTATGGCTGAGTCTGGCGCAATTTTTGTGCCTGGTTTGTCCACGCGGTTGTCGCCTACCACCACGCGGCCTGCCATGATGAGCGCCTGTGCCCTGGTCCTGCTGGGTGCCAGGTCTCTTTGAACCATCAGTTGATCGAGTCGTATTTTCGTTTTGGATTCCGGCATGAATCAAAAGGTTTCTCAGGCGCTGTTATCCATGAGGGTGGCGCTTTTTTGGCACATCGAAACACCGGCCCTCGCGATACCGGATGGGTCGAGTCCCAACTCTGCCCTGAGCCCGGCAGGAGAGCCGTGGGGGACGAATTTGTCGCTTATGCCCAGGGATGCGACCTGTACATCCAGCCCCTGGTCCTGGAACATGGCCGAGACCTGGTGACCGAATCCGCCCGAAATGGCGTTTTCTTCCACGGTCAGTACCCTGCCTGTTTTTTTGGCAAAGCGTACCAGGAGCGTTTGGTCCAAGGGTTTGGCAAAACGGGCGTCTATCACGACCGCGTGGATGTCGTATTGTTGGCTAAGTATTTTGGCAGCCTGGAGGGCTGGTTGCAGCATGGTGCCAATGGATATGATCAGTAGTTGTGGTTTCGTGGATGGTTCTATGACGACTCTACCCCGCCCGATTTCCAGTGGAATTGGATCGTCCGGCAGGTCGATTCCAGTGGCCTTGCCCCTAGGATACCTGATGGCCACGGGGCCGTTTATATCCAGACTGGTTCTGAGCATATTTTCCAGCTCCGACTCATCCGATGGAGCCATCACCACCATGCCTGGTATGCAGGAAAGGTAGCTGAGATCGAATACGCCATGGTGAGTGGGGCCGTCATCTCCAACTATTCCAGCCCTGTCGAGACAAAACGTTACCGGAAGACCTTGTAAGCACACATCGTGGATGATTTCGTCGTATGCTCGTTGTAGGAAGGTGGAGTAAATGGCCACCACTGGCTTCATCCCTTCACAAGCGAGACCCGCTGCGAATGTCACCGCGTGTTCCTCGGCTATGCCCACATCATAGAAACGGTCGGGGAATCTCTTGGCGAATTCGGAAAGTCCTGTTCCGTCAGGCATGGCCGCTGTTATGGCTACTATCCGTTCGTCATTTTCAGCAAGGCGCAGCAGAGCCTCGGAAAAGACCTGGGTATAGGTCTTGGGCTTTATTCCACTGGGTGTTTCCTTGCCTCCATCAGGGTGTGCCGGGGATATACCATGGAATTTCGTGGGCTCGTCTTCGGCGCACGATAGCCCCCGTCCCTTGACCGTTTGTACGTGTACGAGGACCGGGCCGTCGAGCATTTTGACATTACGCAATGTGGACAAAAGGGTAGGGATGTCATGTCCATCTACCGGACCAACGTATTGGAAATTCAACCCCTCGAAAAGTATACCAGGTGTCAGCAGAGCCTTTGTGCTCTCGACTCCACGTCTCATCCATTGAAGCATCACGTCACCCCATCGGGGAAATCCTGTCAGAAGATCTTTTGTCCTGCGCCGCATGAGGTTGAATGCTCTGGTGGTGAGTTTCCTGGAAAACCAGTTGCTCATGGCTCCGACGTGATCGGAGATGAACATGCCGTTGTCATTGAGGATCACGATGATGTCCCGGTCCAACGAACCTGCATGGTTGAGGGCTTCGAAGGCCAGCCCTCCGGTCATGCCTCCATCTCCGATAACGGCTACCACACGACCCCGTTCACCTTTAAGGCGTTTAGCCTCGGCCATTCCAAGGGCTGCGCTGATGGATGTGGATGCGTGTCCTGCTCCGAACACGTCGTGTTCACTTTCGGATCTTTTTGTAAAGCCGCTCAGTCCGCCTGGTTTTCGAATAGTGTGAAAACGATCCCTCCTGCCGGTGATGAGCTTGTGCGTATACGCCTGATCACCAACGTCCCATACGATGGGATCCATGGGAGATTCGAAAACATAATGGAGCGCAAGGGTTAGCTCCACCACGCCGAGGGAGGAAGCAAGATGTCCACCGTTTTCCGTTATAATCTCGATGATCCGAGCGCGGATTTCTCTGCTTAGGGTTGGTAGTTGTTTTTCGTCGAGGCGCCGTAGATCCATGGGCGAATCGATGTGTTCTAAAAGTCCCATGGGCAATCCTCCTGTGGGCAAGATTAAATCCTGGTATTAAATTATTCAAGCGTTTCTGGGACTTCACCTCGAGCCGTATCATGGTCTCAATGGCACCAAGGCCGTCCGGGAGGATGCCGACCCATCACGGGGCCAGTGCTGTTTTCCCTTATCTTACCGTGCTTCTTGCAAAAATCGAGTTCTAGTCAACTTGCGCATCCAGTCCCGAGCGTGTTAGATTCTACAAGATATCCCTGTCACAGGGAGGCGAGTTTGTCTATGTTAAAGAATTGGTTGTTTTCTTTGTCCATGGCTGCTGTTTTCACTCTGCTTGTTGTTCAATGTGGAGGGGACTTGGCTGGTCAGGGAGATTTTTGTGACACCTCGAGCGATTGCAGGAGTCCTCTTGTTTGCGAGAGCAACACTTGTGTCTATTCCGGGACCGATGAGTGCAACCCTGCCTGCCAGGATGAATTCCAGACATGTTTTTTGGGCAAATGTGTGGATATTTCCGATCCCAACGACAAGGATGGTGATGGAATAAAGGTGGGTGAAGATTGCAATGATTTCGATGCTTCGATCCATCTTGGTGCCCACG
>CAYSLH010000171.1:0-10810 GCA_964431605.1 uncultured Myxococcales bacterium
CACACCATCTGAGCAACAGGCCCTGGATGAACTCTCCGCCAGGTTGCCTGACGCCCGGCTTTTGTGGGTAAACGAAGATCGCATTTTTTACATGAATATCGGCGATGCCGAACCCAGACTCATCTCGCCGGATGGAGCAACGGAGGCCAATCCCCGTTGGTCGCCGGACGGAAGCAAGATCCTGTTCGTAAGGGAGCCTTCCGGGGTTTTCATCATGGATGCGGATTTTTCAAATGCCACGAGGGTTATTCCGGGTGGTACGGATGCGAGCTGGACAAGGGATGGAAAATCCATCACAGCGGTGGTGGGAGGAGGTTATGTCGTTACCAAGTACGATCTCGATTCCGGACAGACCAACACCATTTACGATTCCCGCCAGTCCCCGTACAATGGTCAGCAGGTTTCGCAGGCGGCGGAACTCCGCATGGGCGGAAGGTTTCTGCTTACTTTTCGCACGACACCTGAACACACAACAGAGATTGTGGACCTGGAGAACCAAACTTATATCGCAAACTCCATGATGCGGCGAGGCGATTGCAGCCCGGCCTGGGCTCCTGACGGAAGCTATTTGATGACTACCGCCAGGACGTCCAATCGTCCGGTGCTGATAACCCAGTTTGACCAAAGCGGCCCGTCTGTAAGTGATTCGGTTCACTTCATCGGGGTGGAAAACACTTGCGAGTGCAGCCACTTCTATATTCATGGTCAACGAGTGTCCAACGATGGAAAATGGGTGGCTTTCGGAGCAAAGATTTTCGATGGGCCCAAGTCCAATGGAACGAGGGAAATTTGGCTGTGGAAAATAGGCGAACCCCAGGAGTCTGCAGTGCGGGTAACCTTTGATAGTGGAGAGGACCATTCCCCGAGCCTGTTCATTCCATCCGGCCATGTCCACGATGGCGGGATGGATGCTTACGACGGCGAGGACGGAGCGGATTTGGATGCGGATGCGGGAGAAGATGGTGGAGCTGTAGACGCGAGAGATGAGGGTGGAGCCGTGGACGCTGGAGATGACGGCGGAGCCGTGGACGCTGGAGATGACGGCGGAGCCGTGGACGCGGGAGATGATGGATCGGTACAGGATGCGGACGAAGAAGGAGGCATTGACAATATCGATGTAGGCAACGATGTAGAACTCGTGGGCGGCTGCGGTTGTGCAACCCATCGTCCATCTGGTTGTTTTTGGCTTTTTGGTTTATTTGTGGCCCTTTTGTTTTCCACCAAAATGAATAAGAGGAAAAATGAAACCTAGTCTGATTTTAGTTGCCACCATGGTGTTATCCACCGCAGCAGCGGCCGGGGCGGAGCTTCCGACGGGATATTTCGTTTGGACCAAGGGAGAAGCGCGAAGCCCTGAGACCAGAAAGATTTACCGTATGACTCTACCGGACAAGACAGATATAAAACCCCTGACCAGCGCAACTCCTGGTGAGGATATCGAATGCCAAATCAGCCCGGACGGCAAGTGGGTGGCTTATGCCAAGGCCAAGCTGCCCGGACAGAATTACCACCAGACTAAGATGTGGAAGCTGTACATCGTATCCATTCATGGAATCGGTGACGGCCGTGAAGAGATAAAGATCGACGACAATGGATACTGGCCCAGTTGGGGAGAAGATGGGAGACTTTATTACTCGCAGGTGGACGAGGATGGGGGAAGTCAGCATACGAGGATCATGAGGGTTACGCTGGATGATTACGGGGGCGTGACGGAGCGGGTGGAGGTCTTTATCACAAGGGATTATTTTTCGGACATCACCGATATGAACGAATGCTTCATGTCCCCGGATGCGACCTGGTTTGCCGCAAGGACCAGGGGGGAGCAGGATGTATCCGGGGTGGGAGCCATCAGTCTACACCCGCCTGAGTTCCATCTGCTGGCAAGGGCGGGAAGCGTTGGGTGTATGCCCTATATTGCACCGAGCGGCAAATGGGGGCTCATCGCTGGTAGAGATCACGGAATTCGTTGGGGCCAGGCGCCAGGTGTAGCAGACAGGAAGGAAGACCAACTTCTCGTGCCGGCCTTTTCCAGCGATGATCTGTGTTATCACCCTGGCATATCAAGCGATGAAAAATGGGTCTTGGCCGGTCATTCCACAGACGACGATCACAACTCGGGACCTTATGATATTTATATTTACAGTCTGGACCAGGCAAGCCCCGGCAAAAAAACAGTTGGCGAGCCCCAGCTCCTGGCAGAAGGTGGGTTCAACGGTTGGCCGGATTTGTGGATTGGCCAACCGAGCGATCCACCTCCGCCCAGGCCGCATATAGATTCTTTCGGCCCTCAAAGCTGGACCATCGAAATTGGACAAGATGTGACATTGTCCTGGAAGACCAGTTTCGCTGATCTGGTCGAGTTGAATGGACAAGAGGTACAAAACGACGGCGCCATGACCTTGTCGCCGGATACTACGACGACTTACGAATTGGTGGCGTCCAGTTCCAAGGTGGATGATGTGGATACGAAGCAGGTAGAGGTGAAGGTAAACCAGCAACCACAGCCGGTAGGGATAGATTCTTTCATGGTGGAACCAGGTTCCATTGTCACGGGCGACAGCGCGGTTTTGAGCTGGTCTGTGTCCAATCCATATCAACTGGACATAAACGGCAACCAGGTCGAGCCCACGGGATCCATGGAGGTAAGCCCTGTGGCCACAACGCAGTACGTACTGACCGCCACCGGCTTCGACGGACCTGTGAGCCAGTCCATGACACTGGAAGTTACGGAACTCAAGCAGGGTCTCGATGATCGTGGTGGATGCTTCTGTGGCGGAGGTTCTTCCTTTAGTTGGTTCGCCCTCGGCGTTTTTGTCTTTTGGATTATCCGCAGGCGTAAGGCCGGGGCATGTTGCTTGCGGCAGCTTGTTGAATGAACCTGGCAGCACAAAAGACCAGACCATTACCACAGACGCTGTTGCCTTGGATATTGTTCGTTTTTTCGTTCCTGGCTGTTGCCTTTCCCCTCGTCAATACTGATATCTGGTGGCACCTCGCCGCGGGACGGGAGATTTTACAGACCCACAGCCTTCCTGTGGTGGATCGGTTTTCTCTCTCCACCCAGGGCAGAACGTGGATCGACGTACACTGGCTTTTTCAGGTCGTGGTGTTTCTACTTTGGAACTTAGGAGGACAACTGGGGCTTGTTTTGGGTAAGAGTTTTTTGTTCGCAATTTCCGTGGTCGTGCTTTTCGCATCGTCATTGTCTGCCTCTGACCATGCACGACCCCTGGCCTCTGTGATACTGGCGATATTAGTGCTGGCGGGATACCAATATGTTTATGCGAGACCGATCATCTTCAGCCTGTTTTTTATGGCACTGTTTTTGTACTTTTTGACCAGATACACAAACCATCACGAGTGGCGATATCTTCTGCCGCTTGTAGTGGTTCAGATCGTGTGGGCAAACACGCAGCCTCTGTTCCCCCTGGGGGTGGTCATAGTCGGATGCTTTTTCGCAGGTGAGGCCCTGGGTTTGTTTCTGAAAAGGATGGGACTTAGTGGGTTTGGCTGCGACATGAACCAAAGGTCCATCGTTTCTCTCGGGATCTTGCTTTTGATAATAGCGGCTGCGTCCATGGTAACTCCGTACGGAGTGGATGGAATCGTGATCCCCTTCAAGCTGTTTGCCCGCATAGGATCACAGTCGATGGATCTCTTTGAGCTGAACGTGTCAGAGAATATCCCTTCCTGGTTGTTGGGAAGAACCAATGTCCTGTCCATGATTGTGTTTTCCTCCGTACTGCTGGCCGCGGCAGGATCTTTTTGGCTGAGTATGAAGCGAGTGTCTTTGAGCAGGCTGTTTTTGATCGTAGCCATGCTCGTGCCTGCCCTTGTGGCCAATAGGAATCTGCTCCTGTTTTATTGGGTCGCAGCACCCGTGATAATCGCGAACCTGGCCCGGGCTTTTGAAAACGCCCGGCATGCCAACAGGTATGCTTTTCTGTGCAGGGTGGTCGAACACCCTGCTTTCGCTCTTGGAGCCTTTGTGCTCCTTTCGCTGCCCCTCGTCTCTATCCTGTCTTCCAGAACTCCCCTGTCCGAGCCTGCTCCCTTTCGTATTCCAACCAAGGCATCCGATGAAGTGGAAAGGTTGAAGCTCCATGGAGACTTTTTCAACTCCGTACGCTATGGTGGGTACTTGATCTGGCGTTTTTTTCCAAACGCAAGACCCTATATGGATGGCCGGCTGGTTTTGAGGACTCAGGATGAGTTCCGAAGTTACCTGGACATGCTGGACCATCCTGAACTTTTTGAAGCCTTCAGCGAACAACACGACTTGGATGTGGCCATGCTTCCTGTCAATCAACCAAACAGGTACGCCAAGCTCATAGGCTTTCTTTACGCAAATCCCGGTTGGACTTTGGTTTACACGGATGGAACGCAGGTCCTGTTCGCCGCAAGCAGCAAGAACCTCACCCAGGTGGACCTTTCAGACAGGGAAGAGGTGGCGCGAATCGCACGTTCCCTGTCGGTCCGGTTCGCAAACCAAGACGACGTGCTCCAGCAGGCGTTGGTAAACCTGGGCCTGTTGCTGAACCAGGTCGGAGAGCATGGCCTGGCTTCTGAGATTCTCGCTAGCACAAAGGGACGGCAGGCCAGGGCCCTTTTGGCCAGGAGTTTTTACCTTGGAGGAGACAAGGAGGCGGCCAGGGAAGTTTGTAAAGCTATTGTGAAAAAATACCCAGATGATGCCGATTCCCTTGTGCTCCTTTCGCAAATGGCTTTGGAATCTGGTGATTTGAAACAATCCGTGGCCTATGCCAAGCTGGTCTTGGAAAAAGACCCATTCAACGCAAGCGCAAGGTCGATACTGATTCGGATCGAAGGGCTTACCTCAGGCGGTACGGATCATGATGGAGGCTAGTATGGGCCATACCCAGAGGTTCGTTTTGTTGGGGCTCGTTGTCTTTTGGGGATTTTCCACCAGGGCCGGGCAAAACACGCAGGAACTTGCCATACCAGTCCCAACTGATGGGAATACCGTGGCCTTTGTGGGTGATTCTATTACCTGGCAGGATTATTATCCTGAGTACATAGAAGCCTATTTCATCAGGAGGCATCCTGAAGCTAAGATCAGGTTCGTGAGCCTGGGGGTGCGTGGTGATACCGCCTCAGGCGTGGTGGAGAGGTTGGCGAGGGACCTGTATCCACTGGATCCCAACCTGGTGTTCGTAATGCTCGGTATGAACGATGGTGGGTATCGAGGTTACAATCCATTGCTGTACCGATTTTACCTTGCGGGCATGGATGAGATAGTCGACCTTGTCAAAACCAACACCAAAGCGGATCTGGTATTGCTTTCTCCCACCTGCATGGATTCGGTAAGTTACAGCCAAAAGCGCTACAACCGGATGCTTTTGAAAATGGCCGAAGGACTCAGAGACCTGGCCTCCAGGCGAAGGGTGCCGTTCGTGGATATCCAGGCCCCGTTTGCAAGGGCACTTGAGAAGGCAAAAGAATTTTATCCACATGTGTCGTTGATGAAGGACAATATTCATCCCGGACAGGCCGGGCACCTGGTAATAGCCGGCGTGTTGTTGGACAGGCTCGACCCCACAAACAGCAGGCAGCACATGCTCGTGTCCTTTGACGTGTCTGTGCTGAGTTGGAAAGACCACACGGCATGCATTAGCTTTTCCCATCCCAACGATAACATATACCTGCCTCGCAGGGCACTCGAAGCATTAGCCCTGGTGCCCAATCCCGGGAGGTTTTCTTCCAGAAGGATGATCATCACCGGCCTGAAAACCATGGCTCGAGTGTATATAGACGGAAAACTCATGGGGGTGTTTTCTCCGGAGGACTTCGTGCGTGGGATACAAGTGGACCGGCTTGAAAAAGCACCGTGGGTATCTGACGCAAGGCTTCTGTACGAGCTGTTGAGGGAAAAATGGCAATTGACATACTACCTGTGGGATCCGCTCGAATTGGGACAGGACGCCTGGAGACAGGTGAGCGGAACCAGGGCGAAGCTGACCAAAAAGAACGCATATGATAGACTTGTCGGTATATTGAGCAGAATAGGAGCGCTCAGGGTTGTGGAGGAGCGACAGTATCGGGTTTGCATCGAGAAGCTGCCGTGACGCCGGAGGTGTGGGATGTTTTGCAATAATTCAAGTTTTTATCTGACCTCGTCGTTGGTCTTGTTCGCATCTATGCTGTCTACCCCCGCATGGGCAGATCACCCGTCCAACGGATGGATAGTCTGGGCATCGGATCGACAGGATGACAGGCATGAGATCTACCTCATGAAGGCGGATGGTACACAGGTTACCAGGCTTACGAATACGGGAGCCCGCATGCCCATGTGGTCGCCGGACGGCAGGTGGATCGCTTACGAGACGGTACCCCTGGGTGAGACCAGGGTCATGCGCTGGGACAAAAGCGAGGATAAGAAAATTTTCGATGGGAAGCCTAAGTTCTGGCTTTGGGACGGCAGCAGGGTGGTGTGCATGGATTCCAACGACGATTTGTACAAGGTGGACCCTGAGACGGGCGAAAGCACTTTCTGGTTGCACAAAAGCGACTTTTCCCGAATGGATCCCAAGAGATGGAGTCCCACAGGATTGAGCGCGGATGGTAGATGGCTCGTTACGTGGACAGACAGGTACCGCAACGGTTACACCGGGACAAACGGAACCTTCGACGCATATCACGCCGCCGTGTTGCTGGATTTGAACAACAAGGACGATGTTTGGTTTATCGGCAGGGGTTGTGAGCCCACAACCCCTCCATCAGGCCAATGGGTCTATCATGTTTGTGGTGGAACATACTGCGATACCGAACCGGACGTCTATCACATGAAGATAAGTGATCGTCAGGACCGTTCCTCTTATACTCCGGTGGTGGCCCACGCGGATGACGACTGGGGCCACGAGTATTTTCCCAGGATTTCCACGGACGGTAATTGGTTGATGTACGGTGCCACCACCGGCTGTCATGACCACGATACATGTGACTACGAGGTCTTTATCCATCCCTTGTCAGGAGGTAATGACAATAGGGAGAGGCTCACCAATGATCCCCACAATGATCAGTGGCCCCACCTGTACGTTGGAGACCTCTGGGGGGCCCACCCACCTGTACTGACCTCCATCGAGGTAGTGGCTCACAGCTCCACCATTACCGATGGTGGCAGCAGCGAGCTTGCGGCATATTCGAAAGACCAAAACGGCAACCCCATCGACAGCGACATGGCTTGGTCCGTATCCGGCGGCGGCAGCATGGAGCCGCAATCCAGTTCACTCCAAGCGTCTGAACATACCAGCGTTTTTACTTCCGATGGAACCGTCGGCTCTTTCGTCGTCACCGCAAGTTCCGGAGGAGTCCAGGGATCCGCGACTGTGGAGGTGGTGTCTACCTTGTTGCCCTTGAGGATCAACTGCGGCAGCAACGACCATGATGTGGATGGTTGGCTGAGAGACGATCCGTTCGTGACTGGCGGCGAAGACTACGTCAATCCTGACACGGTGGATACCAGCGGCGTACAAAACGCGGCCCCGCCGGAAGTATACAAGAGCGTCAGGCATCTCAGTCCTCATTCATACAGCTTCCAAATTCCTGACGGAAGATACCTCCTGAGACTGCATTTTGCGGATAAATACACAGACAGGCACATGAACTATTTCGTCGAGGGCGAACAGATCCTCGACGATTTTGACGTGTCGTCACAAGCAGGTTCGACCAACCGGGCCTTGGTAAAGGAATTCGACATAACCGTCTCGGATGGTGATGGTATGCAGATCGAGGCCAGCAGTGATGGAGATGTGTTCGAGGCTGGTATCGAAATCTTCCATTGGCAAGACGAACAGACCACTGATGGCGGAGATGGAGGACAGCAGGACGCCGGCATGCAAGACGCAGGCACAACAACAGACGTCGACGCACAAGACGGTAGCGTGCAAGACGATGGTGCGGGAGATCCAGGGGTAGACGATGGAGGGGATACGACCCAGGGGGATCTCGGTAGCGAGTCCTCTCCAGGAGAATCTGAGTTGGTCGTCTCGGGTGGTTGCGCAGGCTGCTCGTCTGCGCCTGCATCAGGCATCCGGGCCCTGTTTCTTTTACTGTGTTTCCTGCTAGTCCGCCACAGATGGTGATTGCAAGAAGTCAGGCTGTCTTTTGAGTTTTCGCATGTTTCCGTCGAGGCCCTCGAGTCCTGGTTGTATATGTTTTGCACGAAGGTACGAATCCATGGCCTTTTGGAGCTTTCCCTGCATTTGATACACGAGTCCCATGCTGGCATGAGCTTCGGCAAAATCCGAAAATCCCTCAGAGGCGGCTGAGTACTTTTCAAGGGCTTGGTCCAGAAGTCCCCTCGTTCGATACTCGTTACCCAAATTGAACAGCAATACCGAGACGAATTGTTCATCGGTAAGCTCTCTCATGTATGAGCTTACGTGATTAGGAACCCGCCATTTTTTTCGATACCAGTCATCCGGCATGAATTCACCCTGGTGAAATAGCTCTATGTTCACATGAGAATGTTTTTTTGCCAGACGAACAAAGATATGTCCTGGAACCAGGACTGGTCTTATGGGCATGTCAAGGGCACGGGCCAAGACCACATACAGGCTTGCCAACCCGAGACATGACCCCTGCCTGTGTCGCACCACGTAGGGCAACAGCATGAAGCGAATATCCGGATCATCGACCTCCCGCCTGAAACCTGATTTTTTGAATAAAAACTCATTCAGTCTATCGACAGCCGCTTCACCCCTGCTGTGTCCAACGGCCTTTTGGGCTTCCACGCAGAGGGTATGGAGCCTGGCCATGGTGTCTGCCCTTGGCGCATTGGCGGAAAGTCGAGTGCTTGCTTCGTCCGACAGTTTCAAGAGTGCCCTGGTGAGGCTGTCGTCTGAGGTGGTGCAAAGTTCGTCACGTGTGCAAGCGGCAAACAGTGATGAACATAAACAAACCACTATCACTGTCATAAGCCGTGGCATGTACGAGCTTCTCCTATGGATTTTTCGGTATGGTCAAGGGCTCCCAGTCTTCCCAGTAATCATACAGGTCACGAGCCGCGAACATCCATATTACCAAGCGCTTGCTTCTCAGGGAGTCAAGCCCTCGCCTGAGAAGTTTTTTCCTCACGTTGGGGCCTCCTCCGTAACTCATCACCAGGTCCACCGGGTAGTCTATGAGGCGTGCGATGTGAGCGGACACGCCGGCGTTTCTGCAGTAGGTCCTTTCATACACTCCGGTGAAACTGTCTCCCAGAACCACGATGGGGCTTTGGGGATCGTCGTCATAGGGTTTTTCATCCGGGCCTGATACACGCCAACCCACTAGGGTTTGGGGCTTGTACCGGTTTTTCTCCCGATCCGCCAGGCGTGAAACCAGGTCTCCCTCGTGTTTGAACGTGACCTTCGTCTGGGTGAAGTTCACCGGCTTTTTCGCAATCTCCTTGTACCAAGGGTACTTCTTGATTCGTTCAGCGATCATACGAGCGGCGATCCTCAGACCGCGATCTGTCCAGTGGGTGTCTTGCGCCTGGTAGGAAAGCTCCTGGCCCTTTTTTTGTGCGGAACGATCCTTTAGAAAAACGGGAAGAAGGTCGATTATCTCCACCCCTGCCTCGGAAAGTTCCATGAGGAGCTTTCGACCATATGGGTTGAGAACGGGCAGGGAACCGAGTCGGAATTTTCCATGGAGAAACTTATCTGGAAATACCTCCAGCTTGGTGGGAATGGGGACAAAGAGAAAGTCCACCCCCTGTTCGGCCAGGTAGTCTTTGAAGTCTACGATAGTTCGAAAGGGGTTTTTTCCTGCAGGCTGTTTTTGGAGATCTCCACCTATGACATATCTTATGGAGTTTCTGAAGAACAAGAAACCATCGCGTCCCACCAATGCCTTGAGAGAGGAAGGCCGTTTTGCCAGTGCATTTTTGAGTTGCTTGTGAAACCGGGATACCTTCTTGGCCCACTTTTCCCACGAACCATCACCTTGTTTTTCCAACTGTGAAGACAGGAGCTTTTTTTGAGGTTGTGTAATGGCGCTTATGGTCCTGTTGACTGGTTCTGATGACTTTTGCTCTTTGGCCGACGTCGCGCCGTGGTCAGAAAGAGAGATGCCTTCTACCAGAAAAACGTTGTAAACCGGCTTCCCGCGGGGTTTTCCTATGATTATCGCGGTCGGATTTTCGAACTTCAGTCCGTGGAGTTCAGCCAGAACTTCAGGTTCGGTGTCCTCGGTGGGCCAGACCTTGCTGCCTGCCATGTCAAAAACATCGGTGTTGTAAGACGGGTACCAGTAAGAGGCCAATTCGTTTACCCATGCTTTGACCTGTGGCGCGTCCAGGAGTTTTTCAGCATATTGCTTCCTGGTATAGTCCATGACAGGTCTGGAGATCAGCCTTGGAGCAAGCCGTCCATATATCTCCGGGTATCCATCACCATCTTCGTCCGGCATGTTTTCGAAGATCGCGGCCCACGGCGCGAATTCAATCTTGACCCACCACTGCTCTGTGCCCTGGGACGAATCCTCGTGTCGATAGAGTTCAGTGGCCTGCTGGGTTGTGACCTGGATGCTCTTGGGGTTACCCCAGCTTTCGGAACGAATAGATGTGCGGGCCTCGTCCAGGGGCTGGGCCTTGGAGTAGTCCCATCGCGAAAGTACGTCCACGAGAGGAGAAAAGGCCAAGGGGGTCGCTCGTTCGGCTTCAGTCAGGGGTGTTTGTTCGATGGACGAAACCACAGAGCCAGGCACCAGCACCCCGCCAAAAATTCGGTCTTGCGCAGGAACCATCGATGCAGGTGGGGGAAGTTGTTCCGGTACAGGGTTCAAGGTCATTACGTTTGCATGATAC
>CAYSLH010000172.1:0-10780 GCA_964431605.1 uncultured Myxococcales bacterium
GCCTTGACCCTCTCGACCAGCTTGCCGAACTTGTCCTTGTCGCCCGAGTTGCACTTCACCGCTACCGCATCACCTTTGAGAGTCAAGCCGACACGAATGTATACCAAATCGTTGAACCTTTTGATTTTAGCAGCGATGGACTCTTCAGGTTCGTCGTCCGCCACCAACATGGCAAGACCGGTAGGATTGTAAAAAGTCTTTTCGTGCCTGAAAAGAACAGTCTCGCCACCTATCTTGAAAGCGTCATCACCAGTTCCGATTTCGACTGTTCTAATGGGAGGAGCCGAATCTGCGGCCAACTTAGCCTTGGTCTCCTCTGACACGTATGGGCACTGAGAAAGCTCGGCCTTGCCTGCAGCCAGGTTCATGGCAAAAGCAAGGCAGGTTGGCACACCACACTCTTTACAATTGGTTTTAGGAAGTAGCTGAAAAATCTGAATACCAGACAGGCCCATCGGATGCCTCCTTTCGGGCACAAACTACATTATTGGATCCATGGTTAGGGCAGGATGCTCTTTTTCAGTGAGGAAAGGAAGGATCTCCTCCTCTGTAATTCCAACAGTCTCGTCTGCAACACGTTCAATCAGATCCGGTACACCAAGCTCGGTCGCAAGAGCCGTAAACTTATCCCTGATCTCCTCCTTCAGCCTCTTGGGCATCCACACCAAGCGCAGAATGCCACCTTCAGCCTTTACGAATTTTTTGCTTGTTATATTGTACTTGGAATGTCCAACGAATCCTGGGGTTATGGCTCCGCCACCAACGCTTCCCGCCAAGGTGGTAAACTTCATACCGCAAGGAGTCATCCCTGAGTAATCCCTGTCCACGGTCATGAGACCATTACACATAGGAGCAAGGGCACTGATACATTCGAAACAACCACAGGACGTCATGGGGCTATCCATGATTGAATAAGCGTTATAAAAGTCCACTGATCCCCGAGATGCTTTTTTCACAAACTCGTTGACGCCGGTCCACTGGCCCTTGAAGGCATCAATGGTCTCACCCTTTTCAATGGGCTGGTTGGGACCCGTAGGATCAATCTCGTAGGCAGCTTTGCAATCCAGCCACGAATAAGCACCGCAAAGTCCAGGCCTTTCAGGAGTGACCACGCAAACATGGGTAGGAGCAAAAGACTGGCACAAGGTGCAAGAATAGAACACGGGCTCATCCTCGTCCACCATGCCCTCGACCCTGGCATCACGTATGGCGTACTTGGCACGGGCTTCTTCGAGGATCTCCTTTACCTTTTCAGGATCTGTATAAACAGTCACCTGGACCTTGTCGCAGATACCACCGAACTCCTGGTGGAACTTGTCGTGCAAAATTTGCCCAAAGTGCTCCATGCGGAATCCCTTTTTGACAGCGTCTTCAGAGATTCGTATCCAGGCGATATCCCTCTGGCCTATGTGCATCACACCCTTGGCGTAATTGACCAAGTGGTGGACCTGTCTTTCCAGGATAGGCTCGAAATCCTCCTGCATGGTTCGTCCAGCCACCCACGCCCTGATTGCCAGCCCGATACGATCGCCTTTTTTCATGTCATCGATGTTCGGACCAACAACTTCGATCTTTCCATCCTCGATTTCATCCATCTCGGCCGAGGTGACAAGCTCCACGGTGGTATCGGCCTTTGGTCCGCCTGCCTCGATGTATATTGCATCACCACGAACACGCTCGCCCTCGAATGCAGGACCATACGCAACCGGTACATCCACCTTGGTCACGGCCACCTTCAGACCGCGGACCTCCACAGCACGCGCGACCATTTTGTCATATGGGACATTGGCAACCACGTGCTCGTACGTGCAAACACCGGTAGGGAGGACCTCCGGGATGGGAGTGTCTGCAATAACAGGGAATCCATAATTTACAATACCCAGACCATTGGCATACCACTCGTCTGTGACCTCCCCGAAAGTCAAGGCGAATGCAAAAATACGGTCCTTGTTGTAAATGAGGATCTTTCTGAAGTCCCCTGGTTCCAAACCACCGAAGCTCATGGCAGCCCTGGTGGCAAAGCCAACCGCGAACACAGCGCCACTGGTATACGGACTGAAAGACACCAGCCTGGTGGGCCAACCGATCTGGACTCCGGCACGCACCAACTGATCGGAAAAGCCTTCATCGCCATCACGACCACTGGCCATGAAGACATAGAGGTTTTTCTCCTGAAGTTCCTGCGCGATCTTCACCGCGATT
Organism: uncultured Myxococcales bacterium; assembly: GCA_964431605.1. GTDB lineage: Bacteria > Myxococcota > B64-G9 > B64-G9 > B64-G9 > JALVPF01. Next base: position 2,203 of record CAYSLH010000172.1, read on the forward strand.
TCATCGGTGGGTGCTTTTCCCAATATGGCGGCAAAGCCAGGAGCAGTGCCATCGACGAACTCAACGCCCCTCTTTCTCAAGATGACGTCATCCGCGGCACCCAACCAGATATTGTCCTCTGTGACATCCTCACCCTTGAGATAAAAATCCGGTTCTTCCAGATAACGGATACCTTCTTCCATTTCTTCGAGGAACAACGCGGCCATTCCGGCATCCAGGGCCGGGGCGAGATACGGAAGGTGATGCTCGGAGCGGACTGGTGGAGGAATGAGGACCTTACACTGGTCGAACACAGGCTTCATATCCTCCAACTTTTCGATCTTGTGACCCAAGATTCCATAGATAATGGGCAGATAATAACCTGTGTTGGTAAAGTTCACCTCGGCGCTGGGACCGAACTTCTCCATAGCCTCGTCGTACTTTTTCGAGACGCGGGCAAAAATTTTCTGAGCGCCACGGATACCTGCGGATGCGATAATTTTTGACATTCTCTATCTCCCCAAATTGAATCCGGCTCAGGCCGATTCTTCCATGTCCTTGTCCAACTCGCGACGTGCGGCCATATCCAGCAACACTCGCTCCTTTTTCTTGTCCAGGCCCAGAGCCTTACGCTTTTGATCGATATGATCGATCATCTTGCGGGCCTGGACCATGGGATCCACTGCAAAGTCCCATTTTCCACCAAGCATCTTTTCGATGTCATTGAAAAGGTAATTAGTCAGGCCGGGTGCTCCACTAGTGGGCCAGGTTGTTCCAAACACGGTGTATACTCCGGATGCAACGAAATATTGACCAATGGAAATGGCTTTCTCGCTCATCCACTCAGGGGCAGCACCTGCTGCGGGTAAATCACTGATATCATCGCCCAGTCCGCCCTCTTTTACCACGGCCGTGGCGGCCATTAGGATTCGCGAGTTATCCACACACGAACCCATATGCAAGACAGGAGGGATACCGACGGCTTCACATACCTCGGCAAGTCCCTTACCTGCGTATTTACCCGCAGCCTCCGGCAGCATCAATCCGAACTTCGCCACACTCAGGGCCGAACAGCCTGTCTGCAGCACGATAACATCGTTTGCTATCAGTTCCTTTACCAATTCGAGATGCGCTTCATCATGGGTAACTTTTGGATTATTGCAACCCACCACACCTGCTATTCCGCGAATCTTTCCATTGATGATGTTGTCATTCAGTGGCTTGTACGACGCTCTGAAGACACCGCCCAGGAGATAATTGATAGTCTCATGGGAGAAGCCGGCGATAAGATCGCTTTGCTCTCCTTTGGGAATACGCAGGTTTTTACCCCTGTTGGGGAAGTTCTCTATGGCCATCTCCACTATGGCCTTGGCGGACTCGATGGCGTTGTGCTCCTCGAACTGTATGTGCGTAGCACCAGGGAACTTGGCCCTGTAATTCGTACTGATGATCTTGGTGTGATAACCCTTGGAGATGTCAGCCACCGACGGCATGATGCACTGGACATCTACTGTCATGGCGTCCACCGCGCCTGTGGCTATGGCAACTTCCTGGTTGAGGAAATTTCCGGCGATGGGCATTCCGTGGCGCATGAGGATCTCGTTTGCCGTACAACACATCCCGGCAAGATTGATGCCCTTTGCACCCACTTTTTTGGCCTTGTCGATCATAGCAGGATCCTGGGCCACCACCGCAATCATTTCAGAAAGCAACGGCTCATGACCGTGAACGATGAGGTTTACCTGGTCTTCTTCCAGCACACCCAGGTTTACCCTCGCCCTCAAGGGCATGGGGGTCTCGAACATGATATCCTGCAACTCGGTGGCGAGCATTGAGCCGCCCCACCCATCACCCAGAGCTGCTCTCGTACCCTGCTTGATGAGATTTTCCGGATCGTGGTCCACTCCCATGTGGGTCCGGTGCATGATCTCCACGATCTCCCTATCCACACCTCTAGGCTCCAGACCGTTTTCCCTCCAGATGGCCTGCCTGTTCAGGGGTGCGCGCTTGAGAAGAGAAATAGGACCAAACTGGCTGCCGAACATGTCAAAGGCAGCCTTTCCAACGTCTATACCGATATCCTCGATAGCTCTGTCACCTATTTCAATGCCCATGTCCAACGCCAATTGCAAAAGCTTCTGCTCATCCTTGATGCCATATCCCTTGGCCTCGCCCTTGGCCGCGGCAAGGAAAGTCTCCGCCACCGCACGGCCATGGTCCGAGTGAGCAGCAGCGCCGGCGGCTATCATGCGAATGAACTGCCTGGCTGCAATAGTGTCTGCGGTTGCGCCGCAAACACCCTTGCTCGGCTCTCCGCCAAAGGGGTTGATATTGCAAGGCCCCATGGAACAATGTCTGCAGCACAAACCGCTCAAGCCGAATCCGCACTGGGGTTTTTGCTCTTCGAGCCTGTCCCAAGAAGTGTTTACTTCGCCCTCGTCACAAGAATCCAAAATCTTGGTGACCGAAGGATCGATGGAAATAATATTTTTTTTGTCAGCCATTTGTAGCTCCTAACCTTCCCCCAAGGGCTTTTACATATGTCCTTCGACAGCCACTTTGCTGCCATAGAACTTGCGAAGACAGTCCGGGCAAGTCTCCAACACTTCCGGCCCAACCCCTATCCTGTTGCGAACGAAGTCGATATGCTGACGAGTTGAAACGGGTTTTCCGCAAATTCTGCAGGGCACGAGCTCAAACTCCACATCTGCCCAGCGGGGTATGCGCCTGGTCATTCCCTCGTCTATGATATCGATACACTCGGTTGGGCATACGTGAGCACAGGCACCACAACCAATACACTCACTCGAAGCCTTACCCAAAGCAGGTCCTGCCTTTTTATATACTCCCCTGCCGCTCATACCAATGGCATTAGCGCCGATAACATCCTCGCAAACCCTGACGCACATACCACAAAGGATACAATCATCAGCAGGTTGTTTTTCCTTGAAGGTGGTCTTCGACAAGCCGTATTCCTTGGCCATTTCTTTGATAACAGGTGCATCAGGAGTCCTGGCCATCAAGAGATCCAGGAGGGTCTTTCTTACTTCCTTGATCTCGTCGGTGGCGGTCCTGACCTCCAAGCCTTCCTCCACGGGATACACACACGAAGCCACTAATTTTTTCCAACCAGGATGCTTGGGATTGCTGATTTCAACCATGCACATCCTGCAAGCCCCTCTGGGCTCCAATGCCTCGTGGTAACATAGCGTCGGAATATCAACACCGTTGCGGCGAGCCACCTCCAACAGAGTCTCTCCAGCCTGACCGGTGCATTCTTTTCCATCTATCGTAAGCTTCATAGCCTTACTCCACAGTAATGGCGTCTTGGTTGCATACCGACTCACAGGCACCACAACGAGTACACTTGTCAGCATCGATATGATGCATCTTTTTCTTCTCACCTGTAATAGCTTCTACGGGACAAGCTCTCACGCATAGGGTACATCCATTACATTTGTCATTCACACTGTAAGTAATCAGAGCCTTGCATACACCGCCAGGGCACTTCTTGTCCCTGATGTGAGCCCAATATTCATCCTCGAAATGTTCCAGGGTCGACAACACCGGATTAGGCGCGGTCTGGCCCAAAGCGCAAAGACTTGCCGTCTTGACCGCATGGGACAAAGTCCTCAAACGTTCGATATCGTCTTCACGACCATGACCCTCACAAATCCCCTGGAGAATTTCGTGCAACTGCACCAATCCCTCACGACACGGCACGCATTTGCCACAGGATTCGTTGATCAAGAAATTCACGAAATACTTTGCCACATCCACCATGCAGTTGCGTTCGTCCATGACGATCATGCCACCGGAACCCATCATGGAGTTGTTTTCCACCAGGGTATCGAAATCCACCGGCAGATCCAGCTTGGACTCTGGCAGACAACCGCCGGAAGGACCGCCGGTCTGAACAGCCTTGAACTTCTTTCCTTTGAGGATTCCACCACCAATATCGTAGATGATCTCCCTCATGGTAGCGCCCATGGGAACTTCTACGAGACCGGTATTGTTGACCTTGCCAACCAGACTGAACGCCTTGGTACCCTTGGATCTGTCCGTCCCCATGGAGGCAAACCAGCCAGAGCCCTTGTTGATGATGGGCGCAATACACACCCATGTCTCAACGTTATTCAACACGGATGGTTTATCATACAGACCACGTTCGGTGGAATGGATGTACTTTGGTCGAGGCTCGCCAACACGACCTTCCACCGACTGCATCAGGGCAGACGATTCTCCGCACACGAAAGCTCCACCACCACGAACTATTTTGATATCGAAGGACAAATCGGACCCCAGGATGTTGTCACCCAGGAGAGCATTTTCACGCGCTACACTGATGGCATTTTCCAGTCGCTTGACGGCCAGGGGGTACTCGTGCCTTACGTAAATAAACCCCTCGGACGATCCCAAAGCAAATGCTCCCACAGTCATGCCTTCTATGACCTTAAAAGGGTCCCCTTCCATTATGGACCGATCCATGAAGGCGCCAGGGTCGCCCTCGTCACCATTGCATAAGACGTAACAAGGTCCCCCGCTTTCTTCAACCGCCTTTAGGGCCGATTTCCATTTCCTGCCGGTGGGAAATCCACCGCCACCACGTCCACGCAGACCGGACTTATCCACCTCGTCCACAACAGCCTCAGGCGACATCTCGAAAAGGACCTTTGCCAAGGCCTTGTACCCATCGTGGGACAGGTAATCATCCAGGCTCTCGGGATCTATTACCCCGCAGGATTCGAGAGCCACACGGTGCTGCTTGTTATAGAAAGGAATATCTTCCCTTCCCTTGAGACGTTTCTTCGTCTCTGGGTCCTTGAACAAAAGCTTTTCAATAATTTCGCCATTGCTCAAAGTCTTTTCGATAATTTTGGGGACATCCCTGACCTTCACTCCGGTGTACAGAATGTCATCCGGCATGATGTGGATCAAAGGACCGACCTGGCAGAAACCATGACAACCACTGCCAGAGACATAATCGACTCCACCGTTGGCATGCTCACCAGCACAGTCTTCCAGCACCATCTCCAGTTCCAACCCTGCCGCCTTTGCCTGCTCAACCAACGCATCGTAAATGTCAAAAGCACCACCAGCCACACATGCGGTACCTGCACAAACAATGATGCGTCGTTTGACTTTCTTTCGAGCGCCAACAAGGAACTCACGGCGCTTTTCCAGTTGTTTTACCGAGTTGAAGCTCATTATTCCTCGCCCTCCTCCTCGCGCACGATAAGCTTCTTGGCGAGGTGAGGTTTTACCGCTGGATGATACTTGTCATCGACCAAGACCACGGGGGCCATGCCACATGTACCAACACAATTGACCGTCTCCAGGGTAAAGTTCATGTCATCGGTTGTCTCGCCTGCCTCGATATCCAACGCCCTTTCCAGCTCCTCCTGGATAAGCTGCGCACCTCGGACGTGACATGCCGTACCCTTGCATATCTTTATAATATGCTTTCCCCTGGGCACGAGACTCAGTGCTCGATAGAAGCTTGCAACCCCGTACACATCCACCAGGGGCAAATTCAGCCTCTTGGAAACATGCACCAGATGATCTTCGCTTATCCAGTTGAAGCTGTCCTGAATATCCTGCAAGACCGCGATCAACGAGGAGCGATCCTTGCCATGCCTGTCGATGATGCGATCCACTTCCACGTTGGCCATCGCTATCCCTCCTGGGTATCTACGGACACGCTGCCTTTGCCCAACTGCTCCACCGAACCCAACCAACTACGTGCATCATCCTGGGACTTGAAGGTCAAACAGCCGGTAGGACAGGCCTCGACGCAGGCCGGAACCTCGTCGCGGGCCAGTCTTTCAACGCACATGTCACACTTGTATACCCCGCCTCCATCTTGGGGCCTGACTACGCCATAGGGGCAAGCCACGACACAGCTATAACATCCGACACACCTGCTGGGCGCCAAAACCACTGGGCCATCAGGACCACCCTTGAACAGCGCTCCCGTGGGGCAAGCTGCAACACATGCTGCTGCATCGCAGTGGCGACACTCCGTGGGAACCGTCAGATCGTTTTCCAGGTGGACGAAGTTCACCCTCGCCTTGGGGGCAGGGACCTCGGTCATGGCTGCGACTAGTTCCTTGGATTGGGAATGTTCCACGGCACAGGCCAGCACGCAACGTTTGCACGATACGCAATATTCTATTTGAACGTGTACTCGGCCTTTCACGGATTCACCTCCGGCACGCTCTTTCAGGCGCGCAATTTCTCAGACATGTCGCGGATCATCTTCAGAGTTTCCGGATGGCGCAACACCACCATGTCCACGCCCGCGGCCAAAACACACGAAGCCGTCACCGACTCCATCAGGATTCCTCGGTTCTTGGCATCGCCCAGGTTCATCTCATCTGTTGGAAGCTTGGCTTCCTTGGTTTTCCAGACCTCGGTGCCCAGGTTGGAGTACATGGGATACTGGAGCATATCATCCTGCTGGGTCAAGGCAGCAGCGCGAGCCCGCTCCATGACCGAGTATGAATACTCCAGTCCATAACCCAGCCCACCTGTAGTGGGATCAATCAGGATATTTTCAGGAGTAACACCCAGATTGGTCAAAAGAACGTTGAGCTGCTTGGCAAGGTTGATGTCAATTGGAGAAGAAGCCACAACGATGTGCTTGTATGCCAGCGCCGCTGCGCCTAGCTGCTTGTGGTTTTTCTCCTCGACCGGCCCGATCATCAATCGACGATCTTCCAGCGCCTCTGCAACCGCCTTGAGAACGATGGCGTCTTTATCATTATCAGCAGTGCCCCAAATGCTAAGGGGTACATCCACCGCATCAGCCACTTTCTTTGCCACTTCCACCGCATGTTCTGGGCCAAGATCCTTGTCGTTGGGATTGGTACCCACCAAAGTGAGCTGAATGAAATCTGCGCCAAACTCGACGGCCTTTTTTGCCCAGGCCGCGGGATCGGCCCAAACGTCAGAGTAGACATCCTTTAGCTCATCGGCCCAATCTTCAGGCTCGATATCCCATATTTCGATACCCAGGCGAATCTCATGAGGCATCTGTCCCTCGAAAGTATAAAAAGGAAAACAGGTTCCGCCACCAACTGTGAAAGCCGTGTCCCCGTCTCCTACTTTTATTTCCCGAATAGCCCCCGTATAACTTCTTTTCGGCAAGTCGATTGCCATGACGACTCCTCTCCGCCCATTTTGGGCAATTGCGATTCTTACCTGATCACCGGCTCATCGCATAGTAAGGTCTAACGCTTTGCGTTGTTTGGGGGTCGGACGAGACTGACCCCTACGCCGCCACTCAGGCCTTTTTCTTGCGCTTCTCGCTGCCATACCAATCATCGCTGAACCAGTAGCGTTCACCAGTTCTCAGGTAAGCCAGCCGTTCTTTGCGATTGCGTAATTTCGCACGCCAATTGTATGTGTTGTCTTGACGCCCCTCGTCAGGAGTGCCTTCATCATAAGTGGGGCCAAGAACCTCCACTTCCTCGCCGTCGAACTTCTTCTTTTTGACTTTTTTTTCAGCCATAACAGACCTCTGGAATTGACATTTAGTTTGATGACGCAAGTTGATAAAAATTTGCTTGCATGTGATTTAGCGAACCACACAATACATTGCAAGGAATTTTTTCCAACCCCGCAATAATTTGAAATTTTTGTAATACTGCACCAATAGAATAATAAAAACTTTTTATGGGCTCTTTTGGAGCCAGGCACTGAAGGCCTTGTCCAAGGCTTGTATGATGGGATTATCTGAAGGGATATTAGTCAATGGTTCACCCTTGGCATCAGCCTCAGCCACCTGCTCATCAGGAGGAAGCTGTGCAAAAATTCTAAGCCCGGATTTTTCTATCTCCTCTTTGACCTCAGGCGCAATCTCGCTCGGTGTGCGGTTGAGGATCAGGGCCTGGTCCCTTACATCCAACTCCAACTCATCGGCCAACTCCACTATACGTCGAGCGGCCCTTGCCCCCTTTATGGTATGGTCGGCCACCACCAGTAAAAGATCGATCTTGCGAGTGTTGCGTCTGCTCAGGTGCTCCATGCCGGCTTCGTTGTCTATCACCACCCAGGGATAGTCAGAGGCCAGGGTATCGGTGAACTTCCTGAGAATGTTATTCAGATAACAATAACAACCTGGCCCCTCCTGTCTTCCCATCACCAACAGGTCGTAATTTTTCTGCTCGTGTAGCGTGGCGTGCATGTTGCGCTCCAGCAATGCCTCACGCGACATGCCTGCGGGTACCTTTACTCTCTCGCCGAAAAACTCTTCACGCATGGTACCTATGGTTTGCTCGACCTCGACTCCCAACGCCTCTCCGAGCGTATAGTTCGGATCTGCGTCCACCACCAGGATTGGAGTGTGTCCCGTGTTCTCGAGGTAATGCACTAAAAAAGCAGAAACCGTTGTTTTGCCGGTTCCACCCTTTCCTGCAACAGCGATCATCTTACTCATGTCCAATTCCTCCAAAGTCCAGCCCACTGAACCAAGCCAAAGTCAAATCAATTTGAGACAAAGTAAACCCGAAAATCATCCACGTCAACACTGGACCGTACCTCAGAACTTTCGTAGGTCCGCGACAGGCGTAGCTGCCCGTAGCTTCGAGCCACGTCG
>CAYSLH010000173.1:0-3838 GCA_964431605.1 uncultured Myxococcales bacterium
TTTATTCCTTCTCCCTCCAGGAGGCGAATCTGGGCTACCAGCCCGTCCAAGGAGCCAACTGTCAAGGACAAGCCTGCCATGGTAAGCGTCTGGGATGTCACCAACAGCGTTGCGGCTACGGGATCGTCTACGGCAAAAGCCAATAATGCCAAGCCTCCCAGCATGACAAACAACCACCCCAGCATCCGGGCCGGGCGTTGTTGTTGCATACCGGAGACAAATCCCAATATGACTGTAGCGATTCCAATGGCGCCAAGAACATGGGAGACTGTTGGATAAAAATGTAGCATGTTCTGTATCCGAACCAATAAGAAAACAGATGCCAGGCTGGAAGCAGCTCCCAGTATCAATGCAGAAGCAGGGGCGGGAGCATCGACGGTGTCACGCAGCCAACCGTGGAACGGAAACTGTCCTGCCCGGATAGCTATGGCCAGCACAATGAGGACTAAGCTAAGCTCGGGTTCAGCATCCAGTCCAATCAAACCGAAGAGCAGCAACAGCCCTGAAGCACGCTGGAAAAGCAGCCATCGCATTCCGGTTCTCTCTCCTCCCCTCTCCGATTCCCAAAAACCTGCGAGGAAAGCCACTGAAAGAGCCATACCCTCCCAACCCACCAAAATACCCACTGTACCACCGGATGAAAACAACACGTTTGAAGAAGCCAACAACAATTCAATGAGAGCATAAAACCTGTGTCTGCCTGCAAACCGGCTAACAGCTCCGAAAGAATAGACCAGGGTGCCTAGCACAGTGGCTGACAGCAATAAAGATGCCCATGCGCCGGTCAAATCCAGGCTGAACGAGAGAGCAAATTGCTCACCGGTCATCCAATCGATGGAAATAACATTGCTTTGTCCCGAGTATCCCCACAAGAAAAATATAGAGGCGAAAATTGATTGAACAGTTGGCCACGCCGCACCCATAAAAGCTATCAGTGCTAAATATCTGTGTTTTACATGAGCACCTACGATGGCCAGGAGTAGCCCGACAACCAGGGGTACGGCCCACAACAAAGGATGGAACTGCACCATCTGTCCGTAAAAACTCATTTCAAGACCAACCTCAATGTCTCATGTGATCGTGTTCATCGAGCGCCACGGCCCTTTTGAATCTATGGAACGAATACAGCACTGCCGCACTTATCAGGGCAAATGCCACCATACATGCAAGAATGACCATTCCTGCAGCCTGTGCGCTGCTTTCTTCCGGTCCAACCAGTACCGCACCAAGGGACAAAACGATACTGTTCATCATTATCAAGGCACACACAGCGACCACCGTACCAGATCGCCTAACCAGCATTCCTGCCAAACCAATCGTAAACTGAACTATAGCAAAGAGCAGCACATGACTTACAGGGATCATGAAATATCCTCCCTGTTATCCTCTCCCGTCAAATCCACCACCACCCACAGGGTGACTGCAGCGGTGACGATCACAACACCGGCCATCCAGAGTCCGAAGCTCCCTGCAAGCCATGGACCAGTAGTGGCAGGCTCAAATGCCGGTGAGTTCGAAAGGGACCACAATAGGAGACTGCCCAGCCACAGTGAGACGAAAAAGGCAACCAACCTCGTAATGCTCAACCTGGCTCTGCCAGGAGGACCAAGCCGCATGCGGCGAGGTCTGACTACGAGGCTCCAAACCATGGCTAATGCCCCAATGATCGTGATGAGCATCTCTGTGGCAAGTAAAGACGCCTTCAGGGTAAAGATCATAGACGCCGTGGCACCCATCACCACTACCAAGGCCTGCACAGATCTCGATGGTCTCTTGGCCGAAACTGCACCAATAGCGGCAAGAACCGTAATGGAACCCATTATCCAAAAAACGATAGGGAGCATTTATTCACCTCGTATAAGAGCGATTCATGTGTATTGGAAGCAAGGGCTTAGTGTCAACCAGAATCTCCTGAATCTTCTCGGCCAGGATGTATGGTCAGGTTCAATTGAAGATCTATATTGACAATATGGATCAGCAGATGTAGGGAACGAGCTAATTTGATTTTTTTATAACTATCACTTTCAAGCCATCATCCGCGGAGGCGATCATGTCTGAGCAGAAGCTGACCAAGGAAGAACTAGTAAAAAAGGCACAGAAGCCTGCAGAAGACGCTATGAAAATGCACCCATTCTTCAAGGGAAAGGTGGAGGTAACACCCAAGGCCTGCATTCGTGATTTCCAGGATTTTGCAATCTGGTACACACCTGGCGTAGCAGCCCCCTGTAAAGACATCGAGGCTAATCCGGAGAAAGTTTGGGAACACACCAACAAGGGTAACTTTGTTGCAGTGATATCCGACGGCACGAGAGTGTTAGGTCTGGGAGACATAGGGCCTGAGGCCGCCATTCCTGTCATGGAAGGCAAAGCCATGCTGTTTAAATATCTCGGTGGAGTGGATGCTTTTCCCATCTGCCTCGACACCAAGGATCCAGAGGAAATCATTCAAGCGGTAAAATGGCTTCAACCGACCTTTGGCGGAGTAAATCTGGAGGACATATCGAAGCCCAAATGTTTTACTATTCTCGATCGGTTACGCAAGGAAGCCAGAATCCCAGTCTGGCATGATGATCAGCAGGGAACAGCAGCCGTTACTGTTGCCGGGTTGGTAAACGCCCTGAAGGTCGTGGGTAAACCCATAGACAAGGTCAAGATCACCATGAACGGCGCAGGTGCTGCAAACATCCGCATCGCCCACTTAGTCATCCAGGCTGGGGTGAAGCCGGGCAATATAATCATGTGTGACTCAAGAGGCACCTTGCACAAGGGACGAACCGAACTCAAGGAATCGGAACCAGAAAAGTGGGAACTCATAGAACTGACCAACGAGGAGCAGCTCGTGGGTACAACTCCAGAAGCCATGAAAGGAGCTGACGTACTCATATCCCTTTCCAAATCCGGACCAGGCGTCATCAAACCAGACTGGGTGTCAAGCATGGCAAAGGGAGCTGCCCTTTTCGTTTGCGCAAATCCAGTGCCGGAGATCTGGCCATGGGAGGCCCATGAGGCCGGCGCTGAAATCGTAGCGACCGGCAGGAGCGATTTCCCCAATCAGGTAAACAACTCGTTGGGCTTCCCTGGTATCTTCCGAGGCACCCTGGACGTTAGAGCAAGTACGATCACTGACGAGATGTGCCTCGAGGCAGCGCTGGAGTTAGCCAGGTGTGCAGAAGATCGCGGCATCAATAAGGACTACCTCATTCCCACCATGGACGATTGGGAAGTATTCCCGAGGGAGGCCGCTGCCGTTGGAATGAAGGCCATCGAGCAAGGCGTTGCGCTTATCAAAGACGGCACCTTCGAATCGCTGAAGAAACAGGCGGAGTCGATCATAAAGCGTTCTAGAGATGAGACCGACCTGCTTCAGAAAGAAGGCCTTATCAAAGTTCCACAACTTTGATGGTCTGATATTTTTCCTGCCGGGACACAGAGCCCATCTCAAAATCATTTGACGCGGAATGTTATTAAAGAGACCATAGTTGCCCTTGGAACCAAGGGGGAGGCAGGAGCATGGATTAGATTTGGAGCTACTGAATTCATTCGTGGACAATTTCCTCACTCCCTTTGCGGGCAATCCCCACTTAGGGTTGTTCCTGGTAGTCTGGTTCTCTGCAGTCTTTCCCCTTGCACCCCCTGAAGAGGCCTTCACGCTGCTTGGAGGCGCTGCGGTGGCGGGAGGAATACTGAACTGGTTCGGTGCCGGAGTTGCAATCCTTGGCGGGATAATGGCAACGAATGCAACCCAGTACTGGATGGGCCGCGGGGGGCTGAAGCTTTTGTCCGGCACAAGACTGGGAAACAGGATTGTCAATTCAGAGTCATTTCGCAACGCCCGAAA
>CAYSLH010000173.1:3848-6392 GCA_964431605.1 uncultured Myxococcales bacterium
GAATATGGGCAATTGTCGGTTGCCGATTTTTTTTCGGCACCAGGGCTCCCACCTATATGGCCACAGGATTTTTTCGCTATCGATTCTGGAAATTCTTCTCCATTGACTCCTCCGCCGTACTCATCCATGGAATTCCGTTTATCATCCTGGGGTATATTTTTCATGAACAAATCGATGGGCTTTTGTCCTTCATGGAACGCCTGGGCCTCTGGAGTCTACTGCTCCTGGTGGTCCTGATAGGACTTTTCGTCGGAACAAAGATCCTTCTGAAAAAGAGACGACTGGCAAAGGAGAATAGCTTACGGTATGACCACCACCCTTGAAAAAATAGCTCAATGGGCCACTGAACTCAAGCTGGAACAGATACCACAACGAGTCATAGACAAGGCCAAGCTCCAGCTGATGTCCATGATGGCGGCCGTATATTCGGGTTTTCCCACAAGAGCAGCCAGGGCCATCAGGGAAGTCGCACTCTTGAGTAGAGCCAATGGAAGAGCGACCGTTTTTCCGGTGGGAGATAAAACATCCGTAACCATGGCTGTCATGGCGAACGCTGCCGCATCCATGGCCCTGGACTTTGACGACTACTTGTTCATGGGACATACGGGCCACTCATCTGTCTTGGCTTCCATGGCCCTGGCAGAGGAATTGGGCCTAGGAGGTAAAGACTTTCTTCTGGCCCAGATCGCTGCCAACGAGGCCGAAGGCCGTCTCGGAGCATCCGTTGTTCTCGGTCACCAAAACGGCCAACTGTGGACACATATCCATGCCCTCGGATCATCGTTGGCCGGTTCACTGCTAATGGGTCTGGATGCGCACGCCTGCGCAAACGCCATGGCCATATCCTTGTATCAACCTCCCATGGCCATGTGGCCTGGGTTCATGGGGCCGGATTCAAAGTTGCTCTCTGCGGCATGGCCAACGAGAGATGGTCTTTATGCTGCGAGACTGGCATCCTGGGGGTTGACCGGACCCCTTGGTATCCTTGATGACAAGAGAGGATTCGGCAGCAGGTTCGCACATCAGTTTCTTAGCCAGATGCTCACAGGATGGGGCGAGGCATGGGTTACAGACACCCTCAGCTACAAGATCTATCCTGGATGTGCCTACCTCGATGCTGCCATGGACGCATTGTTCGAAGCAATGTCCAGCTTCAAAAAGGACACGGACAGAAAAATGGAACCTGCGGACGTGGTCAAGATCGAAGTATCCACCACACTACTGGGCAGCCAGATGCAAAAACTCGTAGACAGTCAAGCTCCGATAGACCTGAGCGCAGTTCGAGCCAACTTTTCCATCCCCTTGTCTTTTGCCATTGCCATAAACGCTGGAAGGTTGACCCCGTCTGAACTGGACGACAAAGCACTCGAAGAAGCAGCCCCTCAAATCCTGGACCTCGCGGAAAAAATCAAGGTCCGCCACGATTGGTCAATGACCATCCAGATGATAGAGACCATGACCGAACATATGCCCTTGGGCAACCTGCTATCCGAATTGGATATTCGCAACTTGCTGAGTGGGAGCCGAGATATTTCCTCCGGTTCCGGACTGCTGTCAGATCTCAAGCCACAGGATATTCTGCGCATAGCTGCTTTCTTGTGGGAACGAACGCCGGGCCTTGTCAGACGGGCCGGACAAGTTGCTGCAGAAGGAATCAGTCGTATGGTTGGCTCTCAGTCAGCAAACGATCATCTGCACGTATTCGATCTGGGGCAAGTAGAGATGGATAAGCTCGGCATGCCATTTGCGGCCAAGGTGGACCTCACTGTGCACGGTCATCGTCAGTATTCTTACAAGGTAAAAGTTCCACGAGCCGCGGCCGGAAGCGACCCGGCCAAGACCAGTGGGCTGGTAAGGAAAAAATTTCGCGACGCGGCAGCGACCCTCATCGGTGAAGAAAAACTGGAAAAAGCCCTGGCGCTCATGGAAAACCTGGAGGATATAGATGAGATTAGCGAGCTGACAAAAAATCTGAGTTTGGATTGAAATCAGTCTTCCTTATTCATCCTCTCCATGTACCCCTTGGTAACCAATACCGGGTCCAGGCCCAAGATCTTCGCCAACTGTTGCAGGTACCCACGAACATATACGGGAGCGGGGAGATCTTTGAAATCCTCGTTCTCTATGTTCCGAAGATAATAAATACTGATTTTGGTTTTTTCAACGTAATCATCCAGCGTCAGTCCCTTTACCTCGCGGGCCTGTTTGAGTAAGGCTCCGGTAATCTCGGTGGACTCATCCACCACCGGCATCTGCGCTGTTGGAATCTCGTCAATCTCCTGCTCGAGATCTGACACTGACCCGTCGGAACCAGACGAAACGGACTGCTCCACAGGTTCACCGTCTGGTTCGTTGTTCTGAGGATCGGATTCAAGCTCATCGAGATTTTCTATAGGTTGTGGTTGCTCCGATTCATAAGATGTCTGTGGCTCAGGTTCAACATAGACATCTTCCCCACCTTCGACTGTCGATTGTTCCGCCGATCCAACATGCTCGAATGAACCAGGCTGCCCGTCTTGCCCATTGGTGCTCACTGAGGATGGC
>CAYSLH010000173.1:6492-10743 GCA_964431605.1 uncultured Myxococcales bacterium
ACCTCGATCCAGGAATTTTCAAACTTCAAAAGCTCCTGGTCGTATGCGGATCTCCTGGTGGGATCGCTCAGAGTCCTGAAGGCTTCTTCTATCCGCCTTCGCAACAAGTTCAACTCATCCGGCTGAAACAAGGCATATGTCGCAACAGAGTCCGGACTGAAAATCTTCCTGGCACGACGGTAAGAGCTTTCCAACTCCTGCTGGTTCGCCTTGGGATGAACATCCAAAAGCTCGTAGAAATTCTCTTCCCTGAAATCTCTCATGTCAGTTTACCAGTCATTGGGATCATTGCTCATCCCAATATCCTTCCTTTTCCAGGGCCATCCAATTCATCCATCCTCTTGGCGAGTTCCCTGGCAACATGCCAAAGTGATTCCGAGATTGGAGATGAACTGTTGTCACTCAACAGAGCATTCCTACGCCTGACCGCTTTCCAGACAGAATCGTCATAAGCTAAATTCCCAACATAGTCCAAGTCGATTCCAAAGTATTTTCTGCAAGCGGCCCTGACCGCATGCCCCAGTTCAGAATCATCTTCGGTGCGCACCTGGTTTACCACCAACGCTGGACGGAATCGCCATAGTAAAGCCTTGTACTCATCTCCACGCTCCGGGTCCATCTTGTTCACCACCCGGATGAGATCATAAGGGGAGCGAATGTCATACTCGTTCCGTGAAGCCATCGCCTGTTCTATCACCTTCCTGAAGACATCGCTCTTTTCCTTGTGACGCAACAGTCGATAGAAGGCACTCTTTACGAACCTGTATGAGTTTTCCAGGGAGGTCGGCTCAGGAACCATAACTACCACGCCAAGGTCGCAAGAGAGGAAAAAATCCAGGACGTTGAACGAAGTACCTGATCCCAGGTCCATGATCACGATGTCCGTATCCATGGCAAGTATCTTCTTGAGAACTCGCATTTTTTGGGTGTACTTGATGTTCGCAGAACCCAGAAAATCCTGCGCCCCGCTTATGAGCCCAAGTCCCACGAATCCGGTCTCGGTTATGGTCTCCTCTATGGTCTCAACTCTTCTCTGAACGAAGTCGGACATTGAAATGGATGGTTGTTCCACCCCAAGGCAGGTATGAAGATTCGCTCCACCCAGATCAGCATCAACCAGGACCACCTTGGAACCGGTTCGACTGAAGCAAATACCAAGATTGGCAGAGAGTAGAGTTTTGCCTATTCCACCCTTACCGCCCCCGATGCCAATCACCACGGGTTTGTCCGACCTGGAATGATCCAGCTTTGGAAAATCAAAAGCTGTTTGCTTATGATCGCTCATAAAATTTGCGTCCCCTCCATGGAACAAGACACGGACACAACCGCGCGAGCAAGTTCTTCAAGCTCATGCTCGTCACCTATGGTCCTGACATCCAGCAGGAGATTATCGTGTTGCACCCTTCCAAGGACAGCGGGTTTGCCGACCCTGAGTCGTCGTGCAAGCTCCTGTACATGCCCGGAGGGCAATTTCACCGCCACTGCAAAGCTTGGCCATTTTTCCAAGGGCAAGGATCCTCCTCCCACCTGTGCCAAGGATGGTACTACCTGTACGGTCAGACCGCAATCAGCAGCAGTAAGCAAGGATGATAATTCATCGGCTTTCTTTTTGAGTTCATGCTCCTGCGCACGCAACATACGTACCACCGGGATCTTCTCTGCACTACGGTCACCAGCACGATATTCGCTAAGACAGCATTCCAGGGCTGTCAGGGTCAACTTATCCACTCTCAAGGCCCTGGCCATAGGATCCTTGGCCAACCTTTGCACCAGGTCTTTGTCGCCCAGGACTATCCCGGCTTGAGGGCCCCCTAAAAGCTTGTCACCAGAGAAACAAACGAGGTCTGCTCCCTGCTCCAACACATGCGATGGCCTGTAGTTTTCTAATGGTCCCGGTGGACGCTCGAGCAGTGTCGCCGAACCCATGTCCACCACCAACGGCAAACTGTGCTCATGAGCCATGGATGCCAATTGCGAGACACCGGTATCTTCGGTAAAACCCACTACTGCGAAATTAGATTTATGGACTTTCAAAACTAAAGCAGTGTCAGGGGAAATTGCCTTTTGGTAATCGTCCAGCCTGGTCCGGTTTGTGGTACCAACTTCCACGAGAATAGCCCCGGATGCACTCATGACATCCGGAATACGAAAAGAACCTCCGATCTCCACCAGTTCACCCCGAGACACCAACACCTGCCTATCCGAAGCCAGAGACCTGAGGATCAGGTAAACTGCCGCTGCGTTGTTGTTGACCACCAATGCTCCCTCAGCACCTGTGGTCTCGCACAAGATCTCCCTCACCAGGTCCATCCTCTGACCTCGCTTGCCCGTAGCAAGATCCATCTCCAAGTTGGAATATCCAGCGCAGATGTTGGTCATTCGCTCAAGGCAATCACGCAAAAGGGGGGCTCTGCCCAGGTTGGTGTGGATCATAACACCCGTTGCGTTGATAACCCTTCTTATATGGGGTTCGAGCCAATTGTCCAGGGTTTGCTCCACGTGCGCTCCTATTACTCGAACGTCACTTGTGACACCCTCTAGCAATTCCCGCCGTCTCGCATCGATTACCTTCCTTATACCCTCCACCACCAAAGGACGTGAAAATTTTCGTAAAAGGCCCTTGATATCGTCCTGTTCCAGGACCGAATCCACGGATGGTAACCTGCTCAGAAGTTCTTTGCGATTGTCCACTGAGACGGCCTCCGTAGATGTAACTTCACGCTCACACAAAAAAACGTAACAAGACATAAGTATTACGCTTTTATGCAACCGTCAAGATTTGGCCAGGATTTCCCGACTCGACCCAAGGGATTTATCGTGATACAACCTTTATTGTGAATCTAGGAGCACAGAGTGGCTTATTGGCTGCCATCGTCTCTGTGGCTGTGGCTATTTCTGTACTGCTTCGGGCCAGAAGAGGCTTGGTCAGCACCCTGTTTGCAATCTTTGCAGCAAACATGTTTGCCCTGCACATGGGAGCCTTTCTGTATAATGTAACAGGCGCCATCGTGATGAGGCATGTGGAGTTGGTTGCCGCGGCCCTTCTCCCGGTAACAGCCATGTTGTTCTTTTCTCATTTTCTCTGGAACAGGCCGGATCTGCCGGGTAAATACCTACGTTTTGCATACGTCATTTCCGCTCTCCTGGTCGTGGTACTATCATTCCCGTGGGGATACAACTCCTGGGTTACCGCTTTCATGATGGTCTATGTTTTCGGAAGCTTATACCTATGCGCCTGGTTCATCAGGATTCGATATCTGGAGTTGGAGTCAAAACGGGAAAGGACCAGGCTGCGCTATGTTCTCATAATTCATCTGGCCGCGGTTACCTTCGTCTTGCTGGGCTTACTGCCAGGTCCGTTGGCATTCCTCAGAACATGGGGAAACCTGGTATCTGCTTTTTTTCTTTATCTCATCAGCCAAAGTATCCTCAAGTACCGTCTTCTGGATTTACAGGAACTCTTCGGTCGGGCTCTCGTTCTTTCCGGTGTGGCTCTCATGTTGGCCTTGGTATTCGGAGCTATGGTGATACTGGCGGGTGGCGCTCCGGAAGTCTCACTGTTTCATACGTTCGTAGCATCCATGGTAATCCTGATACTTTTTGAACCCCTCAGAGATCAGGTTGAATCCAGTACCAGGCGTCTGTTTTTCAGAGAACGATTCGAACTCATGAGAAAGTTAGAAGAACTCCGCAGAGAGGTGGCCAACATATTGGATCTGGATCGCATGGCTAAAACCCTTCTCGACACGCCGTATGACGCCATGAGAATAACCCATGCGAGCCTCTACCTGCTGGAAGAGGGGGGAGCATCTTACAGGCTGGTGGAACACCGTGGCCCTGCCCCGGTGGGACGCATCGATGTGGCTGCACATAGATATTTTTTCGAAGAGTTGAAGAAAAAGCCCACCGCCGTATTGGCCGAGACATTCGAACGACAGGTCGTTCAAGAAGGGGCACCAGCCGAATCTGAGCCTTCCAGCAATACCAGGCTTGCAAGATCGGTACTCGACACTCTAGACTCCATGAAAGCGGGCATCTGTATTCCCCTGATAGGTCAGAACGATGTGCTAGGCCTGTGGAACCTTCACGACGAAGCTGGACTGGAAAGTTACTCGGCTGACGAAATTGCGCTGCTGGTTGTCATTGGAGAGCAGGCAGCTATAAACATGGAAAACTCCCGGGTGTTCGAGCGAATCAGGGAACGGGATCGGCTGGCGGTCCTCGGTCAGATGGCCGCCGGGTTGGCTCACG
>CAYSLH010000174.1:0-10667 GCA_964431605.1 uncultured Myxococcales bacterium
GAGATTTCTGTAGTAGGGAGCAAGACAAGTCAGCTCCAGCCCCAGTTTTTCGGCCCGTTCGTTTATCTCTCCCGCCAGCCGGTCTTTCATGCGAACTCCATGCACGAATTCCAGTTCCATCCCGTCCAGCCCCAATTGAGAAACCCTATCAAGTCCGGCAAGAGTGCTCGTCCCGGCAGCTGACCTTGCAACTCCTGCCACGCAAAATAACAACCTGCTCCCGTTTTTTTGATTCAATTTTCCTGTGGTTCCCACTTATTGATCACTGAAAAGCTGACGGTCGTAAGCCATGTGGACGAACTCCTGGGTCCTGAGAAAACCAGCGCCCGGTTTACTTCATCCAAAGAATATACCCAATCCGAAGGATAATGGATTTCCAGTTGAAGATCGGGGGAACGAAGAACCTTTTCGGATTTCAGTTCCCGGACCTGCATAGGACCTGTGTGACTAACAACCCTGAGGGATTTCATCATCTTGGAAAATATAGAGTAACCTGCATCATAAATATCCGGATCATCCGGTGAGGTAAAATGGATGACATTGAATAACGCTGGATGATCCACCACATAGATGATTCCCCTTCGAACCTGGCCGGAATGAAGCCACGATGCTTCCATTCTGACAGCGGGACGTCCCGCCAAACCAACTTCCCGCTGTTTCAATAGTTCGAATCCATCCAGTTGTTTGAACATCTTGAGAGCTATTTGCCTGGCTTGGGCAAGAGTACGCTTGCGGGACTCAGGTCTCGGCGAAGAAGAACAACCCACGCCCGCCAACACCGAAAACACCAAACACCAAATCCCTACCATCACCACAGAAGGTATTTTCATGAACTGGACCGCCCGTCACTGTAAGGAAGAAATATAGATTCGGTCCCCCTCTGACCAAACCAGATGCAGATCCATCAAGCCGCCTTCTGTAAGATCAGGTGAGAAAGCATCTGAGGAATCATTTGGTATGGAAATTTCCACAGGCACGGACCAGGTGTCGTCCGGTAGTTTTTTGAGAAAAACGACCGCCCGTTCCGTACCCTGGTCGTCTTCCACTGCCAGGAGCAAACTACCGGCGCTATCCATAATGACAGCAGGTCGGGCCGCTGTGGACGAAGAGACAGAAGATATGGCAACCGCGTTAGACCAGATGGCTCCCTTGTTTGCGGCTACGTAATAAGCACCATTGTCCCACCATATTAAGTTAATCTGCCCCTTTGGCCCTATGGCCATGGCTGGTTTGACCAGGGAAGGCTCTCCCGTCAAAGGATTCGTCACCTCGGGAGAAGACCACTGCACACCATCGAACATGCTGTGGTCGAGGTTGGCGCCATCTGCAAATGCAACATGAACGAAACCGGCACCATCGACAGCACAAGCAACCGATGAAGAATTTCCAGCGGTGACAAAAGCCTCAGCCGATGAAGACCACACCCCTGATCCATCACGTATGCTATATCGTAAAGACAGTCCATCCTGCGCCGCCCATACCGCAAGAGCCTGTCCCCCAGTCAAGGCAACGAGACAAGGTCCACGGTCAGGACCTGCGTCCACAGCATACACCGATGAAAAAGATGCCCCGAAGCCCAAACTCGAACTCAAAGCATCCCCATCGAGCCAAGCAGCCAAAAATTGTGAAGGTCCCATGTTGACCAATACAGGCGAAGCAGAGTTTACAGCAGAAGCACTGAGGTTTAATGCATTGGAGTTCCAGCCGTTTTCCCCACGCTCTTTTGCAAACACCTGCATGTTGCTGCTCACCCCATCTGTTTCGATCCACAACAGTTGCAGGTAATCCTGCGAATCAGCACTGAGCCTGGGAGTATGGGATGGATTTGTATCATCCACCACGTATGCCGGCGAAGTCCATGAACGCGGATCGATGGTCAAAAGGGGAGTGTTTGAAGAATTGGAGCCAACCGTGATCTTCACTGGCCCAGTGCGGATATTTGCGGGAATATCCAGGGAAATACCAGTATCGGTCCAGCTCGTCACCGAAGGCTGCACAACTGAACCGACTATCTGCACAGAGGAAGTCCCCTGAGAATCACCAAACCCACTTCCGTTGACTAAAACAATGCCGGGAGGGGAAAGGGATTCAGGAGTAAGGGAATCTATGAACGGGGCCACGGTAAAAGAAGAAGACGCGGCTCCCGTGGAGGTGGTTAGCAAAACCTCGGCATCCACTCCTCCTGCTATTGCTGGCACCTTGATTTTCAACCTGCTATCAGACCAGGATACTACAGTGGTATCCACTCCTGCAAAAGTAACAATACTGGTGTCCTGGGTGGAACCAAAATTCATACCATCGATATAAACCACCGAACCCACAGGCGCTACAGGGGGACGCACGGCAGTTATGAGCGGGCATGAAGAGCAGGATAACACCTGGCTTACCTGGTTTGAAAGCCCGGACCAGTTGGGAACTTCGTCACTGGCGCGGATTCTTACGAACACCTCGCTGCCGGGAGTCAGACCATCGATGGTAACGCTCTGTTGGGTGCCGGCCAATTGCGGATTTGGAACATTTGCCCAGGACGTCGCAACGGTATAATCATCAAAGGCAGAGGAACTGTAGTAAATCTCATAGGCCGATGCAGTCCCTGTGCTCCCGTCATCCCCCGGGGCCGTCCACGCAACGGTTATGAAATCATCTCCGAACGCCGTCACCTGCAAATCCACGATGTCGGAAGGGGAAGTGGTATCCACGGTAGTAGCCGAAGGAGAGTTGGACACTCCGGACCAATTACTGAATTCGTCCCTGGCCTTGAGTGCGAAAAAGTAAGTCTGCTCCCTTTCCAGTCCAGTCAATTCCAAGGTCTGGGTCTGGCCTGCGGCAACTATATCGGTGCCACCCGGCCATACAAACTGTGTCGCTGCATCAAAAGAAACATCGTCGATAGCAGTTGATGCATAACGCACATCATAGGCACTGACCGGGTTTCCCCCACCGCCATCGTCCCCAGGAGCCGTCCAGGTCAAAACCACACTTGTATCCGCGACCGATTGCACCGTAAGGTCAGACACGTCCGAAGGCGGAACGTCATCCTGTTCTCCGGGAGTTGCAAGTACCACGTTGGACAATGCAGAAGCATTGCCTGCATCATCGTAACAAATCATGGCAAATGAATATTGGACACCTGTTTGCAGAGGGGTAATGCTAACCGATTGCACCGTTCCAGCCTCTTGTGGCGCAGGTGGAGAATCCCAGAGGGTTGCGTCTGAAAAGCTCCCAGAATCGATGGCATCGGTGGAATATCTAATCTCGTAACTTTGGGCCGTGCCCACAGAACCATCGTCACCAGGTGCGACCCACTCGAGTGTAACCGAAGTGTCGTCCACGGATTGTACTGTCAGGGCTACCGCATCAGGCGCCGTCACGTCCGCCGGAGTGGCAGCTACCACGTTTGACAATCCTGACCAGTTAGGCACCTCGTCGGCTGCCTTCATCGCAAAATAATATTGCTGACCTTCAGTCAAGCCTGCAACCACGAGAGTCTGGCTCTGTCCTGCGGCCACCAGGGAAGACGGCCCTTGGGCGGACTGGGCCTGGTCAAAATTGTCATCGTTGATTTCCGAAGTGCTGTAACGGACATCGTATTGAGCAACCGTACCCTGCGAGCCATCATCACCAGGAGCAGTCCACGCAAGTGTTACCGACGTGGCGTCAAAGGACTCTACCGAAAGGTCATCGATGGTGTCAGGTGGCGTATCATCCGAAGCTCCTATGGTCACGATGGCCTCGTTGGACAACCCGGAACGATTTCCATCATTATCCACTACCCGCAATGCAAAATGGTAAGTTGTATCAGGGGTTAGTCCTGTAACGGTGAAGGTTTCCCTCTCTCCAGCCACGGCGGGAACCGGCGTGTCTGGAATAGATGTTGCGGCATCGAAATTAGACGATTGTATCGTAGAAAGAGACCAGCGCAGATCATATGACCCGGCACGGCCGACCAAGCCATCGTCTCCTGTGGCAGTCCAGGAAAGAACCACGTCTGCACCCTGGCCTTGGGCGGAAAGATCCCCAACGGACGCCGGTGCATATATATCTTCCTGGTAGGCCGAGGAAAGAACTACGGGAACATTCACTGTCTGGTCCGCAACAATCGTCACATCCAAAGCTGTTCCGCGGTAAACCACAACCTCACCATCGAGGGCCTCAACCAGAAAATTCCTTCCGGTCCCGGCAGGTATCCCGTCCACCGTGCCTTGCAAGTCATCATAAGAAAACGCTTTCTGTACCAATGCGCCCACATCATCACGCACTTCCACACGAACTGAATCCACCACGCCTGTCAGTACACCACGCAAAGAAGCATCATCAGCTGGGGCTTGAAAAACCACCTCGACAACCGCGGACCCGGTGCCCCTTGTCCCTTCACATCCTACGAGCAGCGCAACACATGCAAACACCACAAGATTTATAATTTTTCGTACAATAATCATCTGTCCAAGCCTCCGGAAAAACTTCGGGCGAACATCACTGCCACGTGATTGCAGCGGCTCCCGTGGCGCTTGAATTACCAGAACCATCGAAAACACCTGCACCGTAAAGACCTCCGGCGAGCCCTCCTGCCGCCGCTACACCAACCGCGGTCCAAAACCACCATGTGGTATACCACCGGTCATTGTCGTCATCGATCTTGTCAACCGGGGTATCCATGGTGTCCTGCTCCCCGGGAAGAAACGGCCTGGGGGGGTTAGAGGCACCATCGCTTGGCTCATTTTTTACAGCAACGTCACCCTGTGTCCTTGATGGTGTATTGGACTTTTTTTCGAACACCGCCCAGGCGGGAAGTTCTTCGGTGGGCTTTGTAATTTTTTTAGGCTGCTCGGCAGCAGGTGCTGTTGCGATCACCGGAACCTTCTTTGGCCCTGTGGATTGCATCACCGCCTCCACCTTGACACTCTGTCCAGGCTTGACCATGACAACATCGTGAAAAGCCCTGAAACCATCTTTTTTCACTTGTATATCAAATACCCCGGCTCCCACCTTGAAAGACTTGTTTGTCCTTGCTCCAAACGACTTTCCGTTTAGATACAGCAAGGCGTCATCCTCCGAACACCTAACCTCCAGCCTTCCTTTTCCCTTTAGCAACGAAGTCATGATGGGAGAAGACGCCTTCAACACAGCCCAACGCGTGGCGCGTTTGACGTCATCATCACCCCCAGCCGAGAATTCAATCGCCTCGCGAATCTGCTTTCCGGACCGAACATCCATGGCACGGACTGCTATGGAGACTCCATTGTCGGCCTTGGTCAAGTGAAGGCTGAAGATCACCTTGACCTTGAATCGTCTGCCAACCGAACGAATGCACTTTCTGTCAGCATGACAATTCTTTACGAGAATTTTTTTCTTCTTCAGCTTTTTGAGTTTCCTGGAGACAGCTTTTCCTGCCACGAGACGTAAAAAATGTAGCTGTTTTAGTTCCGAGATCATGGTCTTTGCAACGATTTTTCCCATGGAGCGGGCCTGTTTCAACGGCAGTCCTCTGACCTTCAATGGCAAGACCAGAGTCCGGGCCTGCCTTGCTCTTGGCCCGGCCACCGCAGACATGGAAAAAAGGATTGAACAAACCCCCACCAACACCACGATCCAAGCGAATTGAAGACGATGGGTCATGGCCACTCCTATTCTGTTTGTCTCGTTGAATCAAGTTATGAAATCAGGCTCGACACCCACAAATCATGCCAGATAGCACAATAAAGATCAACGAGCGACAACAAACGAATGAGTACATGAAGTTGTATATTGCACGGCATTTTGCTATTTGCACTGGTATGAAGCTGCTAGTGGTACAGACCAATCCCGTGTTCGGTGACAAAAAATCCAACTTAGAATCCATCGATGAACTCATTGGAGACCAAAAAGCCGACCTGATAATACTGCCCGAGTTATGCACGACCGGATACCAATTCATGAACAGAAAGCAATTGGCAGACTTGTCAGAAACAACAAACGGTGCCACTTGCCGTTATTTTGGCGAGTTGGCATCTCGTACCAACTCCCACGTGGTAGCAGGATTCGCAGAAAAGGATGACGATCGATTGTTCAACTCCGCCTTGATGGCAGGGCCGGGGGAAATCAAGGGCATCTACCGAAAGGTACACCTGTTTGATAAAGAAAAATTACTGTTCGACAAAGGTGACCTAGGATTTTCCGTCTTTTCAGCAGGTGAAATACCCATTGGAATGATGGTGTGCTTCGACTGGATATTTCCCGAATCCGCCAGGAGTCTTGCCCTCGCAGGCGCACAGATAATAGCCCACCCGGCAAACCTGGTCCTACCTCATTGCCAGAATGCGATCATTACACGCGCCCTGGAAAACCATGTATTCATCGCCACTGCCAATCGCATTGGAGTCGAAGGGAATGGACCTGAAAAACTCGTTTTTACCGGACGCTCCCGAGTGGTATCGCCATCCGGGCGCGTCCTGGCCGATGGTCCGTCAGGAACACAAGCGGTCATGGCTGTAGAAATCAATCCCGGTGAAGCTGCGGACAAACATATCACCTCACGAAATGATCTTTTCGATGACAGGCGGCCTTCTCAATACAAACTTTGAAAGATAACAATCATCAGGTTTGATGAAACGGATTTCTGCGCAGAATGGTCTGAGCCCTCGCAGGTCCAACCGAGACCACATCCACAGGAATACCCAGAAAACTCTCCACCATCATCAAGTATTTCCTGGCAGCCGAAGGCAAAGCCTCATACTCACGGATATCATCTAGTTGCTCGCTCCATCCATCCAACTCCTCGAACACCGGCTCCAGTCGTTGAACCTCTCTGATATCCGCCGGAATGGTATCTATGCTCTTACCATCCAACCGGTATCCCACGACCACCTTCAAAGAATCCATTCCAGTCAAAACATCCATCTTGGTCAGGCACAAGCCAGTGCAACCATGGACTGAGGTCGTGTACCTTAGTGCTACGAGGTCCAACCATCCACACCTGCGAGGTCTTCCGGTTGTAGCCCCATACTCCCGTCCAGCCTCACGAAGTTTTTCTCCGTTTTCATCTGTCATCTCCGAGGGGAATGGACCGGAACCGACCCTGGTGCAATATGCCTTGGAGACCCCTAAAACAGAACTGATCATGCCCGGCCCAAGTCCTACTCCTGCACAAGCTGCTCCGGATACCGTGTTGGAGGATGTAACAAATGGATAAGTTCCATGGTCTATGTCCAGCAGTGCTCCTTGAGCACCTTCGAACAACACACTACGGCCCCTATCCAAAGCGCCGCGCACCAGCGATCCTGTGTCACCCACGAATGGCTCCAGTTTTTCAGCCAAAGGCCTGAGACTGTCGATGACGTCCGTGGCATTGACAATTTTTTGGCCGTAGTGATCCATGATGGCGTTCAGCTCACCCAGTCTGGCCTCCACCAACTCGGCCAAGTGTCCTGTGTCAAACAGATCACACACCCTTATCCCAACCCGAGCAGCCTTGTCCTCCAAGCAAGGACCAATGCCCCTGAGGGTGGTCCCGATTTTTCCCGCACCTTTGGCTTGCTCTCGAGCAGCATCCAGTTTTTTATGGTAGGGCATTACAACGTGGCACCTGGAAGATACCATGAGCGCTTGTGCCGACGACAACAGTCGCTGTTGCTGCAACTTCTCAATCTCTTCCACCAGGATCTGCGGATCGAGGACAACGCCGTTGCCTATGATGCACCGCTTGTTCTTGTGCATGACCCCTGACGGGACCAAGTGAGTTATCAACTCTTGACCGTCCACCACGAGGGTGTGACCTGCATTGGCTCCTCCCTGAAACCTCACCACCACGTCTGCGAGTTCCGATAGTATGTCTACGATTTTCCCTTTTCCCTCGTCACCCCATTGAGCACCGACAACTACGACACCGGACATGGGAGCCTCCTGAAATAATTAGCAAGTGAGCGGTCTTGGCGTATCAGATGAATCCTGCACAAGTCAAGCAATGCTGGATTTTCTCAAGAGCATTTGCTCTCGCAGGCTAATCGCACTATAGTCAGCCGGTAGTTGGAGACGACTCCTGGAGGATGGGCTTGAGACTTAGTAAGAGTATTGGCTTATTGCTGTTAGCTGCGGTGATTCTGCCCGTAGTGGTTGCCCTGGCGACGTCAGACAACACTCGAGACATTGAACCATTTATAAACTCTTGCGAAGAACTCGCCCAGGCCCAGGCAAGGTTGGTTCAGGACGAACTGGCGAGCACTACCAGGATGCTTGAACTCGGTGCCGAGCTTTTCGATTTTTCAACCCTGTCAAAAAACGAGATTACCGGCGTGCTCAGGCTCCTGTACAAGCAAGACACCAACCTTACAGTGATTGTCCTGCTGGATGAAACTGACACGGCCGTCGTTCCACCAGTCTATCTGGAACCGGAACAAATACAAAAATCGCATAAGACATCCCGGCACCTGCCCATGACCAAATCAACCCTGGCCAGATTCCTCGAGCGAGTGCCCATTGACACGGCCCGCGCAAAAGGCATGGCCTTTTCCGATGTTTATGCCTATGAAAAACAAAATGCCGTATTGATGGCCGGGGCCATGAGCATCCCAGGGCCCAAGGGAAAACTGCCATATATCCTGGCATTCGAATGGAACCTGTCCGGATTGCAAAGAATTGTCGCCATGTCGGGACGTACTCCTTCCGACTCGATCTCGTTCATCGTAGACGGAGGTGGACGACTCATAGCCCATCCCGACGGAAACCTCGTAATCAAGCGACAGTCCATGACCAACGATCCCCTGGTGAAAAGATTTCTCTCAGGAGTTACACATGGCAACCAGGTATTTTCCAGCGATGGCGTAAATGTGGCCGGAGCATTTCAAAGCCTGAATTTTTCCGATTGGGCCTTAGTACTCGAAAAACGTATTCCAGCCCCTTCTCACGGTTCTTTTTCAGCCTGGGCTTGGATCGCATGGTCATTGATTTTACTGGCGGCGCTCGGCGGATGGACTCTTGTTCATCGCTCCATAAAAAAAATGCTCGCGGGAATCGAGCAACTACGCATCGAATATGATCGCAGAGCCAAGGAACTCAACAGGATGCAGGCATCTTTGCTGGAATCGAGAAAGCTGAATGCCATTGGAGACCTTGGTGCGGGTGTGGCCCATGAATTCAATAATCCTCTGGGCGGAATCCTGGGACTGACTCAGCTCCTGTTGAGAAAGAAGAAAGAAGGAGATCCGGACAGGCAGTTTCTATCGCGGATAGAGGAAGAAGCCAAGAGGTGTAAAGCCATAACCGACAATCTATTGCGCTTTTCAGAGCAGCAGAGTTCCTCTCACAAAGAACCACTACGAGTGGAAAGAATCCTGGAAAAAGCACTGGACCTCATAGACAGCAGGCTCGATAGGGAGAGGGTCACCATCGAAAAGCACTATGCAGACGAGCTACCGAGAATCATCGGCAACGAAGGAGATCTGCAACGCGCCTTTTTGAACGTGCTTCTGAACGCGGAGACGGCCATGCCCCAAGGCGGAACCCTGACCCTGGGAACATTCGAAGACAGCGGCTGGGTGGAGGTAAGGATCACTGACACGGGTCGTGGCATACCAAAAGAAAACATCGACCGTGTTTTCGAACCATTCTTCACCACAAAGGACAATTGGAAGGGTGCCGGCCTGGGGCTTTGGGTTGTGTACCAGATAGTCGATGAGCATGGTGGTGAAATACAGATAAATAGCGAACAGGACAAGGGAGTCACAGTCATATTCAGGTTTCCGGAGGCCAGCAAGGATGGAGTCGGCTTTGAGACTATCATTCAGACGGATTGAGTTTTTGCGCTTTTTTCACTTGGTGTTACACTAAGATCCTGATGGTTTGTTTTGTGGATACGGCAGGATGGCGAAAAACATGAGTCGCAGAACAGGAATAGTTTTACTGAGTACTTTGCTTGCCATGGTCACAGCCATGGTTACGCTCAATATTTTTCTGCCACCTTCCAGCACGACAGGGGGAAAACCACGAAAGGCGACTTTCAACGCGGTGCTGACATCCATAGTAGGTCAGGTCGAAATACGACAAAGGGCCAGCCGCAAATGGGCCAAGGCCAAGCTTTCGTCAAGGCTTTCGGAAGGAGATGAAATCCGTACCGGCCTATTCTCTGAAGCCACCTTGCAGCTCAGAGGATCGTCGCTTGTCACAGTTGCTCCCAATTCCACCTTCGTTGTCGGCAAGGAGAAAATCCGCGACTCGTCTTTCGAATTGGGCGAAGGCAGCATTCTCGCAGCTATACCCCATCAGGATGATCGGGAATTTCTCTTCCACTCTAAAGGTTCACAAGCCGTTGCAAGTTCAAAGGAAGGCGAATTTTCCCTTACCACCAACGGAAAGGGTACAGTCGTCCTCGACTCCCACAAGGGAGTGGTAAAGCTCAAATCCAGGGGTAAAACCGTTGAGGTAAAAAGAGGAAAGCGCTCCATGGTGCTTCCGTCTCGTCCACCCTCCGATGCCCTTGCTATTCCAAAGTCGGTAGCCTTACAGGTCAAATGGCCACCGGCGAAGACATCCAGGACAAAGGTAACCTTGACAGGAAAGACATCGCTTGCTGCAACCGTCATGGTAAATGGAATCGTTGTGAGGCCTGATTCGAGCGGCCAATTCAGCTTCGATGTTCCTCTGCAGGAAGGAAAAAACAGATTGGTCGTGACTTCTACGGATGCGACTGGAAAATC
>CAYSLH010000175.1:0-10655 GCA_964431605.1 uncultured Myxococcales bacterium
TGGGTAAAGAACACGCATCAGAAACTTCCCCTGAGCCCCAATGCGGGAATTATGGGCAAACCTTTGATATATTGTTTTTCCGTAAAATCGTAATTGTAATTCAGCCCTTCTATGGACTGGTGGTTGTAGGCATTTTGCAAGTCCAGAAACACGCTAAGAGCCCATCTTTGGAACGCCCATGTGTAATCCACTCTCAAATCCAGCCGGTGGTACACAGGCAGTCGTTGAGAATTAATAGGTCCCGGGATGGGAAGATAATTGTCATTGTCCGCATCGAACACGCCTGCGACTATGGGGGTTACGGGATTGCCGGAAACCAACTGGAACCGCAGCCCGAACTCCCATCCAGATCTCAGTCCGTGCATTGGCATGATCTGCCCCCTGGGTAAACGAAATCCCGCCACCAAAGTAAGGATGTGAGTCTGATCAAAGGAAAAAAGCCGCCAGGGTTCGTCCGGGCCATCCTTGCGCTTGGAACGCATCATGGTGTATGCGACCCACCCGAACAGGCCATGGTCCAAATCCTTACGGAGCATCACCTCCAATCCTGATATTTCACCTTCTCCTGCATTGGAATAGACGGTGTCTTCGTCATTGACCACCAACCTGTCCAGTTCTTTCAGAAAAAAAGTAACGTCCATGTGCGAGTTGAATGGAAGTTTTTGCTCCACCCCCAGCGTGTAATGAATGGCCCTTTCCATTTTCAAGTTGGGATTTCCGAATCCCTGGCTAAGCTCGTTCGGCTGGGCCGCCTCTGCGTACAAGCCTACCCCAGCCTTGAACACCGTACCGGGTCTGAGTTCCTGCTTGAAGGCAAACCTGGGCATGACGGACCAATCTCCATAATGACCAAACGAATAACCATCCGCCCTTAGCCCTGCAGCCAGGGACATTCCATCGGCAGGCTCAACGCTCGCAGAAACGTAGGCTCCTGCTGACACCACAAGCCAATTCTCCGAGCCTACCACCACCTCCATGTCACTGAACTGGTTCGGAACGGTTCCTTCCATGGGAGGACGCACCATTGAGTATTGAAGATCGAACCAACTCAAATGAGCAATTGCCCCACCTGTCAGCTTCCATTTCTTCGATGGCCGCCACTGTACATCCCCCCTGATAGCAAGATTGGGCACTCGCGAAAGCATCAGAAACGGCCCACCACTTCCATTGAACTCATCGTATCCACCAACCATGCTCGCACTCAGCTGCCAGTCGGATGCCTGTGGTGCGTGGGTCCAACTCAGGTATAGCCGGTGGAACTGAACCTGCATTCCGAAGTCGCCGGTAATTTTCGGATCCGCGCTGATGGGTTTGGTGAACAACCACTTCATTTCATCTGACGATCCAAAAGCAAACAACGACACACGATCGTCGTCAGTAGGGCTCCAGTCGACCTTTGCCTGATAGTCATAGTAAACCGGTGCCACCGTAAGCTTGAAACTTTCCAAACCGTCTAGCACATATGGCAACCATGCGTCCATGGTGGAGCGTCGAGCCGCACCAACGAATCCCGCATCTTTGCCGATGGGACCCTGAACGAAAAACCCGGCGTCCAGCATGGACATTTCGAGATATCCATCATATCGTTCATGGGAGCAAGCCAAGGTGTGTACATCCATGACTCCACCAGTGGCTCCCCCGAACTTTGCCCCAAACCCTCCTGGCAAAAAATCGATCCTCTTCAGGATGTCCGAGTTCAGGACGGATTTCAGCCCACCGAAATGATACAGCAAGGGCACAGGGTGATCATCGATAAAGACCTTCGAATCTTCGGGAGCTGCTCCTCGTATTACAACACCTGCACCTCCTGCGCCTGAAAAGGCCAGGTTGCGCGCAACTCCGGGGAGGCTCTGGACGATCTTCAAAATATCACCCTGGGTGCCTGGGATCTTGTTGACCTCTTTGATTTCCAAGACCGTATCCGAGATTTCTTCTTTCATTTTCTTCGCACGGATGACCACCTCTTGCACGTCCTGCTTGCCACGGGGGTTCAGCGCATATCTTAGCTCCAGAGTCTGGCCGGCTTGCACATGTATGGTGGTAGAAAAGGGTGCGCATTCTGGATCGTTTATGGTTATCTCATGTTGACCCACAGGAACATGAAAAAACCTGAAAAAACCTTCCTCGTTCGAGACAGTGAACTTATCCGAATCCAACTGGACCGGTGCTCCAATTACAGGTTTACCTGTTTGTTCATGAACCAGTTTCGCATGGATGGCACCTTCGTTGGTGGACTGAGCCAAGCATGGAATGGCGATTGACGACAACTGAACGACCAAAACGATTGAACACAGCGAACGCAAAACTTTTTTCAGCTCCGTTCAGCGATGGCGTCGATTTCCACGAGGGCACCCTTGGGAAGTGCCGCGACCTGAACCGTGGCCCTGGCGGGAGCCGGCGATTCGAAATACCGGCTGTAGACTTCGTTCACAGATCCAAAATCATCCATGTCGGTAAGATAAATCGTGCACCTAAGCACATGACCAAAGTCCAGACCAGCAGCGTTTAGTACAGCTCTGAGGTTTTCCATGCAACGCTCAGCCTGGGCCGCAGCGTCTGCTTCGACCATCTGTCCTGTTGCAGGGTCCAAGGGAATCTGTCCGGAGAGATAGAGTGTTTTTCCATCGATAGCCGAACACGCCTGAGAATACGGACCTACGGCACCAGGAGCGTTTTGGGTATCTATGGCTTTTCGGTTCATCGAAGATCCTCCATGAAAGCAATAATCTTTATGCGTACCTCGCAGATTCTCAACGGCGAACGATTAAGATTGATTTATGATCTTCCATTCACCCGAACGGGATGATACGTTGAAGCAAACAACACATTCAAGGGTAAACTTCGTCAAACATGCATGTGACGATCAAAGCTATGGCAGCATAACAGAGCGGAGAAGCCTTTTTCACTGGTGGCACAGTGGCTAAAAAAGACAGAAAACCTGAACACACATGGATTTATTCCTGGTCACCTCTTATTGCCTTTTTGGTCATTACCATGTTGTCCATCCTGGCCTGGTGGCAGGGCAAAAAGGCTGAGACTGATCGCTTGAAAATAACCACCAAGGTGACAGCGGAACAAATGGGCCTTCGCCTGCACGCTTGGATCGAAGATCGCATCGACATCGTGGAGCAACTTGCACAAGACTGGCAGGACGAGTTCTCAAAAGACCCTGAGAAAAAATTCCCCAGAATCGCCTTGAATAAGATCAAGGTCCACTCCGGCTTTCAGGCGATAAACTGGATCGATCCCACTTGGCATATCAGGATCGTAGTTCCAAAGTCAGGCAACGAGGCAGCTCTTGACAAGGATCTCCATAACCACCCGGAACAAAGCGTTCCCAAAGCCATCACCAGGGCACTAAAGACCGGCCTGATAACAAGATCTGAGGCCATAGAGTTACTGCAGGGGGTAAAAGGATTTGCAACCTATAGACCGGTACGGGATGAGAGGGGAAGCCTGGTGGGAATGGTAAACGGGGTGTTTCGAATATCGACCCTGGTGGATCTATGTCTTGCCGAACAAACCCTGAGAAAAAGGTTCAGGGTTGCTGTATATGAAGCCGATGGTCAAAAGGTATATTCTTTTGGCGACACGAATCCCGACGATGAAAACTGGCCACTAGCGGTTCAGGCAAAGACCATGGTCGTGGACAAACCCTGGCTGGTGAAAGTCGCACCTACACCTGCTTACATAGCCCAGGTCAAGTCCCTGGCAAACGAACTTACCCTCGTCATCGGACTATTGCTGGCGGTAGTCATTGCGCTGCTGCTGCACCTGTTTCTTCAAGGTCATAAAGCGCTTCGCCACGAAGAGAGGAGGCTTCGAGACCTCACCCAGAATGTTCCGTCAGTGATCTACCAGGCGATTCCTGACGAAAATTTCACGATTACCTTCGTGAGCAAAGACATTGAGGACCTTACGGGATATTCGTATCACGATTTTGTGGGCAACCGAGTAAGAAGCTATGGAAGTATCATTCATCCGGATGATTTCGATGATGTCAAAAATTCCATCAAGCAGGCCACATCATCCCAAAGGGATTGGGAGATGGAATACAGGATCGTTGACGCAGATGGACACACAAGGTATGTGCACGAAAAAGGGCTGGCTGTAAGAGACAAGACCGGCTGCCTTGTCCTGGAAGGATTCCTGCTGGACATCACGGACAAGAAAAACCAGGAACAACGTCAAAAAGCCACAGAGGAACAACTCCAACAGGCCCAAAAGATGGAGGCAATTGGGAGGCTTGCCGGTGGCGTTGCCCATGATTTCAACAATATCCTCACAGGTATTGTGGGCAACGCAGAGCTTCTTCTCATGGAACAGTCAAAAGATTCATCGAGTCGCGCAGGGCTTGAGGAAATCGTAAATCTTTCAAAGCGAGCATCGAGACTGACTGGACAATTGTTGGCATTTTCCAGAAAACAGGTTTTGAATCCACGGGTTGTAAACCCAGGCAGCCTCATAGGACAGTCGAAAAAGATGATCGAGCGTATTATTGGAGAAGACATCCGGCTTCTGTTGAATGTGCAAGAGGGTATCTACAACATCGAGATAGACCCGGTACAGTTCGATCAGATTCTTCTCAATCTCGTGGTCAACGCAAAAGATGCCATGGAAAATGGTGGTGATATCACGATCAGTCTTTCCAATACCACTATCCACCGGAAGCACGATGATCAAGGAAAAGACTTCGAGAACGACAATTTCGTCTGCCTGTCGGTGAAAGACACCGGTTGCGGTATAGACCCAAATGACATGGACAAAATTTTCGAGCCATTTTTTTCAACGAAACCCAGTGAGAAGGGAACAGGTCTTGGATTGGCGACCATCTACGGAATAGTCGAGCAAAATGGCGGCACGATTTCGGTGGAATCCGAACCGGGCAGTGGATCCACCTTCTACATTTATCTCCCTGCCAAGCAAGTAGATCCCCCGGTAAAATCAGTGCCTGAATCGTCTTCCGAGTTTCCTTCCGGAACCGAAACTTTGCTGGTGGTGGAGGATGAAGACCAGGTGCGTGATTTGACAAAACGAGTCCTGGAAAAATGCGGCTACAAGATCATCGAGGCAGCCGAAGGTTATTCCGCACTAAAGTTATCAACACAATTTCAAGATACAATACACATGGTAATAACCGACATTGTCATGCCCGGCATGAACGGCAAGGTGCTTACAGAAAAGCTCCAGGAGTCGAGACCAGAGATAAAAATCCTTTTCATGTCAGGTCATTCTGAAAACATTATCGAAGACCATGGACTGCTTCTCGATAGACTCAACTTCATTCAAAAGCCTTTCAATGTCAGGGAGTTTACGCTCAAGGTAAGGACAATTCTCGACAAGAAACAACCATAGATTTTCATTGTTGCGACTTTTTGGACATTTATTGGTTGCACCGGAATAAACATGGAATACAATCCCACAGATTACTCAAACTCCATGATTCTCAGGAGGTCCATTGACATGAATACAGTAAAAAGTTTCTCTCTCACACTTATGGCGATAATGTTTGTCCTCAGCTCGTCCAATACCATGGCCGGGACTCGCAGATCCAAAAAGGCGCCGAGACCGCTGAACAAGGGAGTCACCTACGATGCCTACAAGGGAACAGACATCGCCCAGATAAAGTATAAAACCTACAGAAAGGAATTCAGGGTAGGGCATAGTCCTTACCACACAAACCGCTTTCACGTAGCTGAATATGTTCTTCTGACGGAATATGTGAACAAGTACATGAGACCGGACTACACGGCAGAGATAAAGATGGCTCCCAACAGAACCAAACCTGAGCTGATGGCCAATAAAACATTCCAGGGAAGATGGAAAGAACTAATAAAGAACCATAAGGACATGATTGCCTTTGTGAACAGATTGAAAATTCCCAAAGTTTGCAAATCAGCGCGAAAGCAACTTATTGATGCACTGAAGGATGAACTGTTCTTCGCAGAAAAAATCTCAAAACGGATGTTTCCTGCTCAGGACACCCGTGCCAGGGAAAGGTTGAAAGAAGATCTCTCTGCCCGTTTCCAAGCCCGGAACCCGAAGGAATTTGAAAAGATCCTGTCCGAATTCGAAGACAAGGCAGACCTTTCGGCCTTTTACTCCAAGTTTGAAGATCTTCTCATCAGGCCTGAAATGGACAAAGCTACGGAGTTATCCAAACGGGCCATGGGTAAAACAGGCCTGGAGTACGCAACTGCGGTTGAAGAAAAAGGAGATATAACCTCTCCATAAGATTGTCTGCCATGATCACCGAGGCGCTTTTTATTCATCCAAATAAAAATGCCAAGCGCACCACCACTGCTTTGGGTGTGGGTCTGGAGGACAGCCTATGCACTCGGTCCGTATTCTCGGATCTATGGCAGAGGCAAAATAGGGATACTCTATGAGACCAGCGGACTTGCAAGGGTAATCATCCAACCCCTTGCGGGCTCTTGCAACCTGGACCCTGCATTCGTTCATCTGGAAAATGAGACTACCGTCATCCTGCCAGTGCAAAGACTGCTTATTGATACGGCTGTAAAGTCTCATTTGCAAAGCCGCGGCAAGTCCCTCCAAGCCCGGCCTGTCGCCGAGAGAAAGGAGCTTTTTTATACGATATGCTTCATACGGTGAAAATCCGGCCCAGCAGCCATCGTTGCATAGCTTTGCAGTCTGCATTTTGCGCTCATGCTCCACGGCCTGGAACCAAACCCCGTCTCCCACCAGCCAGTTTTTCGAAATGGCCTTGGACAAGTCCAGAAGGACTTGCTTTTTCATGTCGAGCAATGGTCCGGGTAAGCCATCCCGCATCTCAAAACCAAGCACTTCTCCCAACCTTTTGAGAATGATTCCCATACCCCTGTCACCCGCACTTGCCTCCAAACGATTGGCTGCATCAGGCCCGAGTTGGTGAGCCACCTCGGCGTACCACATTCCGTAATGGACCACAGAACGCCTGAAGGCATCCATTATCCACGATACAAGCTCCTGCTTGCTCAGCTCATCCACCGAACGATAAGGATTGGTTTGCTGGTCTTTGCCCTCAGATCCTGTCTTAGACATAACATCCATCACGTATCCCTTTGAAGTTCTCTCCTGTAAAAATGCCACAGAATGATCAGTGCTGATATTATCGAAGTACTCAGATGTATGAGTAAGTCCTTACGGATTGAGAGGTTGGGGTACAAAAAGCACGCTTTGACGCAAGGCTGTGGCATCAGATGCGCTGCTGGATAGACCACCGGTTAGCAAGAACCATCCGTTTTTCAGCATCACAGCGGCCTGTTCGAACCTCGCCGGGTCCAGAGGATCAGGCAATGATTCCACCGTGTAAACGTTATCGTTATCCCGGATCAACTCTCCCACCCCTGTCGCCTGACCACTGGAGGTCAAACCACCTGCCACGACTACACTTCCATCCTCCAAAACGGCACATGACTGGCCCATTCGAGCAACGTTCAAATTTGCAGACGCACTGGCGAATGCACCAAACCCCGTAGAGCCAGAACTAATGTCATAGACCTCTATACCGCTGTCAGGAGTGCCAGGGTCATCTGCGACCGTTGTTCCTCCGGCCACGAGCACCCTTCCGGAAGGCAGACGAACGGCACAGAACCGGGACCTGCTCGTGCTCATGGTCACGTCCACACCCGAATAGAACTGAAGCCCGTTGGGGTTGAATATATCGACGGAACTCAGGGTTCCATTGGAATTTTCACCGCCCATGATCAAGACCTTGCCCTGGGTAGTGGTGGGGTCCAAGAGTACCGCTTGGTGAAAGGCCCGTCCCGTTGACATGGTGTTTGAGACAGGAGTCCATGTTCCGCCGCTCGGATCGAAAATTACCGCGTTGTTGAGGTAGTTGCTGATTGTTCCATTGGTATAAGTTGCACCTCCGGTTATGAGTACCTGCCCTGTTGCCAAGGTTGTGGCAGTATGATGGGCACGTGCCACACCCATATCCATGGGTGAAGTGAATGTCTCCGTGACCGGATCGAAAATTTCCGCGGACCTCAACGCTGCCTTTGCGTTGGATATGGTGCCGATCCCTCCGGCAATCAAGACCCTTCCGTCCCGCAGGAGCGTCATTGTATGATACGCCCTTCCAGTGCTTGCATGCATTTTCAACGCTTGTCCGTCTGGCCCAAGGATGAGTCTGTGGACCCCGGTTCCAGGATCGAAAATCTCGGCTGTTGCAAGGATCTCTTCAACTCCCTGACCAAAACGTCTCATGCCGCCGGTAATCAAAACCCGTCCATCCTGGAGGGTCACAGCAGCGTGGCCATACCTGCCCGCGCTTTCAGCCATCATAGAGCACTTGGAAAACTCGGGGTCTGCAGGATCTGTTACAGTGGTCTCAACAAATCCAAGGATGTTGCCCAGCAACAAACTCGCCTTCAATCCTCCGACACCATCGGAACTTGAATCCATAAGCAGCGACTGGGATGTAGCCCTCGCCACCGGAGCGACATCCAACTCCGGATAACACAGCACATCCACCATTCGACCGGCACCCACCAGATCGTCACCGCTAATCTTGCAATGTCCTTCCGACATGTTGCATGTGGTACGCCTTGGCCCGAGGTTGTTCGCGACCTGGGATGGATGAAGGGGGTCCGATGGGTCGAGGGAAGAAATCGTCACCTTGACGAACTTGCAATTTGCACCGGTCAACACGGAAGGATCAGAGCATGGAGGAACGAGTCTGAACGTCACATCCACCGACGAACCGCATGATGAACCAAGCACGAACATGGCCAGACCTAAAATGCCAATGATCCCTGTCATTTTGTTGTGTAATGTCGATTTGAAAAATTTCATGCCTTGTCTCCGCTCCACTGGCTTGAGTGCATCCCCGACCGGCACCAGTGCCCATGACGTCAGGGATTGGTCCTTTACCAGATAACGTCCACAGATGCTCCACTGGTGCCGCCATCAAAAACGCCGGCAGCATACATGCCGCCTGCCGCACCTCCAACTGCCACCACGCCCACTACGGTCCAGAACCACCAAGAAGAATACCAGGCAGGTCCTGTATCGCCGGCCTCATCCTTTATTATGGGCATACCTCTTTGAGCAACAGGCACCTGGGGGCTGACCAGGGAGTCGGCCTTGGGTTGTACCGAGGTTGTTGGCAGTTGGGCAGGAGTCTTTACCACTGCAGGGCTAGTACGAACGGGTGCAGGTTTGGCCACCGCATCTGGTCGTGCAGGTCCCCTGCTCGAATTTGTGACAGCAGAAGCCGGTCCTTTCTTGGGGATTGGTGCTGTTTTGGCCTTTGTATTCTTTAGAGTCTCAGGAGGCGGCACGGCTGGTCCGACTGCCACGGCCTTTATCCTCGTCTTTTTCTTGACTGCAGTCTGTACCACCCTGAAAGGAGCTTTGATTGGATTGGGACATCCTTCAATTTTCTTTACCATGTCAGAAGCCATGTTGAAAACTTCCACAGAGGCGCCAAGCAGGTCTGGATCAAACTCAATCTTCTGCATGGGACATACCGTACCCTTGTGTATGTTCACCAGGTATGAACCGATCTTGTAGTTTTGACCGACCTTTGCAATACCTCCCACAACCATGAAATCAGCGCCGATTTCTTTACCTTGTTTCCTGATGGTATTGAGCACTGAGACAGTTATGGTATTCGAGCGAATCCCCTCTGCCATTTTTCCCAAAGGACCTGTTGCTTTTTTCACTCCCCCCAGGACCGCGGCTACACGCACCTTTTTGGTGGGCATTATGACCACCTTGGATGCAAACGTCTGTAGCCCCTGCTTTTCCACACGCAGGTAGTGTTCTCCGGGGACGAGGTCCTTGAGCAGGATTGGACTGGTGCCTACTTTTTTACCGTCGAAAAATACCGTGGCACCATCGGTGTTAGCCACCACTTCCAACTCTCCCCGGGTCTTTCTCAAGAGACGTTTTCGAATGCTGTTCATGGTATTTCTGAACATGGGAGGATACTTGGCCGGGTCCAGCACCAGCGCGGGGCGCAAGCGAATCACTTTCACCAGCATTTTTGCTCCCTCGTTCTCCTTATCCAGCCTGTAATTGCACACAGAAAGCATGAGAAGAGTATCCACCACAGGTTCGAAATCCTTGAGCAGTGCCAGGGAACTCTCGTACTTTTTCAGTGCAGCCGAAAAAGATTTGTGGGCCTTTTGCAACTGCAACGATTCATACTGCTTTACACCCTTTTTGTATAACTGGCTCGCCTTTTTGAGGTCCTTATCACTCAAAGGTTTGACCGAAGAAGCCACTGCCTCTGGTATAAAAATGGGACCCTTTTGAAGCTGCACTTCGCTGCTCTGCTTGATCTCGTTTTTCAGAAGGTCTCCGGCCTGGGATGTGACCTCCTTGGGAACACCCTTGAACACCGGTTGGTAGGGAAAAACATAGATCTTCGCCTGAGTTGCCAC
Source organism: uncultured Myxococcales bacterium (assembly GCA_964431605.1). Classification (GTDB taxonomy): domain Bacteria; phylum Myxococcota; class B64-G9; order B64-G9; family B64-G9; genus JALVPF01. The sequence continues at coordinate 10,398 of CAYSLH010000175.1, forward strand.
CCCTGCATGGGCGATTGATACTGTCGCAGGTACAGGCATCATGAAGCCTGCCACCAGCCCGGCCATAAGTGCACATACTACCCTGAACCAATCAGGTCGCCAAGACGTACGGCTCATGGAACTCTCCTTGCCTTTCCCGGAAAAACATCCGGAACAACCATAAGATACGGTGTAACACAACGTTTTCTTGGACGCTCTGGATCGTCCGTTCGATCTCAATAATTTCGGCAAAAAGAAGCTATCATGTTGATTTCTTTC
>CAYSLH010000176.1:0-10641 GCA_964431605.1 uncultured Myxococcales bacterium
TGCTTCGATCCATCCTGGCGCCCACGAGTACTGTGACGGGCTGGACAACAATTGCGATGGGATGACAGACGAGGGATGTCCATCCTGCGAAGATGGATCTGTACAATCATGCAGTACCGACTTGGGTGAATGTGTTGTCGGTGTTCAGACTTGCTCACAGGGCAAATGGGGAGAATGTACCGGGACCAGGCCCCAACCGGAGACCTGCGATGGTTTGGACAACGATTGTGATGGCATGACCGACGAGGTCTGTCCATGCAAGCCCGGAGACGAGTATCCATGTGGAGTTGACGAGGGCGCTTGCGTCGTGGGTGTCCAATCCTGCGATAAGGGTGTTTGGAGCGGTTGTGCCGGAGGGCAGCTTCCGGGCCAGGAGGTGTGCAACGGGGCTGATGATGACTGTGATGGGTCTACAGACGACGGATACAACCTGGGCGCAACCTGCATAGGCAATGGTGAGTGTGGGCAGGGAGTGGTGGAGTGTGCTTCGGATTTCGATGTACGATGCAGCACCATGCCTGGAGGAAGTGAGGATCAATCTTCACCAGAAGTATGTGACGACCTCGACAATGATTGTGACGGTCTGGTGGACGAAGGCTTGGAGTCTGACCAGGTCTCGGACCAGTGTGCATTGGCTGAAAATCTTGGCGGTTTGCCTGATAACGTGGAGGGTGGATCCTTTGCCACGGTGGATGGTAATCTCTGGCCACCTGGTGACGTGGATTGGTACAAGGTGGCTGCCACGGATGATGTAGCCGAAGACCTGGAAGACGGATGCGATTCTTTTCATTTTGCTGCAAGGTTCGAGCAGAATCCCGGCAATTTCGTGATGGATGTATATGTCAATGGATGTTCCGCTGAAAGAATAGAGTGCAGGGAAGCGGATTCTTTCAACCATTATTACGATTATAGTGAGATTAGGGGTGGACAACCGGTTGGCCAATGCCCATGTCGAGGACGGGACCAAGAAAGCAGCGTGGAGGGTATGAGTATCTGCTCGGACGACACCAAAACTTTTTTTATAAAGATTTATGCCGGACCGAATTCGACTGAAACATGTGAAAACTATCGTCTGAAGTTTTCCAACGGGATTCCGGTTGCCATAGACTAGCATCAACCCGGCCGGATGAAGATCCGGGCGGCCACATCACAGGGAGTGCATAATGAGACCCATGACGTATGGGCTGTTTCTTGGTTCGATCATTTTGGCTTTGCCCATGGCCGGATGCGGAATTGGTGGAGATCCGGGACGGTTGGCTTTGAAAATCCACTACTATTCACCTGGAGATGATTCAGGGCTGCGTACAAATGATCCACCCCCTACAGGTTCAGCCCCTGACGACATTACAGGGTATCGAATATGCGTCAATGCCGATGACATGGATAAAGCCAGGTGCGACCAGTTCAACAAGGCTGATCATCCCACCGGTGCCAAGTTGGATGGGATAAAACCTGGTGAAAACAGAACGGTATTCTTTAAAGGTTACGATGCCGGCGCTGCCTACGAGGTTCATTGGTGTGGGAAAGTATCAGGTGTAGATGTAAAGGAGAACGAGACAACACCGGTGGAGATGTATATTACCATATGCAGTGATTTTACTCCTGTTCGTAAATCCATGACTCAGCCACGGGTTTTTCACACGGCCACAGTCCTGCCGGACGGAAGAGTCCTTGTGGTTGGCGGATTTTCCAGCATGACAAGCAAGGAGGCATGTGATGTGGGCGCCTGCCACATCCTGAGTGCCACGAGTTCTATTGATATTTATAATCCCAAAACAGGTCAGTTCGAACCCTCCAGTGGAATGGAACTGATTCATCCTCGCGGACTGCACACTGCGACACTACTACCCGACGGAAGGGTGCTTGTTGCAGGAGGTGCCGCCAAGGTGATGTGGAGAGTCAGTTTTCCCGATGGTCCTCGTCCTGTGGTGGAAGTCGACACGAGACCTGGAGGGGATGATACCTTGGCGGGCAATTCGGCCGAAATTATCGATCCTTTGAGTAAAAAAGTCGAAGAGGTGAATATGACCACCCCGAGGGCTGGTCATCGCGCGGTGGCGTTTTCCAATGGAGACGTGTTGTTGGTCGGAGGTGTAAACCCGTCTACCAATAGCCCCTTGGCTTCTTTCAGCAGGTTCGAGTCCGCCAGTGGCGGTTTTTCAGATATTCCCAATGCAGCCAACGCTCCCAGGCAGGGGGCAGCCGTTGCCGAATTCGCACCAAAAACATTCCTGTTTTGGGGTGGGAACAGGGTCAATTCTCCAAGCCCCGGACCCTTTGCAGAGGTGCTGTACGAAGAGAGTGATGGTTCGGTTTTTGTCCTCACTCCTAAGTTTGTCATGGATGCTAACGCCACAAAAGGAGACCCTTCGTTTTATGCGGCTGCGGCCAGTACTCAGGAAAACAAGGTCTTGATCTGTGGCGGGATGATAGTGGACCAAGCTTATGATAATAACCTGACCAATAAGGTTCGGCTGATCAATACATTCAGGTATGCGGATATGACCGGGCAGGCGGAATCCTTTGATGACACAGGTTCCAGCGTGATGAACATTATGCGTGCGTTTCACACCGCAACCACTCTGCATTCGTCTCTGATCAGGGGAGAGGTATTGGTGGCAGGAGGTGTCACCAGGTACGATACTGGTGGTCAGTATTTCGAGGTTACCGACAAAGCCGAGTTTTTCAATCCAGGTGAGCTGTCTTTCAACGTCAAGCAGATAAGCTCTGTCTCTGTCTCTATGACGGAACCACGGGCAGGGCATGTCAGCGTGGAACTAGAGGACGGGACCGTTTTTGTTTCAGGTGGGTTCACTTCTTCAGGTGGGAGCGACTTGTCCATAAGCGATACAGCCGAGATTTTCAATCCTTCGTCGAGGGTTTTGAGGATCGATTAGGGATTGTTGCTTTTCAGTCCTTTTTTGGATCGAACGGCACCTCATCTATTTCGCCATCGTTCTCAAGGAGTATGGTGACTTTCCTATCCGCTTCATCCAGGCGTTCCATCCCGGCCTTGGCGAGTGACATTCCCTGTTCGAATAGCTGAACGGTTTTTTCCAGTGCAAGATCGCCCTCTTCCAGTTGGCTGACAATGCTCTCGAGCCGCTCCATTACCTGCTCAAAAGAAAGCTCCTCCAGGGAATTATCCGTCTTTTTTTTTGCCATGATTCCTAACCCCTCGATCTTTGAATTGATGTACAAAGCCTGTTGCTGACTGAGATCCATCAGCTATCGTCATTCAATTTTTTCCCATCTGGCTCCTCCACTCTGGCTGTGACGCTTCCCCGAGATGGTCTAACCCTGAGCATGTCTCCTTGTCTGAGCACACCGGCATCCCTTAGTAGCTTTCCATCCGGGCCGTAAACAAGACTATATCCACGATTCAGGACAGCCAGTGGGCTCAGACTCATCAACGCCTCTTTCCTGGATACCAGCGTCGTTCGTTTTGATACAAGCACATTCGTGGTGGCCGAGTCCAACCTGTGTCTCAAGGCGAGTATTTTTTGCCTCTCCCTGCGAAGCCTTTCATTGGGTTCGAATGTAGCCAGCTTCACTCGCAACTCGGATAAGCTCGATCTGTTTGAACTGATGACATTCATGAGCATCTTGGCCATGCTCCTGGCTATGTCGTCCAGTTTCATCCTATGGTGTGCCAACGCTACGCGAGGGTCTTGCATTTTCGATTGCAGTTGCTGTAAGTCTGCACGGGCTTGGCTCGTCTTCCATTCAATCGCTCTGGCCATTTGCCCTTTGAGCGATTCGATGACCTGTCTCAGTTCCTGACGATCCTGGACGACAATCTCCGCGGCCGCCGAAGGGGTGGGCGCTCTCAAGTCTGCAGCCAGGTCACTGAGCACCGTGTCTGTCTCATGTCCAACCGCGGAGACAATGGGAACACTGCATTCGGCCACGGCCCTTACTACTTCCTCTTCGTTGAAGGCCCACAGGTCTTCCAGTGAACCACCACCCCTGCCTACGATAATCACATCAACCCTGCCAGTGCTCTCCAGCAGGTGTATGCCATTTGCTATCTGACCGGGTGCACTATCCCCCTGGACCAGGGCTGGCGCAATGAGCACATGTACGGAGGGGAATCGTCTTGCCATGACTTTGAGGATGTCTCTGATGGCCGCCCCGGTTGGACTTGTCACCACACCTACGACTTTTGGGAATGCGGGCAGTGGCTGTTTCCTTTCCCGGTCGAACAATCCTTCTTGTAAAAGGCGTTGTTTTAGTTGCTCCAGGCGCAATGCCAGGACGCCTTCGCCCAGGGGACTCATTCGTTCGACCACTAACTGTGTTTTGCCCCTGGGTTCGTACATGGTCATGCGGCCGGTGCACTGGACTTGCATGCCGTCGGATGGGACGATTCCCTTCATTCTGGCCACTGAAAATCTGAACATGACAGCATCGATGGCACACTTGTCGTCTTTGAGCTGAAAATAAAGATGACCAGAGGAAGCTTTAGTGATAGCCGATATTTCTCCTGCTACCGTAATGGGTGAAAACTCGTTTTCCAGAAGCAATCTGACTTGTGACGTCAACTCGGATATGGTCCAGACCCTGTTTTCCGAGCTGGAGAATATACCTGTTTGCCTTGTGGTTTTTTGTTTCATATGAGTTAGAGTGGTTAGCAAATCGAGCAAGTTTTGTACAACTGAAAATAACTTAGAGTGAGAATGTGAAAAACAACATGGCATTTTTTTCTGCTGGTGTGCAGGGCCTGGTGTCCTGGACTGTGTCTTGCTTGCTGCTCATTACCGCAACGGAGCACCGGGTGATGGGTGGCTCCTTGGACCATCATCACCGACAGCTCATGGAAGCAAGAGTGGATGATCTTCTTTCGCGCCTTGCTTCTCCCTGGGACTTTAAAAGTCTTGCTCATCGCAAGATCGATTTGGAGCCAATGAGTAAAATACAGATCCGATCCATTGCTGGTGTCAGTATCGCTCGTTATGCGGTGAGGCTTCGTGGACAGGCAGGCCTGGTGTTGAGTTGGCTGTCCGATGCTTCTCTGGCTCGCGTGTTGTTCAAGCCTCCTTTCGAGCTCAGGGCAGAGCCTGGGATGGGCAGGCCGGTGGTGGTGGATGTTGTTCTATGGAAGGTTGGTTCCAACGTTTTTGCTTCCGGGGTGTCCGACGAAGAATTGACAAAGCTCAGAGATGACCTGCTTTGGCATGAAGAAGGATTGAAAGACTCAATCTCGGTTTTGGCGCTAATGGAGAGCATGGTGGATTTTGAACAGGTACACCTGCAGAGGGCAAGGCTCGAAAAAGGAATCCTGAGCGTAAGGGCCTTTGCTATAGATGAACGTTCAAAAAAAGTCTTTCAATCACTTTTGGAAGTCAGAGCAAAGGCGTTGATTCATGCTCCAAAGCTGGATATGGATGTTACGAGTCCTTATGTGTCCAATCTGTCCGAGGAAAATCCACCTGGTCTGACAATGAAAGAATGCCCTGTCCACGATGCTGTCAGCGCGGCAGGGATATTTTGGAAGAAAGACTTCATCCTGATCTCAAAAAAAGATGCTCTTTTGAGCGGCAAAATCAGCGGGTTGGAACCGAGCGGTTTATTCCATGCAGTTATCGAAAAAACAGCAATACCTCATGAGAAGGTTCAGAACATACTTGTCGCTTCCAGAAGGTTCAAACAAGACTCTGTTGCTATGACCATCGATTCAAAGGAGTCTTTGTCTCTGTCCATATCTGGTATGGACGCGCCAGACGTATTGCGCCGGGTCGGTCGTGTGGCCAAGGTTCAGGTGATCGTCTCGGATGATGTGACCGGAGTGGTTTCAGCCAAGTTGCACGGAGTCTCGGGTGGCAGATTATTGTCCATCCTCGCATGGGCTCTCGGTCTGGAGGTTGACGATTTCGATAATCTGGTGGTCATGTATTCCGGTTCGATCGATGGTGTGCCTTTGAAGTCGACAATGGGGAAGGTGAGTGTAAATGCTTACCATGCTCCTGTGGTAGAAATTGTAAAGCTCCTCGCAGGATTGGAGACGTTAGATGATTGCGGTGACAACAGCGGAAAGATTGTGGACTTGTTGCTTGGTCCTGTGGATTCATCTCAATTGCTAAATGGGTTGCTTCGAGGGTATGCAAAAAAAATTGTAAAAGACAAAAAGGGGTGGAAACTCGTTGACGCAGGGCAACACAGGGCCGGTCTTTCGTCATGTCATTCCGGAGTGGACCAATCTCAAAAGCTTCGTTTGTACGCTATAGTCCGTTCAGGAAAAAAAAGCTATGCCCTTATGGAACAAGGGGGACGTTTCAGTTGGTTTTCGAGAGGTGACACTCTTGGCAAGGTCAGGCATCTGGCAAGAATTCACAGGGAGAGGGTGGTGATGCAGGATGCAGACGGCCAGACTGTACAAGTTTTTTTGGGGCCGGATGGAGACAGGCATGTTCCAGAAATTCGTCCTGGTCCCACCAGGCAAGGCCTTGGTGATTTGCGTCTGGTGGGTACGCTTAGGTTGCCTGAAAAATTTTCACTGGCGCTCGTTAGAAACCTGACCGGCGATGTCTTTGTTCTGACACAAGGACAAGGTATTGGCAGGCGTTGCGGAAAAGTGACCTTCATAGGATCGGACAGAATAGGGATAAGACTGGAGTGTGCCGTGGGCAAGGAACCCAAAAAGTCCACATTGTATTTGGGTGCAAAACAGTGAGCATGACCAGTATGCCTCGAATCACTTCGTGGGTTTTGAATCTACTTTGGTGCTCCATTGCCATCTTGGAAGATCTTGTTCGTGTGGTCTTGTGAAACCGTATGTATGATGTTAGCGAGTTTTTTTGAGCCCTGCAAAGGTCTCAACATGAGCAGTATGGGGAAACATATCAAAAGTCTCAAGCTGTTCCATCTCGTAGCCCAACTCGAATAGTAGGGCCAGATCCCGGGCAAGGCTTCCCGGGTTGCACGATATATATGCGATTCGCTCTGATCCGCTTCGTGCGGCTGACTCCAGCACCTTACGATGGCAGCCTTTTCTCGGTGGATCCAGGATGACCACGGAGGGCTTCAAACCATCATCCACCAATCTCGGCAGGACTTTTTCCACGCGTCCTTGATGAAATGTCGCCTTGATGGAGTTATCGACACAGGCTTTACGAGCATCCAAGATCGCCTGTCGTGAGATTTCTATGCCGATAACCTTCAGACCACCCATGGCGAGGGTCAAGGCCATGGCCCCTACTCCACAGTAAGCATCTACCACCGTACCATTGGACGACCGGCAAAATTCGGAAACCCGGTCAAAAAGGTTCAATGCCTGCAATGTGTTGACCTGGAAAAACGAGCCAGTGCTCAGCCGGAAACGAAGAGGGCCGAGATGTTCTTCAATCCAACCTCTGCCCCAAATGACCTGGTTTTTTCGGCCCAGCACAACATTTGTTCTGTCGCGATTGATATTGGTGACCAATCCAACCACTTTGGGGTTTTTCTTTCGCATGGTTCTCGTAAGGTCGCCAATATCGTGACTTCTTTGTCCGGTTCCAACTATAGTCACAAGAACTTCTCCCGTACCGTGCGAGCGTCTAACCACCACGTGCCTCAGCCAACCTTCATGGGAGTGTTCATCATACACTGGAACAGACTTGCGGCCTGCCCATGTCCTGACAGCCAAGACGGCATGGTCCATGTCCTCGTGGTGGAGAAGGCACCTCTCGGTAGGTATCACCTGGTGGGATCTCGCCTCGAAAAATCCTGTCACCACCCTGTTGTTCTTTCTTGCCACTGGGTATTGTCCCCTATTGCGATACCCGGTCTGTTCGCAAGAAGGAGTCATGGGAATGGCCCCTGGGTCTGAAAATCCCGCGATGGAGCGCAGTGCATCTTTGAGTATCTGGGTCTTGAACTGAAGCTGGGCGGAATATTTCAGGTGTTGCAGCTGGCATCCTCCGCACTTTCCAAAAACAGGACATACCGGTTCGGTCCGTTGATCCGATGGTGTTATAACTTCTTCCAGCTTTCCAATGATTTTTCGCTGCCCAATATGTGTTATGCGAACCATGGCAGAGTCTCCGGGGGCTCCGAGTGGAACGAACACGGCCCTGCCATGTAATCTGCCCACGGCCAGTCCTTCAACGGCGCATCCATCCAGGTCTATTCGATAGAGCTTGTTGGGTTCGATGGCTTTTGTCATTGAGGAGGCAGCATCGTGCGAAAGGATTGGTGTTTTACAGGTGTGTCACGACTACTTACAGGGATGTTCGATGAATTCCAGCATACCCTTTCCCTCTTTGTTGATTTTCAGAACTGATGCCATGCCGCAACTTAGCTTTCCTGAATTCAATTGCCATGGTAAGGGATTTGCCGAACCCACATTCATGTAAATGTTTGGAATCCACTCCTTGGTTTTTACCTTGTTTCCTTTCATGTCCAGTGCTCTGCCGCCAGCCTCGAGAATATGGCAAAAAATTCCAAACGGAATCTTATGGTCCAGTAGAAAGCCAGCCAGTCTTGCGTCCCCGACGTTGCCGGCTTCCACTGCCGTGTCGAGGGCGTTTTTGTCTTTTCCCGCGGGGGGACCGTGAGATACCACCACAACGGGTGTTTTTGTATCCGTGATGTACTTGGAAAGATCTTGTACTTCTTTTGGCTTATATGAACAACCACCGCTCTGATGGACAAACTTCTTGTCCAGGTAGCCTGGCAGGCTTACCAGTACAGCCCCTCCCAAGTCGACTCTTCTGATTAGGTCAAAGTTTATGGCGTTTGGCGATACCTTCGCTGCATTCAAAAGAGCCCTGTTGAATGCGGTGCGTCCTTCGGTGTTGCCTATGAGCGCCAGCACGGGCAAGCCGGATTTTGCACAATACAAAACAACCTGCGTGATTTCGAATTCAGTGGCGGCAATATCTCCATCGAGGATTATTACATCGACATTTTCCTTTTTGAACTTGTCCAGAAAGAAATCCAGAGCGGCTCGAGTCTCTTTTGAAAAGTCCTTTATGGCACCCAATGTTCCTATGGTGACCACACCATCGGGATCTGCGCCTTGCAACTTCATGCTTTTCCCATCGAAAATGAATTTCCTTCCTGCCATTTCCATCTCGACCGGGGTCGGGATTTTTTGGCCGTCTCCTGCACATTTCAGCAGATGCGATTTTAGAAACTTGAAGTATGGCGTGTCAGGGGTTTTCATCTCCGACAGGCTCTCCGGGTCCTGGATGGGGTCCGGATCCGCAGCCCAGGATCCCTGGGCGAACAAGGACAAGATGACAATAAATAAGACTTTTCGCATGGTACCCTCCAGTTTCAAATTATCAAATGCCACGAGTGTGTAATGATGTCAACCTTTGGGGTCTGGCGGTAATTCCACACGTGAAGAGGATTGGATGCCACAGACCGGGAGCCTTGCCGGCTCGAACTCATCAGTCGATGCGATAGGTCTTTTGGGATAACAGCCTGGGTAAAGTCTTCAGGGCGACATTGGTCAGCATGCGTAAGGAACGCTTGGAAGCAGGAAGCCTGATGGGATTTCCGGTGGCTTCACAGATGTACTCGAAAAGATGACGGACCGGCAACGTACCTGGGCTGATCCAACGCATCATGGACATGAGCAACTGGCAGCCGCCGCAATAGACGGCCAACTCCTTTGCTCCTGTCTTGTGAACTCTCTTTAGTTGCATGGAGCAAGCCTGGTAGATGTCATCGGGGCGATAGCGATTGCACCCGGCGGCCATGCCGCAACACAACCCCTGCTGACGATTCGGCTCCACCTCCAGTACATCCAGGCCCATGATGGAATACAACCGGCGCGCAGTCTCAGTCACCTCGTCATGCAGCAGTCGGCCATGGCAAGAGTCATGCACCGCCACCTTACGGTCGAGCATCGTGGTTATCTTCACAGAACCTTGCCGTATCCTGTCGAGTATATATTTACCCAGATACATGGTCTTGAAAGAAAATTTGGCGCCGAACTGTTTCGGCAGGACATTTCGGAACATGTTCAGTCCGGCCGGGCACACGAACAGCATGGTGCCTATATCCCTTCCCCGGTAGTACTCTGTGAGTCTTTGCGCCGTACGTTCCACCACGTCGAACAGTCCCATCCTGAAATACATCTCACCACAGCACAAGTGGAAATCGCCTGATACTGGTATATCCCGTAAAAAATCCAGGTCCAGCAGGTGTGGCAGGACCAGGGCATTGCATCCGGGGTAGATAACGTAAGGGCCTTCCGGTTGGGTCTTGGTCCACTTGTCGTGTAGATGCCTGTCTCTTGGGCCGAGCTTGTCCACAATGTCGGTGCGGAAGTTAGGCGATGAGTCAGGCATGAGATATGAGACACGCACTGGGAGTCCATTTTTCTTGTATCGCTCGTTCCAGGATCCGATGATGAGTTCATAAGGGTGGCAATCGTTGGGACAGAATGTGTTACACGCATAGCAGCTAGTGCATTTATCGGCTACTATCGGTGCCGGCTCGCCTCTGACTAGGCGACCGATCTCGTCTACGGCTTGCTCATGCCCCAGGTCCATGTACTCGCAACGTTCAAGGCATTGACCACACAGGTCGCAATCATTGTATTTGAAAAACGGGTTTTTCTTTTTTTCGACCACTTGTGTTTTGTCTCCTCGTCCCTATGGAACATACTGCATGGGATCAACGATGAAGTTCAATTGAAAAGTACGG
>CAYSLH010000177.1:0-9198 GCA_964431605.1 uncultured Myxococcales bacterium
CCAGGATGAATGCCATATTGGTACCTTTGGCAAAAACGGATATATACGCTCCATCCCGTGTATGTATTATCCGTAGAACTATCTTTATAAGAGCCCCAGCCGTCAGCATTTCCCACTGGAAAATCAAAGCCATCGGCCGGGGGAATGTCGGTTCGTAAGAATTCATTGAAGACAGAAGACGACTGGTCAGGTAGTCCTGGAAGGGTGTGGGCGGTGGAGTCGGATGGGCGAACCGACAATTCCCCGGCATCGGAGGCCCAACATGTGTGAGCAAGGAAAAACACGCCGACCAATGCCTGAATAGAAACAATGGCTTTTGATCTTCTTCGTCGTTCCATGACATGCCTCCTTTGCACACAACCTTGCCTCCTGCGTCTTTTTGTTGAACCGGCCTGAAAACACGGGTAGCCGCTGTTTATACCATTTTCAGTTAAGTGAACATTGACGCAAATGTTGTGCCAAAGGATTCTTGTCCGAAATACAAATGGTTTCTATTCGAGCAGTTGCAAAAACGTGTCTGAATTTACACATACTTGTTTGGATAAACCCATTTTGGGTATGTTGGAAGGAATTGAATTTTCCCGGAAAAATTGAGGAAGAAAATTCGAATCCAATGCAATGTGAAAATTTAGCAAATTTTCAAGAAATATTATATTATTCCGACAATCAATACATGGGCAGATTTCGTTCGCCTATCGAGGGGTTTGAGATGAACGGCAGCAGAGAAAACAGGGAAAGTTTGCGGGTTCCGGTTAACTTGAGGGTGAGGATTGCCACGGGAGAAAGTGGAGAGTTTCGGGATGCATATTCAAGAAACCTGAGTGAAACCGGCATGTTCGTTCAAACAGCAACACCTCCTGAAAAAGGCTCCAGGGTGAAGTTCGAAATAATAGTTCGTACCAAGAGCGGCGACAAGGTCATGCGTGGAACAGGAGAGGTGGTATGGAGAAGAACTCCCAGGGATGGATTGGAACAGGTTCGTCCATCGGGAATGGGAATTCGATTCAGGGTTCTCGATGATGCATCCAAAGCACTTGTGAAAAATGTTATTGAAAGATTTGTCGCCAGGCATCCTGAACTGGAAAATCCTCACGGACAGACTGCTCGTCCTGTTGACAAGCCTGAAGGAAAAGGTAAAGACAGAAGGATTGCACCTCGCGCCACTGCTGGCATGAGTGCGCTTTATAGATGTGAAGGAGACAGCTCACCGCGTCATGGTCATGTAATCAATATCAGTTCCACGGGGGTATTCATAAGGACCAAAGAGCCCGCCCCTTCCAACGCCAGTATCGATTTCGAGATCCAACTTCCCAACGACCTCGGAGAGGTCAGGGGTTCTGGAATCATAGCGTGGCAGGTTCCCATGGCTCTGCCAGGAGAGCGCCCCAGGATTCCCGGCATGGGAATCAAGTTTTCCGACCTTACAGAGGAATCCAAAAGGATCCTGAACCATGCCCTTTCCGAGCATCTCCTGGGACCTTTTGTTGATTCGACAAAATCTGAGAGTGTGACCATCCCCCAAAAGAAAGATGATACCGCTTCAAAGGATTCGGTTACCAGGGAATTGCCCGATGCAGATGATGGTGATGGACAATCTCCATCTGAGCCCATACAGACACCTGAAGGTACTGATTCGACTGAACAGATCTCCATGGGGCTGTCCATCCAGATGGAAGTTCAAGCAGAACCGGGTGGACGGGCTGCTTCTTTGGAAGGAATGGCACTGAGGAAATGGGTCGTAAATTCGTTAGTGGCTGCCGTGGAAATTGCAAGGTTGCCTGAGTTTGCCAATACAGAGACCATTCAGTACCTTTTGACCAGTTGGTGCCAGGATTTTCTCAATGGCACCAGCGTAGATCTGACCATGTTCTGGAACATGCTTTTGAGTGAAACAGGGGTTACGGTCGAGGAGGCTGCCGTTCCTGTTGAAATATTTTACGTGGCCAGGCATGAGCATGGGTTTGGGATGCTCATGCCTGAAGGGTTTGAAAGCTTGTGCAATGTAGAGAAAATTCAACTAAAAGCTGAAAACCTACTTAGAGCATCTGATGGATTTTTGAAGATAGTGGACAAAGTAGCATCCAGGCCAATAGAAGGTCTCGAAGAGCAGATCGTAACCTACGAGCATCATGCCCAGGCTCAAAGGAAAAAGAGTTCAGCAAAGAGTGTGGGAAAACACCATGCTGTCAAGCATACGGTCAGATGGAAGGCTGTTGCGGCGTTGGTGTTTATGGGACTTGCTCTGGGGATTGCGGGTGCGGCTGCCTTGAGCGTATTTCAAACTAAGGCTTCTGATGTCGACATCAGCCGGTTGGAAGATGTTTTGGTGCTCAAGGACGCTCTTCAAAAAGGGGATACAATCAGCGCCTTTGTGGATGATCCACGGTGGAAGGAGATGACCGAGTCCGAGCGTAGGGACTCGGTAGTGGAGCTTAGCGACAAGTTGGCCCTAGAGGGCATCATGAGAATGACCCTGTTTGATGAGACGGGAGTGGTGTGCGTTGCCGTTGCCCCGTCGGATGAAGGTCAGAGGGTTATTTTGTTGGGTGATGAAGTTTACGATCAGTCCGGGCAGGATTCGTCGAATAGCAATTGAATTTTTTACTTTGAAAGGGTGAATTCGTCCAGCGTTTGTTGGCCATCTGTGCTAAAAGCCTTGACCGCCATTGTTTTGTCGTCAACATCTACAACCACATAATTGCCCACGTCTCCATCATGGGATACTGCGGTCCACCAGTTGCTTCCAGCCGAATAGGGCGGGGAGAAAAAGCCTCCTGCCACTACGTACACCACCCCGTGTCCATCCTCTGCGACCTGTCCGTTGCGAATTGGAAAAGTGCGTTCATAGTCGTGATCATGGCCGTTGAAGACAATATCCACGTCATATTTATCAAAAACAGGAACCCAGTTTTGCTGGACTGTCTCTGTGCTGCCATGGTGGGATGAAGAGTATGCGGCATGATGAAATATTACCACGACCCACTCTATCCTGGGATTGCTCCTGGCTTTGGCCAGGTCCGAATCCAGCCAGTCGACCTGTGCCTTGATGATCTTTTCGCTGTTGGAATTGAGACCGACAAAATGGGTATTTGTGTAATCGAAGGACCATGCGTACTCGTCCATTCCATCTTCGAGACCCTCCTCGCGAGGCAATGCGAATTGTTCGAAGTAGACCCTCTCGAATATTTCGTGGTTTCCTATTACCGGCATCAGGACCGTATCCACAAGCAGCGGCTCCATGGCATCGAACCAAAGGTCCCACTGGCTCTGTATCCCCATGTCTGTCATGTCTCCAGAAAACAGCCAGAAGTCAGCGCCGATATCGTGAAACCTGTCGATATTGTTTGCTATACCTTCATATCCACCCCGACTATCTCCTGCTGCCACAAACCTGTATTTCGCTTTTTCGTCAGCCGCAGGTGCGGCGGTAAAGCTGTAGCAGCCAGAGAGGTTTACCCCTTGGAACGTCCTTGTGTCGTCGTCAAACCCATCCCATGTTCCCGCACGGTAATAATAGGTGGTGTCCGGTTCCAGTCCGGAAATTTCAACATGCCAGTTTACGAATTCTTCTCCCGTGTCATTGGTCAGGCTGTCGTGGTAAATGCTGCCTGCTCCTTTTGATACCCTGTCTGAAGAGAAGACAACGAGTTGCGGGCTGGTATTGGTCTTATCCACAAAGTCGGGATCGTCTTTTGCAAACCAGACCTTTGGCTCGTACATAGCTGTGTCTTTGAACTCTGTTCGCCACTGTATGACAATACTGGAGGTGGGATCGTCCTGCCAGGTCAGGTGTAAATTCATGGGAGTTTTTGCCTGGTCGGTGATCCACTCGGTGGGAAGGACTATGCTTTCATCCGGGCTGTTTTGTCCATCGCACCCCAAACCTGGCGATAGCAAGAGACAGAGCATGGTTGCGGGTGCTAAGTATGACATTATATGCCTTGTAAAAATCATCATTACGCTCCATGTGTTGTAAGCCTTTGCTAAAAGACATGAAGAGATAGAGTCTCATTGTCTTCATAGATCACTACAGCACTTTTGGTTATGCCGATCAATACCGAGTTGTTCGCACATCCTCAAGAGCACACGTGGTACCCTCCAATGGGCATCTATATCATTCATCTATTTATTTTGTTGGCGAAAAGGTATTTAACCCTATTTGATAACCAAGATGCTGGTGTCCTCCGCCGAGGATATCTAGTGATTTCATCTGGAGGGGAATACGAATGCCAAGCTTCATACACGCAGCCGACATCCACCTCGACAGTCCGCTTCGAGGCCTGGCTAATTACGAGGGCGCTCCTGTCGATGCCATCGGAGGAGCAACGAGACGGGCTTTTGAGGCGTTGATCGACCTTGCGATCGAAAGGCATGTGGCCTTTGTGTTGTTGGCTGGCGACCTCTATGATGGAGACTGGAAGGACTACAATACCGGCCTGTTTTTCAACAGGCAGATGGCGCGGCTTGATCGCGAAGGTATTAGAGTCTTCGTCGTTTCCGGCAACCACGACGCACAAAGCAAGATTACTCGTTTTTTGCGCCCACCATCGAACACATATGTGTATGGCTCCAAAAGGCCGGATACCGTCATACTACAGGATCTTGGTGTGGCGATTCATGGGCAGAGCTATACCACGGCTGCAGTCAGGGAAGACTTGGCTTCTGGCTATCCAGAACCCTCGGTGGGCATTCTAAACATCGGCCTTTTGCATACGAGCCTTGACGGGCGACCGGGGCACGAGCCTTATGCACCTTGCAGCATTGATACTTTGAGGGCCAAGGGCTACCAGTACTGGGCCCTTGGGCATGTGCACACACGCGAGGTAGTCTCCAGCGATCCTTACATACTGTTTCCAGGTTGCATTCAGGGACGTCACATACGGGAGAGCGGCGTCAAAGGTTGCTCGCTTGTTTCATATGAAGGAGGTGAGATTCTGCAGGTCGAGCATTACCCGCTCGATGTCGTGCGCTGGGTGCAATGTTACGTTTCCTTGGACGCGGTCACAACCGAGCAGGCGTTGACCGAAGCGGTGCATGGGGCACTGAGCGACGCTCTCGACGAGGCCGACGGTCGGCTAATTGCCGTGCGCTTGCTGTTCAACGGCGCAACAACATTGCACACGGATCTTCAGTCGGACCCAGCTCATTTCGAGAATCTCGTGCGAACCGTTGCTGTTGAAATAGATGAAGAACTAATTTGGATAGAGAAGGTTCGTTTTCAGACCTCCGCCGTGCGTGCGATGGAAGATGTTCTTGCACAAGGGTCGCCATTGTCCTCTGTGCTAAGGGCTATTGTCGAATTTCCGACCTCAGTCAAAGACGGCGGCAGCCTGTTCGATGAATTGTCATTGCTGAAAAACAAGCTACCTCGCGAGTTGTTCGAAAGAGATAGAGTAGGGAGCCTGGACGATCCAACCGTCATAAAAGATATCGTGAACGACGCCAAAGAGCATCTGTTGGCACGCCTGCTCACTGAGGGGGATGACAAATGAAAATCTTCGAGCTCAACCTTAAACGATATGGTCCTTTCACGGATGTTTTGTTGGACCTGTCTGCAGGGGCTCAAGGCCTGCATGTTGTCTTCGGGCGTAACGAAGCAGGAAAGAGTACTACGCTGCGCGCGCTTACCTGTTTACTGTTCGGTATCGAGCATAATACCCGCGATGCATTTCTTCATGAAATGAGCCAGCTCCGGATAGGTGGCCGCTTGCAGCATTCCTCTGGCGAGGAGTTCTCATTTGTTCGAAAAAAAGGTCGATCAAAGACCGTCATCTCACAGGAAGATGATAGCCCTCTTGATGATGCAATTCTTAGCCGCTTCCTTTCCGGTGTCGACAGAGAACTCTTCACCAGCTTGTACGGCATTGGACACCCGGATTTAGTTGAAGGAGGAAGGGCGATTCTCGAGCAACGTGGAGAGCTGGGGCAGGCGCTGTTTTCAGCAGCTCTCGGTGTGACGCGCCTTCGTACCTTGCTCAACGACTTCAACAACACTGCCAACTCTCTGTTTCTTCCTACCGGTAAAAAACCTATCATAAATGCGCTTGTGCGCAGCTACAAAGATGAGCTGAAAACGATCAAGAACGCAACGCTCAATTCAAGCGCATGGAGCAAGCTACACAAAGACATCAAGGAACTGAGCGCCGAGATCAAAGCTGCAAGGAGAGAACTTGAACAAACGCAGGCCGAGGAGAATCAACTCAAGCGTATCAAGAGGGTTTTCCGTCCACTACGCAATCTCGAAGAGGTCGTAAAAGAGCTAAAGACACTCGAAGATGTGGTCGAACTGCCCGAGGATTTTGGTGAGCAATGGCGCAGCGCATTACAGAAACTCCGCAACGCGCAAGAAGGCCAGACAAAGCTTGAACTCAAAATTGCTGATGCCCGTATGCAGTTTGAATCCATGGAGGTAGATGAGTCTTTGCTGGCAAAGGCTGCTGATATTCAGGATTTGAGTGAGGAGCTTGGCGCTTACAAAAAGGCGCAGAAGGACCTTCCTGCTCAGGAGGCTAAACGCCAGCAGTTACGAAACCAAGCGCGCGACGCACTTGGAGCCTTTCGCCCCGGGATGACTCTGGACGAGGTTGCTGCGCTCAAGCCCCAGTTTTCGAGAAGAAAGGTGATCGTCTCCCTTGCGAATGAGGCCCGCGAGCTTGCAGTTGCAGAACAGGGCAATCTCAAATCGCTGCGCAATAGCAAGAACAAGTTGGAGCGGATCGAGCGCAAGTTATCCGAACAACCGGCTCCAGTCGATTTTTCTGAACTCAAAACCGCAGTAGCACAGGCTCTGAAGGCTGGTGACATCGATGCTCGGATTGATGAGGCGCGCACAAAAGCGCACAGTTTAGGGAAATCTTGCAAGCTTGCATTGAAACGCCTTGGGCTATGGACTGGCGAGCTGGATGAATTCGAGACTTTATCTCTGCCCTTGCCTGAAACTGTTGAAAGGTTCGAAAAGAATTTCTCCGCCAATAGCGACGAGGACCGTCGGATCAGGGAAAAGGAAGAAGAGTACCTTGAGGAACGCAAGATAATCGGTCAGGAGCTAATGGAGCTTAAGGCTGGAGGTGAGGTTCCAAGCCGCGAACAGCTCGAAGATGCCAGGAGCCTCAGAACCACTGGTTGGCATTTGGTTCGCCGCGCATGGCTCGATGGAGAAGATGTCTCGATTGATGCAGCAAAATTTGACGCTGAACGACCGCTTGAAAAAGCCTATGAGCACAGCGTCCATAATGCTGACAAAATTGCTGACACGATGTATCAGGAGGCCAAACGCATCGAGCGGCATCGGTCTTTGACCTCGAGGTTGTCGAGCATCAATGAATCCCTGAATACTCTTGCCAAGGAGTTGGAAAAGAACCACCAGGCACGGAAAAAGCTTAAAACTCAATGGATTGATCTATGGCAACCCGTCCACCTATCACCGCTGGAACCTGGTGAAATGCTCGCATGGCTTCGTCGTGCTGAGGCGTTGAGGGGAAAAATCGAGACACTCAGAGAGCAAAACAATGATGTTCAGCAGCTCGAGCGCTCCAGGAAAGTCAAACGCGAGGCTCTACTGGAGGCCTTGGTGACGTTGGATGTCGAAATCCCGAGTTCAGACGACGCAGAGGAATTGACATCTCTGTTGAGTTTTGCAGAAGAGCGACTGGAAGAGTTTAACAAGCAGTTACAAATAAAGAATAAGTTGGAGAGCAAAAAAAACGATGCTGCCGAAGATCTCAAACAGGCCAAAGATGAAGCCAGGGACTTGCAGGCACGTCGTGAGCAGTGGCAGTCAGCCTGGCGGGATGCCGTTGCGTGGCTGGAACTTGGCGAGGACCCATCACCTGACGAGGTATCTGCAGCTCTTGAGCAACTCGAAGAGATCTTTGGTTCCTTGAAAGATGCGGATAGTCAGGGACGCCGCATATATGGCATCGAAAAAGTCATTGAGGAGTTCGAGCAGCGGGTAGCGGTCTTTGCCAAAGAGATCGGCATGCTGCCAGGTGATGAGTCTCCAGCCGTGTTTATGGGCAAGTTGGTCAAGAAACTGGGTGCTGCGCTCAAAGCGGAGGAACGCCGAGCTGCACTCGAGGAGCAATTACACACGCTCGAGGCAGAGCAGCGGCAACTGGTTGTAGAAATAGATGCTACGAAGGCTCATCTGGAAAAACTAAAGAAGCAGGCGGCTGCAGAAACAGACGCCGAGCTCATTCAGATCGAGCGGGAATCTTCTCGCCGCCGGGAGTTGCTGGTACGAGAACAGGAATTACTCCAGCAACTCCAGGAAAACGGTGACGGCCATACGGTAGATGAGCTTCGAGAAGAGTCCAGCGGCAAGGACATAGATACACTATCGTTGGAGATCGAGGGAAAAACGCAACTCGCAAAAGAACTCAGGTCAAAGCTAGATGGGCTCAAGGATCGCCGCGCCGAACTGGCGGCCCAAGACAAGAGGATGAGAGGAAGCGCTGCGGCGGCCGAGGCGAAGGAACGAGCAAGCCAGATCCTGGCGAAAATGCGCTCGGAGGTGGAGCGATACCTTCGCGCAAGGATGGCAGCTCACATACTCGAAGAGCAGATCGAGCGGTTCAGGCGCGAAAACCAGACGCCTCTTCTTGCTCGGGCCAGCCAGATTTTTTCGCACCTTACGCTTGGTGCCTACATGGGATTGCGCGACGATCTCGATGAGAAGGGAACACCGATCGTTTTAGGTGTGAGACCTGATGAGAAAGAGGTGCCTGTGGCCGGTATGAGCGACGGAACTTGCGACCAGCTTTTCCTGTCGTTGCGTCTGGCTGCGCTCGAAAGTCACCTGCACAAGGCCGAGCCTATGCCATTCGTCGTCGATGACATCCTGATAGGCTTTGATGACGAACGTTCACGAGCTGCCTTGGAAGTTTTGGGGGACCTGGCGTCAAAGACCCAGGTGATCGTGTTTACTCATCATGCACGAGTGACTGAGTTGGCCAAAAGCCTGAGCCCCAAGGCGGGAGCATTTGTTCATGAAATAGGGTCATGAGATTGCATAGGGAATTCCTCTGCCCTTATCCTATTTGCCTAGCTCGACCATAGTGGAAATAATCGCTCTGGTAAAAGCTGGCAGGTCTGCGGGTTGTCGGCTACTGACGAGATTGCCGTCTACCACGACCTGCTCGTCGACCCACTTGGCACCAGCATGGATCAGATCATCACGGATCGCCATGTAAGATGTGA
>CAYSLH010000177.1:9208-10639 GCA_964431605.1 uncultured Myxococcales bacterium
TTGCCCTTGAGTATGTCGGCAGATGCAAGCATCCAACCCGCGTGACAGATGGTTGCCACGACCTTGCCCATCTCGAACATATCCTTGACCAGCTTGACCATCTCAGGATAGCGCCTCATTCTGTCAGGAGCGTACCCACCAGGAATGACCATTGCATCGAAATCCTCTTGTGAGACTTCATCTGCGCTTTTGTCTACCTTTACCGGCAGACCCACCTTGGAATGAAATGTGTCCGCCGCGCCAGAACCCACAATGGTCACCTGCGCTCCGGCCTCCTTAAGTCGATAATACGGATACCAGAGTTCAACCTCGTTGTAGAGTTCCTCTGCCAATAGCATTATTTTTTTGCCCTCGAGTTCCATGGAAACTACCTCCTTATAACCTCCTTATAACCTAGCACTTGAAATACACTCTATTCCGGACTGCAAAAGTCTGAAACAAAAAACTGCCCCGAAACAGGTGCCCCGAAACAGGTGCCCCGAAACAGGTGCCACCCTTGTATCCGTAGGGGCAAACTTTGATTGTTTTGACGCGCGTCAAATGTGCGTCAATTCATATAATACAAGGAGTTAGAAATTCGGGAAATTCGGAAATTCGGAAATTCGGGGACGGAGGTTGAAAAATTCAATAATAACAAAAGATTCCACTCAAACCAAAGCACCTCCGTCCCCATTCTGCCCTCATTCTGCCTCAAGTGCTAGATGAGAGTTGTCGCTTTCGACGCGACTGGAAGCTTGTAAGTCAGCTTACACATGATAACTTATCGGTATGTCTGTTCCCCCTAGGGTCTATGTATATCTGCTACTTGGTACCGTTGTAGTGAGCCAGTCGGCCAACATCATTCGTCTGGGTCAGGCGCATCCTGTGGCAATCGCCGCATGGCGCCTGGGGATATCCACCGTGCTGCTTGGGATTCTGTCAGGTAGACAACTTTGGGTCTTTGCTCGACTAACAGCCAGGGAGAGGCTTTTGCTTGTACTGTCAGGGGTCGCTCTGGCAACACATTTTTTTGCCTGGATCGCCGCTGTTCAGACTACCACGGTAGCAAATGCAGCAGTGTTCTTCTCCACCAATCCCGTGTTCGTGGCCATTGCCGCTTTCTTGATTTATGGAGAACGCTTGGGTTGGAAGCTGGTGCTTGCTATTGCTATGGGATTTTTGGGAACTTTGGTAATCGGTATGGATGACCTGGACCTGAAGCCGGAACATGTCGCAGGAGATATCTGGGCAGTTGTATGCGCGCTGCTGTTTACGGTTTATTTCATGTTGGGCAAGAGACTGAGAGAGGTTCTTCCCACTAACGCATACGTCACAGGCGTGTATGGAGTTGCTGCGGTAGTGTCTTTTATTACATTGGTTTTCATGGACGAACCTTTTTTTGATTATAACGCGAAGACCTGGCTGTGCTTTGTCCTCATGGCGCTTTTCCCG
>CAYSLH010000178.1:0-10635 GCA_964431605.1 uncultured Myxococcales bacterium
TAAACCGTCCCCAATAAACCGTCCCCAATAAACCGTCCCCAATAAACCGGTGTTTTGAACCAGGTAAGACCTTCGCTCCACAACTATGCTATAACGGTTTGTTCTGATTTCTGAAGGTCATATCCGGTCCAACACCTTCAAAGAAACAATCGTCCACCTCACCAAAATGAAGGCTGTAAATAAAACCATCAGGTAAGTATTGGCCGGGAAGAGGACCGGAGCCGTCACCATTATCTATGTCCCATCCTTCATCATCCCAGGCATCATATACACTATCGTTATAGGCAGCAGCATCAGCAAACTGTTGCCACCAAGAAGCTGTATCATCAGCTACGATGGTACCTTCGGGAAGCAGGTTTTCAAAAATACGTTTTCTCTGTGCTTTTACCCACACCGGATCGAGGATCGCGGCGTTTAGTTCGCCTTCGTAAAGAATGCCCCTGTTATTTTTATTGCACGAGCCAATACTCATAAACTTATCATCCACGATCAACATCTTGGAATGGGTGTCAATGTCTACGAATCTCGATTCTGTCTCATCGAAACCCCAGGTCACGACCCAGTCGAATGTCCTGAGTTGGTATGTGATATATCGGGATTGTCCGAACTCTTCGAGTAGCTGTTGGTTAGTGCGGTAAGTCCATTCGCAGCCAGGATCTAACCATTCATCTATTGGCTTGGTGATCACTATAAGGCGCAAGCTTGGAACACTTCTCATTCGCTGTGCGATAGCCTCGACCAGCCAAGGAATTCGCCAGTACTGGTCTTCGATATATATGTAGTCTTGTGCCTGGGAGATGGCATTAAACCACGTCTCAGCTATTGCCTGCTCGGAAAACGGTTTCGGCATGGTGGCAGTTACCTGAACTTGTGAACCGTCAGCATGGTAAGCTTGATCGTGTTGTGTAACGAAGTTCGTGGAATTTTCAGAAAAAGTCACACCTGAGTCAATGAGAAATGACCATCGTTTATTAAAGACGTCTGTAGCGTCTTGTACGGAAGGACCTTCGATACGGAGCATGTAGTCGCGCCTTGGTCCCAGATCGGTTTCACGTTCTTTGTTTATCACCTCTTGGCGTTCATCAAAAGTGGCATCATAGTTCATTCGTCGGTGATCGA
The DNA here is from genome assembly GCA_964431605.1 of uncultured Myxococcales bacterium. GTDB lineage: Bacteria > Myxococcota > B64-G9 > B64-G9 > B64-G9 > JALVPF01. The sequence continues at coordinate 1,120 of CAYSLH010000178.1, forward strand.
ATACCAAGTGATCTGATGAATCCCAGTCGGTGGATTTAATGTTCATTCCGCCGATATATGCGATTCGTTGATCGATAACCATGAACTTCTGATGCCAGGATGCTATCTGAAACTCCAAGTCCACAAACGGCCAGTCGGTCATGTCGATGGTGTAGTTTTCAAGTTCTGACTCAATTGGCTGTTCTGGATCGAAATTGAGGTTCGAATAGTCACCGTTTGTGCGGACCCTGTCTCCGAAAACAAAGGCAGGAGGATCAAGGGGGAAAACTCCGGATGAATCGTTTCCCTGACCCATGAATTCGAAATCATCTCCGGCTGTCTGTGCAAATTCCCTGAGAAGATCGTCGGAAGTCAGCCAGTCCAAAATATCATGGGAACCCCAGAATTCCCCAACCATGATGCGTACTACCGCTGGCAAGCCACTAAGAACACCCATTATGGTGTTGTCCCAACGTTGTTCTTCGGTCAGGGTAGCGTGTGTATCCCAGTCCCGGATTAGTTCGAAATCCGACATCCACCACCAGGTTCCTATCAGCACGGAGTCTTGGGCAGTTATGAGATCGTCATAGACCCGACTCCATGCCTGTTCACCAGCAATTTCGAGTTCGATGAGGTTGCCATAGCGTGCAGCCCGGCCTTGGGAGGAGAACCACTTATGCCGCAGTCCTACGAAAACAACGTGTTTTGGTATTTGTTGATTGTTTGCGTTTTTCCACTTGTGTCCCATTGTTATACCAAAGTACCTCGGTGTGTCAGCATCATGTATCGAAGCGCTACTGAGTTCATCACCTCCGTCAAAGTCAATGGAAAACTCCGCTTGGTAGTGATCTTCTGCCGTGAGTGAAAAATTGTAGGTTCCAGGAGCATCCAATGGCAACGACACTATGGAGCCGTTAGCACCATAAGCTATAGGATTAGAATCCCTATCCAGCACGATATCCACTAGGCTTTCATCGATGGGTTGGCCCCATATATCCATCAGGTGGACTTCGAGTATGGGTGTCGGTTCGGAACAACACGCGCCTTCATGGCAAGCGGGATCGTCATCATTACAATCGGGTCCGAGGCATTCCGAGCCGGTTCCATATGAGTCATGATCCAGGTCAAGGCAGTCTTTTTCTTGAATGTAGTCGTCAGTTCGTGTATCGCCATCCATCGAACTACCATCTTCGATACCTGCATCAGGTGACGAGGTGGAACCGCATCCAACTAAGAGGAGAAGAAAAAATGAGTTTAAAAATATGGGGAGAATTAAAGTCTTTTTCATTTTTACAATACTCCGGTCGAGGTTTTTGATACCGCTCCATCCAGGATCTGGCTAAATTAGCATACATGATTAGATATCTGAAAATTATTTTACAACGTTATCATACCTTGGAAAATCCGGGGTTGCATTGAATTACTCAATGGTTATATAGTGCCTGCCTGCAGAGAAAGAGGGGAAGTTGTATTTTTTTCTGAACGTTTTTCCGACCCGAGGTTACAATGAAGCAGTGGGAACTAAAAGCTGCATTCGAATCCGCTGACAGGCCCGATCTGGCCTTGATTACAAACCATGGCTACGCTGGCGTGGAGATTCCAGTAGGGGGAGCACCTGATACGGGTGGTCAGAACATGTATGTAAACGCCCTTGCCCTGGCGTTGGAAAAATTGGGCTATCGAGTGACGATTTTTGCCAGGGGAGGTTTTGCTTTTTTCAACAGTGACAAGGTTCGTGACGAACCCGAGTTTATGACTCCTAACATACGATATGTTTATATCCCGGGAGGAGGACCTGAGTTCATTCGCAAGGAGGATATCGCAATCGCTCTGGACGAAGAGCTTCAGTGGCTGGATGATTTTATCAGGAAAGAGGCAACAGTACGTGGTTGTAGGCCTTGGCAAGTATATAAGGCGGTCAATTCCCATTACTGGGATGCTGCCGTGCTTGGTGTGAGGCTGGTGGAGAGGTGGCGAAATGATGTTGCGCTCGAGCTGATCCATCGTTTACTCGATGGGGTGATTGCACAATCGCGATTGGAGGAAGTGGATCGCGACAGGCACTGGATGGCCTTGGGTGAGGCTCCCGTTTATCACCTGGGTTCTTTGTTGCTGGAGTGCGAGGGTAGTCCGGCAACTCCGATCGTACAGAGAGTCAATGCCTGCGCTTCGAGATGGGCTGCGGCCAGGCAAAAAGGAGCCAATGCTCAATCCATGATTTGTGACATGGTGGACGATGCTTTGTCCAAAACAGCAGGCTCCATGGCTCCAACTCTTCATTCGTTGATAGCTTCAGAGGCGTTGGGCCTGGCCCTGCTAACACTTGAACCAAATCTGGCTCAATGGCTAAAGGACAAACTGGACTTGGTTGACACCCATGTCTGGACGCCCCATTCTCTGGCAGAACTCAAGGATGAAAACTATCGTACCAGGCCTCCAGAAGTACGAAGAAATCTTAAATTTTGCGAGCGAAGGGACCATGAGCGTATGGTGTGCGATCGAACCCGCCTGTTTGCGTCCACTTCCACGGAGATTGCTGAACGACTTCGGTCCCATTACCGGGTAGAAGCGGAACAGATTTTCTATTTTCCTCCTTGTATCGATAGATCTGTGTTCAAGCGATATTCTGCCCAGGAATGCGAATCCACCTGGCAGTATCTTTCGGACATCAGCGGTGTGGCTCTAGACACCCTCAAAAACAGCAAGATCCTTTTCGAGACAAGCAGGATGGATCACACCAAGCGTAAGGATCTTCTTCTGGATGCATTTTCAAGAATCTGTGATGATTTCAACAATGTATATTTGTTTATCGGCGGGGGGCCTGAGAACGATGTCTTCCGGGACCTGAAAAAACAACTCGACGACGATACGAAATTGCGCGGAAAAGCTTTTCTTACTGGGTTCATACCAGAGCAAAACATAGGGCCGCTTTTTTCCATGGCTTCCATATATGTATCGGCTTCAGAGATGGAAGGATTTGGAATGTCCGTTTCCCAGGCCGCAGCCGCTCACACATCGGTGATTTGTTCGGACCTGGTCCCATTCGCCGTCCAGTATGTTCCTGAAGATGCTGTCATAGTTCATGCTGGTGATGTGGAGGATTTTGCGGGAGCCATGCATAGGTTGCTACTGGATGATGACGAAAGGGATTGGCGTGCGGCTGGTCTGGCTGAAAAAGTAAGGGTTCTCGATTGGGTGACACAGGCAGAATCTTTCATTGAGTATCTTAGAGATAGTGGGGTCCAGGTGCCGAAAGCTTTAGCTTCTGGCAAATAAACAAAAGCCAGTCAGGGCTCGAACCGTAATCTGGTCTCAGCGTTTGACACTACGTCTTTTTCCTTAAATGCCAGGGGTGGAGCAGTATTTTTTCTCCAGTACTCGGCTTCATCCGCATGGTGTGGCAGTGCAGGGTCGTGTTGATTGCCACCTGGAATTGCGTTTATTGCGATAGGTCCGTCAGGAGTCAGTTCCACTACGAGCCTCTGGGACGGACCGTGAGAATAAGAGTAGCTTGTCTCATTCCAGATTCCATAGCTACAAGCATCAACTGAAAAATTATCACCATGTCTTGGAAATCCGTTTGGGTAATTTGGATCGTCCCTTGGTGGTATGGAAAAGATATCCTGTCCAAAAGCATTCAGTCCCAGCAGGTCCTCAAATCGTACCGTGTGAAGTTCGCCCCATCTCCACTGTTTCATGTCGGCCGTTGCGAAATGATCCTCCAACCACCTCAGCGCAGAAAGGGCTGCCTTGACCATTATTTCATCCCTCGTCTCCTTTTCTTCTGTATCCAGATCGTCCCAAAGTACCGTGTCGTTTAGATCCTGGTCATAGGTCGCGAGGCGTTGTGGCTCATTTACGGCAAACTGCAAGGTACGGGCTGCCGCAGAAGATCCGGGACGAACACCAATGCGGGAAATTTCGTCATCCAGGGTAAAGTGAGCCAAGCGGGTCAGGGTTGCGTTGAACAGGGTCGCAGCGATACTGTTTGCTATTTCCTCCTCTCCCGGGTCACCTTCTACTGCTGATTCTGCCAAATAGGTGCTCCAACCAGCGAGCCTATCTCCCATGATTTCCAGCATATCAAGATGGTGGATGCTGGCTTGTGAGACCACCGATTCAAGATCCGGATGTGTTCCATGGGTGTCTCTTTCTTCCATGGCCTTGTGGATGGCTTCGACTATGGCAGGTGCCAACTTGGCCCCCATGGCTGATCTGTGGTCTGACTGGATTGTGCTCATATCGTCAATAGTGATTTGACCTCGCTGAGCAAGATCACCTAGCAGGCTTTGTATCCTGGCTTCTCTATGACCCAGATTGAAATCACTCGAGAGAAAGTGCTCATCATTGAACGGGTTTCCATCCTTGTTCGTCCCCACAGGGTCCTGGTTGGCCGTAGAGAGCCAAGCTGCGTCCGGATTGAGTTGATGCGGGATGTCTTCATCATCCAGTCGTCCTATCCACTCGTATTCGCCTGTTGCTGGCAACACCAGTCCCGGGTGTATTCCACTATCTGTCTGTGGATCGTATTGTAAAGCCCTTGGGTCACGCACGGGAACGAGGCAACGGCTGGACCAGTAGATGTTTCCCTGATCGTCTGCTGCGACGATGTTCTGGCCGCCGACCTCAAAATTTTCCATAGCCGATTCTACGTCCTGTACCGAGTGTGCTTGGTTGAACCCCAGAAAGGTTTTCAGCTCGTTAGATGGATTAAACCCGGTCCATTTTATGCTTAGCGCTGCGTCAGAGGTTCGGGATTCCGGAATGATGGGACCGTGGTTTGGCGCTATTTCGATATCCATCTCAACGTCGGGGGCTCCTGAGACCTTGATGGTCTCGTGGATGACCTCGATGGGAACCTGTTGGCCGTTTTGCAACACCATGTCCGGCTGGCCGTTTGGTCCTGGTATAATAGTTTCTTGATAGACATCTGATACGTCGTAGTTATTTACCGTGGCTCCCCAGGCAACATGTTCGTTGAACCCCAGAGTTATTCCTGGAATACCGGCAAAGCTGACACCCATCACATCCCATTGGCCCCCGGCCCTTTTCGTGTTGATATGATTCATCCACCAAATGGGTGGGGATGACAATGAAAGATGAGGATCGTTGGCCAAGATAGCATTGGAGGACTTTGTCAACTGACCACTTACTATCCAGTTGTTTGATCCGCCTCCGGCAAGCATGTCCCGGAGAGCTTTCATTCGGTGTAGCATGGGAGTGGCAGCTTTTAGTAGATCGATCCTTGGCGCCCATTGCTTTGGATGGCCATGAGGACTCTTGCCACCTTTAGTCCCAAGGGCAAACCATCCTTCTGATGTATATGCCTGCTCGGCTGGAGACAATGGCCACAAGTCCCGGAATATCCCTGAGCGTGCAGCAAGATCAGGGTCCTGGGAATCAGGTGGGAATGCTTCATTGGCACCATGCCTGGCTGCGGACCGGTCTACATCCGACCAAGCAGAAAACGACAAACTATAGGTTTGATAGCGGGCAAGGGCCTCGGGATCCACTCCGGTCCAATCTGTCAAGAGACTGGTTCGCAAAAGCCCGGGTAAAAGGTCGCCTGGTAAAGATGCATTACCAGCCCTTATTTCCTCCAGGTAGGAGTTTATTCCAGACGTAAAAGCATCCAGGACTTTTTTCTCCGGATCTTGCGGATCAAGGGCTTCATAGGTCTTTCGGGCAATTCTGTGGAATCCCAGTAGTCTGGAAGATCGGTCTATGTCCACCATGGAAGTATCCAAATTGCCGGCTACTTCTGCCAGGCGGCCTTCAATTGCCCGTCTCATGAACTCCATCTGGGCCATTCGATCCTTGGCCATGAGAAATCCCTGGACCACCAGCGCATCATGAATATCCGCAGCATAGATATGTGGAATCCCCCTGTTGTCCACTATCACATCCACGGGTGAAGATAGTTGGGATAAAGATATGGTTTGCGCTATGGGTAGGTCTTCTATCTTCGAAGGTATTCCGGCATCGTCGCCATGTCCGGCTTCATCGTCATAACATGAAGAGCATGGCATCGAGGCAACAAAACCAAAAGCGAGTATCAAGAATGTCCGCGTTATCGCCATGTCTCCTCCTGAGCCAATGGTAAATAAAGTCTACCTTTTCCATGCCCATGGTGTAAATAGAACAATAACGCTGAAAATCTCGAGCCTGCCAAGCAGCATCAGACAACTCATGATCCACTTTGTCGTGTCTGGAAGGTGACCCCAATTACAGGTTGGACCGACCTTGGCAAGCCCGGGTCCGATATTCCCAAGGGCGGCGGCAGATGCTGATGCAGAGGTCACGAGGTCGTATCCACTGGCACTGACTGCGGTGCATCCAATGATGAATAGTCCCAAGTAAGCCCATCCAAAAGCCATGATGTTTGTGACGACCTTCCTGTCGATAACCTTTGGACCCACTCTCAGTGGCCTTACGGTATGAGGATATATAAGCCTGTGAATCTCACGAATGAGGGCTTTGCTGTAGATGAGTATTCGAGCTGATTTGATGCCCCCTCCAGTGGATCCCATGCATCCGCCGCTGAACATGAGCAGTAGTAAAACAAGGCGCATTACAGATGGCCACATGTCGAAGTCCACCGTCGCATAGCCTGTCGTGGTTGCGATGGATACCACCTGGAAGGTCGTGTCTCTCAGATGTCGTTCGGCATCTCCTGCGTAAGGAACAGAAACGAGTCCGATTATCACGGCAAGCAGTAAGATTGCAGTGTAGAGCCTGAACTCGGGATTCTTCAAGAGCGTCCCTGGCTTAAGTCTTATGAACTGTGAGTATAGAGAAAAGTTCGCACCCGCTATGAACATGAAGACGATGATGATCCACTGGGTTATGGGACTGGAAAAATATGCCACGGATTCGGTATGAGGTGAAAACCCCCCAGTAGACATGGTCGTAAAGGTGTGGCAGAAAGAGTCGTAAAGTGTCATCCCGGACAATTTCAATAGAGCGACCTGCAGAGCTGAAATCCCCAGGTACAGTTTCCATAGTTCCTTTGCCGTCTCGATAATGCGCGGTTTTTCACGCTCGAATACGATTCCGCCGGGAGCTTCCGCCTTGAGCAGTCTGTATCCCCCAACACCAAGAAACCTGAGTATGGCCACGCTCAGGACTACTACCCCCATCCCGCCCAACCACTGTGTCATGCACCTCCAGAACTGAACACCCTTGGGGATGACTTCTACTTTGGCAAAAATCGTTGCGCCAGTCGTGGTGAATCCGCTCATGGTTTCGAAAAAGGCGTCAGACAGACTGGAGGTGGTCCCGGAGATGATATATGGCAGCATTCCAATGATAGTCATCATCAACCAAGAAAATGTCACAATCGCAAAGCCTTCTCTTCGTCCGATGTTTGCCATGGTAGGGGCGAGGCGTTTCATCCACAGACCTGCTCCCAGGCTCAGTGCCATAGGAACCAGGAAAGAAGCTATTTCCCACTGCCAACGTGGATCATCCGTCCTGTGAATAAATGCGACAGAAAGAGGTGCCGCCATACAAAAGGCTAAAAGGATCGCCAGATAAGCCAATGTATGTAGCACTGCACGCCAATTCATGAATTATGATCCGTGTCCGTTCCACCACTTGCGTCGAGTGAAAAGTTTTTCGATTCGGCCTATGGCGCTCGGAAGTGCAAAAAGTAACACCACGTCTCCTGCTTTGCATTGGGTGTCACCAGTTGGGATTCGCATCAGTCCATCTCGAATCAGGGCACCAACGAGTGCGTTGTCTGGAAAATGAAGTTTTTTCAGTGGTGCCTTGCAAGCAGGTGAATTTTCCGGGACCTCCATCTCTATGATTTCGGCCTGTCCTTCCGCCAGTCGAGTAACAGAATGAATGTGGCCCCGCCTTATATGCATGAGAATCTCCCCCACGGTCACCAAACGAGGGTTAATAACGATGTATACCCCGAGGCTGTGCATGACAGGGACATATTCAGGTTGGTGTACCAAGACAGCTGTCAAAGTTTTACTATGTTTTTTTACTAACAACGCTGAGAGCATGTTTCGTTGATCGTCATCGGAAAGGGCGCAGAATAGGTCACATTGTTCCAGATCTGCCTCATTTAGCAGGGTCAAATCCGTTGGGTCACCATGGAAAACGGTGACTTTTGGCAGCTTGGTAGCCGCATCTTTTGCTAATCGTTCATCCGGCTCTATCAGGTAAACTTTGTTTACCTTACTTTGGATTGCTTCTGCCAGTTGCATTCCAATTCGACTTGCCCCACTGATGATTACCTCATTGTATTTCACAGGTCTTTGGTGAATGATGGGCAAGAGAAACCTTACGGTATCTGCTGATACGAGAACGTGAACATTGTCACCGGGAAGTATCTTCTCATCGCCTCCTGGTACTATGATCTCATCGTCCCTGGTTATGGACAGAAACAAGAATGCATCAAGATCGCCGACTTCTCGTAACTCTACCAGCGAATGTCCCGCAGCAGGTGAGTTTTTGTGGATGTCAAACCCCAGCATGAGAACTTCGCCGTCTGCTAACATTGTATAATCTGTGGTTCCTGGAATATCAATCATTCCTTCCAGCGCTTGAACTATGGCAGGTTCTGGATTGATGACATGTTGAATTCCAAGCTCATTCAAGGCCAGCAGGCTGTCTTTATGTACATATTCACGATTTCTGATACGAACTATCCGATGGCGAACTCCAAGGCGAGAGCACAACATGCCTACCACCAAGTTTACCTCATCAACGTCGGTTACGGCTATGACCATTTCCGCAGATTTTATTCCCGCACGGCTAAGAGTGTCGATGGATCCAGCCTCACCACATACTCCTAGGACATCGAGTTTGTCGTTTAGTTCGTCTATCTTTTGTTGGTTCTTATCGACGACTCCCACTGCATGGCCTTCGAGAGAAAGCTGCTCTGCAATAGCAACTCCTACTACTCCAGCGCCGACAATGACCGTGTTCAATGTATCTCTCCCCTCAAGGGACTGTTGTCATGTAGTTTCTATGCGTAACTGAATCTGTACAGGATTAATTGAGAGCTTTGAGAACCTTGATGAGGTCTGACGGGCTTATTCCTTCTATCCGATATCCCCTGGGGGTGACAAGGGTCAAACCTTCTGACTTGTTTTTTCTTGGGCTTTTTCTACCACTTCGATTTGCATTGGGAGAGACGGCCTTTTTCAATACATTTTTTTTGTTGGTAGTTTTTGTCTTGGCTCGTCCGGCGGATTTGCCTTTTTTTGTTTTCGATTTTTCGACCTTCTTTTTCTTTCCCTTGTTCTCCCAAAGATGCAGCGTTATATATGGTACGCCGACTTTTTTGGATGCATCTTTTACGTTGTCACCAGCTTTTCGATATGCCTTATACTCAGCCAGCAAGCGGTGTTTATCCTCGGGGGAATAGCGCTTGGCGTTGTTTTTCTTTTGGCCTGTCTTGTCGGCTGTTTTAGACTCTGTTTTTATTTCTGTCTCGTTAGTCATGTGAACTCCATTTGTCAATTGTTCGAATATATAATTATCAATATTGGTTACTTCATTATTATAAATCATGTAAAG
>CAYSLH010000179.1:0-1143 GCA_964431605.1 uncultured Myxococcales bacterium
CGATCCTGTTTCAATAAAAACTGCGCAACCTTTTTTGTCTGTCTCTTTTTTCCAGGGGCCAAGGCAAGAATCGGATTTGTTCCATATTCATCGATGAGATTCTGATCCACTTCACATGTGGCACAATCCAGATTATTGGGACACACCTTGTAAGACACCAAGCCCATATGAGCGTAACGACACAGCCTCTGAGAGCCACCAACTTCTTTTTTCCATCTCTGTTTCGTCATCTGCTCCATGTGTATTGCGCCGGTGGGACAGACCTCTGAACAAGCGCCGCATGCTATACACGCGTCCGGGTCCACAAAGAAGGGGGTGCCAACCATGCGCTCCGTACCCCGTCCCTCGAATCCTATGGCCGAGGCTCCTACTATCTCGTCGCAAACTCGAACACACAGGCCGCAGAGGATGCAGTCGGTGGGATCTTCTGTCTTGAACCGAGATTTGGTCACCCCTAACGATGCTGCAAGCTCCTGCACCCGTGTGGCGCCAGGAGACCTTGCCAGTAATATCTCAGCCAGCATGGCCCTGTTGCGATGAACTCTGTTGGTATCGGTCCTTATCTCCAGACCTTCCGAGGCGGGGAAATTACACGAGGTCACGAGCTTGGTTCGATCACCAGAACCCACCTCCACCATGCACATCCGGCAGGCCCCATAAGGCTCGAGACCATCCAGATGACACAGAGTTGGAACATCTATGCCCAAGCCTCGTATCGCACCGAGAATTGCTTCTCCCTTTTCTGCCTTTACCTCTTGCCCGTTGATTTTCATGGTAACCGATGCCATTTTTTATCTCCTTTGTGAAAACTGTTTTTTGCGTGTCACTCAGGCTTGATAAAAGCAACATGCGGGCCATCACAGCATGGGACGCTCAACTTTTCTTTTTCAAAAGACAATCCAGGCAATCAGAAAAAACCAAGCAACCAGTTGCCACGAAAAGTTGTTGAGATATTCAACGGTGGTGTTGCGATCTTCACACGGTCTTATAAGGGCAAAATTTTACGGTAATACTCAAAGGGACAAGCTTGCCCGACAGTTGGGACAAAGAAGAGATGATTTCACATCTGTATCCGCTATGGTGTTCGAAGCGTGCATTACGCAATTATGGTCTGCGCAATGAGTAAGCCCCATCATGTGACCC
>CAYSLH010000179.1:1243-10585 GCA_964431605.1 uncultured Myxococcales bacterium
ATCTCCAAATGAGACAATGGATATTTTACCCGGCCCCATGGCTTAGCGAACCACTTCAGCTCTGCTTCTTAGGCCTGGAAACACCATATAGCTTCAGCTTGCTGTATAAAGTTGCCCGATCGATTTTCAGAATCTGTGCCGCATGGGTGACATTCCAATTGGTCTCATCCAGGACCTGGAGCAAATGTCTCTTCTCCGCTTCTTTCAAGCTGACTAAAGTCTTTGCCGCCTGGGTCGGGGAACCGCTCCCAAGGTAAAGATCATGTGCCTCTATCTGCCTGGATTTTCCCACCACAATGGCTCGCTCTATGGCGTTTTCAAGTTCTCTGACATTACCTGGCCACGAATAGCCCATCAGCATGTCCAGGGCTTTTTGAGAAAATCCTTCCTTTTTCTTTCCTGTCTTGGCAGAAAACTTTTCAAGAAAATATTCCGCCAGCAAAACAATGTCCTCTCCCCTGTTGCGCAAAGCTGGCGAATGAATCTTGACCACGTTGAGACGATAGTATAGATCCTCGCGAAACGAACCCTTTTTCATTTCCTGTTCCAGGTCTCTATTGGTCGCGGCGATCACCCTCGCATCAGTGGTAATCTCACGGTTTCCACCCAGGCGATAGAAGGCCCTCTCCTCCAGTACTCTCAGGAGATCGACCTGCACCTTGGGGTCCATCTCTGCGATCTCATCCAGAAACAAGGTACCACCATCGGCCAACTCGAACTTGCCCATGTGAGCATGGTCAGCACCAGTAAAAGCGCCTTTCTCATATCCAAAAAGCTCGCTTTCGACCAAAGTAGCAGGCAATGCTCCTATGGACACCGCCACAAATGCCTTGTACCGACGCTGGCTGTTGCGGTGGATAGCGCGGGCAATGAGCTCCTTGCCTGTCCCGCTTTCTCCAGTTATCAATACTGTAGCGTCACTATCAGCCACCGACGCTACCAGCTCCAGCAATTGCTGAATGGGTTTACTGTGGCCTATGATTTCATCGAACTGGCACATGGAGTCTATCTTCTGGCGTAAAAGGAGATTCTCCCTGGCCAGGTTTTGACGTTCGACAATCTTTTCGACTTTCATCGCTAGCAAATCTGGATCGATGGGTTTTACGAGGTAATCATATGCGCCCACCCTCATGGCCTCCACGGCCGTCTCTACCGTGGCATAAGCAGTGAAGATGATCACTGGAATGTCCTTACCCATCTCAAAAGTTTTTCTAAGCACCTTGAGTCCATCAACACGGGGCATCTTCAAATCCACGAGCAGAAGATCCCAGTGCTCCTTTTCCACCAAATCGATAGCCTGCTGCCCACCTTCCACCGCCACAGCGTCATAACCGGATTTTTCCAACCAGATGGACACGGATTCACGGACTATTTTTTCATCGTCCACCACCATGATACGAGCTTTAGTGTTCATTCCATACCCCTATCGTCTGCATGCTCTGCCACGCTCTTGAGAATCACACTGAAAGTCGTACCCTCCCCAATGGAACTCGACACGAGTATCTCGCCTCCATGGCGCTTGACAATCCCATAAGCCATGGCCAATCCCAAGCCAACGCCCTTACCTTTCTCTTTCGTAGTAAAAAAGGGCGTGAAAAGCTTGCCGATATTCTCTGCCTCTATACCACATCCGGTGTCACTGATATCAACCCGAACGTTTTCGTCTTGCTCCACGGCCCGAATCTCCAATCGCCCTCCTTCAGGCATTGCCTGGATGGCGTTAAGGGTCAAATTCAAAAAAACCTGCTTCATTTGGTCCGGGTCTGCCTGTATTCTGGGAATCTTGGCATCAACCTTCCATACGACTTCTATGTCCTGAAGCTTCGTCTTGTGCTCCAGAATCCCGAAAGTCTCATCAAGGATGCTTTCCAGGTCCACCGGTGTCAGCCTGGGATGCGACTGCCGGGAAAAATCCAACAGGCTCTGGATGATCTTGGAGCATCGCTTCAACTCGTGGTTGGAATCGCCGAGGAACTTCAGAGCCTGATCTTTTTCCAGTTTATCGTTTTCGAGATCCCTCATGATCATATGTAGATAGATCATTATACCGCTGATGGGGTTGTTTATCTCGTGAGCCACTCCGGCCGCCATCTGCCCCAGTGATGCCATCTTTTCGCTTTGAATCAACTGCTCTTGTAATTGCTTCAACTCGTCATAGGCATGTTGTAACTCCTCACGCTTTCTACGCTCTGCCTCTCCCATGGCAGCTTCCGCCAAAAGCTTCATCGTCGGTCTCACATCACGAGCCACCAAAACTACCCCCGTCACCTCGCCAGAATCGTCCTTTACCGAAGAACTCCTCAGGGAAATGGGGATGGGATCACCAAGCTTTGGATGCAGGTATGCCTCGGTGCTTGCCAAGACATCATCCACGATATGCCGTTGTACCATGTCTTCAGCATCCAGCTCGGAAAGACTCTCTTCGGAGAGGCTCAAGATCTTATTTATGGTGTGGTCGACGATCTCATCTTCGTCGTAAGACAGAAGAGACAGGGTTGATTGGTTCGTTCTGGTGATGGTGCCATGGGGATCGATGAGGATGACAGCATCGGTCATGGCGGCAATCATCTGCGCACATATCTTATGCAACGACTCTGTCTCTGAAGATTCACCCTTTTTGGCCGCAGGCATTGTTTTCCCCGCTGGACATGGGTTCGTCCCGGGTCAGTCCGGGTGAAAAGCTGATATCCTATGCTGTGTCAGTAGCTAAGGACCGTATCAGCCTCAATACATGTCTGCACGAGCTTTCCACCAGCCATCAACTCGACGCCATCGAGGAGTATTTCCTTGGTTATCTCTCGTTCCTTTATACAGGGAGTGCAGACCCAGATTTTGCCACCAAGCTCGAGAAAAGTATCTACCAGTTTTTTCAGGGGGTCAAGGCCACCTGCGACGATATGCTCATATATTCCCTTGGTTGCAGTAGTGACACCATTGGCCTGGAGCGCCACGATCACCTCCACCTCCATAGCCCTGGCAGCGTTGCCGATTACGTAGGGCAAGGACGCACGCTCGGGATCGTCTCCACCATGGGTTCCAATGATCACCATTCTTTCAGTCTTTTCTTCTGCCATTACAATCTCCTGGTAAAAGGTTGGGGTCAATCCGCTCAAGCGCTGGCTTTGGCTGCTGCTTTGGCTGCCTTGCGGCTTTAGCTGCGGCTCGCTTTTTTTGTTTAGCCACTTCCTTGGCTTTCAGTTTGACCGTGTAGAGGTACATGGCCAATGGCCTGTAAAACAGGTGCGCCCATTTACCGAAAGGCACCTCAACCATCAACATGGGAACTGCTATCGCCATGTGAATCACGTAAATGATATAGGTGGACATGGGCATGCCGTAAATCCTGAACACATGAACGAGGATCCCGGTCAACGCGGTAAGGAAAAGCAGGATCAGGAAAATCCAATCGCTGGCATGGGAGAACTTGTGAATCTCCTTGCTCTTTTTCCATCTGCCGATCATGAAATCTATGGTGACGTAGATCAAGACAGCCGTAGCGTAATAACCCAATAAACGCTGGGGGTGGTAGAAAGGATAGACCTTGTCGGTCTGAAACCAGGGAAGCAGCCCAAGCACCAGTACCAACATGGTCAAATAACCCGTAACGAGAATCAAGTGCTTGAACCAGTGCATATGGTCCTCGTCATCACACTCGCGCCAGCGTTTTTGAGTTGCAAAGTGAAGTATGAAAGTTGGAATCTGTGTGACAAATAACGAAAACGGAATTGGATCCTTGGAATCCTTGACCACGAAATACAGCATTCGCAAAGCGTTTGTCAGCAGGAAAAACGAAAGAATCCCTGCCATAATCAGGTCACCTATATGTACCCACTCGGTGGGGGCAAAGGTGGTGAGTTCTACGCGGTCGGTAACAATGGGTCCGTGTAAAAAATAGAACAAAAGAACCACACCAAGGGCAACGGCTAAGACCGCGGAGATTTCCCATGTAAGTGACAGGTAAAGCTTCTTCGATAGACCGGTCCAATCATAGCTGGCGGTCAGATAACGGCGAGACGCCATCATGTTCTCTGCGGGGTTTGCCTCGCGGGGGCAGCTCTCAGTACATTCGCCACAGTAGTAACACAACCATGGGTCTACCGAAGCGCGTAGCTTGTGGGTCATGCCCACCTGGGCATAATGGATAATCCGGCGAGGGAATGCCACATCATCGCTGGAAAGGGGACAAGTGGCAGTACAATTGCCACAGGAAAAACATAAATCGAGATCATCGGCTCCAAACTTCTTCAGTTCTCGATGCAGATTTGGATCGACACGATTTTCCATCATTTTTTTCCTCTCTGCCTGGGGCAGACTGATCAATCCTTGGGCTTATAGCTGTAATAACCTTGCCGATTCGCCTTTCCCGTCTCTTCCACCATGTCGTAGCGCCACATTCCGGACATCCACAAGGACACCTCCCACTCGGGCTTACGGAGAGACTCGGCCAACTCGGGAATGGTCTTGGGGCTTTCGGCAAGAATCTTCAGTATCTGCTGATGCATGAGCATCTCGTCCCGAAGTACTTCAGCAAGGGATCTACGTTGCAGTTTCATCACATGGCCTTTCTGATCAATGCGTCAATGGTTGCCGTGATCTGGTTGTCGGTGTAGCCTTTCAAATCGATGGCATCCTCTTCACACACAGGCACGCATGGCCCGCCACCTTTGCACAGAGAGGGTACGATCTGTGCGACCTGTTTACCGTCTATGGTAACCTGCTCTATGGCGCCATATGGGCAGGCCTCTGCACAGGCGCCGCACCAGGTGCAGCGATCTTGATCCACCACGGCTATGAAAGGTTCGAGATCCACATAACCCTTGAGCAAAAGGGCCCCGCTTTTGGCCACACCATCCAGAGCCGAGGCCACGCTCTCAGCGATAGACTTGGGTCCTTGGGCAACTCCCACGATAAAAACGCCGTCGATGACCGTCTCCACCGGACGCAACTTGGGATGGATCTCATTGAAAAATCCATCTCGTCCCAGTGGAAGCTTCAACACATCCACCAGGGTTGGATTTTGCCTCGGGACCATTCCTGTCACAAGCACCACTAAATCAGCCCCAATGGCGATTTCGTCACCCCCGGTAAGCCTGTCAACAGCCGTTACCACCAGCTCGGAGCCTTCTTTTTTTACCGATGGCTGATTATTTTCATCGAATCGAACGAACACGGACCCCTGACGACCAGCTTTTTCATATAGCAATTCGTACTTGCCATAGGTCCGCATATCCCGAAACAGATGATACTGGTTCACTTCGGGATCCACCCTGCTGACCATTATTGCAGTATGCACAGCGGAGCTACAACAATAGCGGGAACAGTAAGTATTGGGCTTGGGATGAAGCTCGCTTTTACTCTGACGGCTGCCAACGCAATAAATATACGCAACGGTATTTATCTTTTTTCCACCTACTTCGATATGTCCCGTTGAATTATCTACTATCTTCTTGAACTCAGGCAGAGTAATGACTCCGTCCAATCCACTGCCATACTCGCCATCTTTGGGCGAATAATTATCAAAACCCGTAGCCACTACTATGGCGCCTACGTTGATTGAAGTCTCTTCACCCCCGGAAGTTCGCAGCTTGAGCTTGAAATCACCGATGCTTCCGGCTTTTTCCACCAGTTCGCACTCTGTCAACAGGTTGATATTCTCCCTGCTGCGTACATCTTTTTCCAGCTTTGAGACAAGTTCTTTACCGGGACGATCATTGGGGAAAGTCTCGCCCAGAGTGGCGGTCCATCCCCCAACTTGTTTCTCCCGCTCGATCAAGGTGACAGAAAGACCCATGTCGGACAAGGCCAACGATGCCCTAAGGCCCGCGACTCCGGCTCCTATGACCAACACCGATGGCTTTGTCTCTATGCGTAGTTGTTTCAGCGGGTCACTGAGCTTAGCCTTTGCCACACCCGCTTTGACCAGGCGTATACCCTTATCAGTTGCAGCTTGCATATCATCCCGGTGAGCCCACGAATCCTGCTCACGCAAGTTGACCTGCACATACCGATATGGATTCAAACCGGCACGCTCGGCGGTTGCGCGGAAAGTCATTAGATGGAGTTTCGGTGAACAGGATGCCACCACCAGCCCGTCTAGTTTCTGTTCTTTTATTGCGTCTATCATCTCCTGCTGTGATGCGTCGGAACATGCGAACATGGGGGTCTCAGCCACGATCACTCCGTCTTCCTTTGCCACCTCCTGCTTTACGCGCTCCACGTCGACGTAGTCGGAGATGTTTCCACCACAGTGGCAGATGAACACGCCGATTCTTCGGTCGCTCATTTGCTCGACCTCTTCTTGCTCTCGAGGTAAGCAGCAGCCTGTGCCGCTGCTGCGCCCGAGTGAAGGATTGTATCTGGAATATCACGAATGGCCGACACCGACCCGGCGGCAAACACTCCAGGGATACTGGTTCGCCCCGGTTCGATGTCTTCGTCCACTTCCTGGATATAGGAGAAGGCATCCACATCGAGCCTGTCTCCCTTGAACATCCCAAGGGCGCTGGTGTTGGGCAAAAGACCGACTGACAATACGACCAGGTCGTGCTCTGCCTGTTTTCTGCCACCTCCACCCTCGATGTCCTCGTAGGTAACCACCAGGTTTCCGTCGTCTTTTTCCTCTATGCCCGAGACCCTCCCCTTGACGAAATACACTCCCATATCATGCGCTTGCTTGAAAAACTCCTCGTAGCCTTTGCCGAACGCCCTGATATCCATGTAGTAGATGGTGATGTCGGCCATGGGCAAAGCGCCCATGATGAGTTGCGACTGTTTGATGGAGTACATACAGCAAACGCGGGAACACAGAGGATTATTTACCGTGTGATCACGAGAACCGGTACATAAGACATAGGCGATATTATCAGGCCTTTTGCCGTCTGAAGGTCTCAGTGCATTATTGTATGGCCTGGTGGGCGCCAGAATCCTATCCATCTGCATGGCGGTTATCACGTTGGGATAACGTCCATATCCATAGGTCTCTTTGAGCTTTGCATCGAATAGTTCGAACCCCGTGGCCAATATCACGGCCGATGCCAAATCGTCCTCTTGCTTATCTCGCATACCCATTTTGATAGCGTCGGCAGGACATGCTTTTACGCACTCGCCGCACTGGGAACAACCACCACAATCCAGGCATCGACTGCCGCTGTATCGAGCCTCTTCGTCGGAGAGGGGCTGTTCCACTTCATCGAAGTTGCCAATCCTTTTTTCAACCGGCAAATGTTTACCCTTTACAGGTTGCATCTCGTAGTGACTCTTCTGGCGCTTGATGACATCATTGGCATCTACCACGGCCAAAGGCTGGTCAAGTGGATCACCGGGAAGCTGCTCTCCTTCGAGATAACGTCTCATGTACTCTGCCGCACGCATACCCGCGTTGATGGCTTCGACCACACTCGCCGGGCCGGAGACCACGTCTCCACCGGCGAACACTCCTGGAATGTTTGTCTCGAGAGTGGTGGAATCCACTTCAAGGGTGTTCCACCGAGTCAGAGAAGCACCGTCTTTCTTTGAAAAATCATCCAGATCTGGTCGCTGGCCAATTGCCACGGCACACAGGTCTACGTGCATCTTGCTCTCTGAGCCCTCTATTGGAACAGGACGCCTTCGACCTGAGTCGTCAGGTTCACCCAACTTCATACTTACCGATTGAACCGTGTCCAGCTTTCCATTGTTCCCTAGGAACTTGACAGGTGTCTTGAGGTATTGGATTTCAACACCTTCGTCTATGGCATCTTGTATTTCGGCGTCCAATGCCGGCATTTCAGCCCTGGAGCGACGATACTGAATGATGACTTTCTTTGCGCCAAGTCGCACCGCAACTCTCGCAGAATCTATGGCAACGTTGCCGCCACCTACTACCATCACCGTCTTACCGGACAGGTCTATGCTTTCGCCCGAGTTGACCCTCATGAGAAAAGTCAATGCGCCTTCGACTCCCGAAAGATCCGATCCTTCCAATTTCATCTTGATGTCCCGCATGGCACCACATGCTGCAAACACCGCATCGAATCCATCGTTTTTCAAAGAGGAAAGGCTTTGTATCTTGTGACCTGTCTTTATCTCAACACCCAAAGCGGTCACGTTGGTAATATCGCGATCCAGCACATCCTTCGGAAGCCTGTATGCCGGTATGCTCAACCGCAACATTCCACCCGGTTTATCTGCGGCTTCGAAGATTGTCACCTGGTAGCCTTGCTGGGCCAAGTGATAAGCCGCGGTCAATCCGGCAGGTCCACTTCCCACCACAGCCACCTTCTTATCCTTCTTTTCTTTCGGCTGGCCGTAAGAGGGTCCATCATGGTCCTTGTAATAATGATCAGCAGCAAATCGCTTGAGTAACCTGATGGGGACCGGCCCTTCCAGTTTTCCCCGGCTGCACTCACGCTCACAAGGAGCGAAGCAGGTACGTCCCAGGCTTGCAGGAATGGGAGCGACCTTCATGATCAAGTCATGAGCCTCATCGAACTTACCACTCCTGATCAGAGAAACGTAACCATGGGCCTTGATCCCAGCAGGACAGGTAAAAGAACACGGCGATGTGCCGTGTCTTTCAATTACAGCCTTTTTAGGGACAGCCTGGGGGAAGGCGATGAAAGCGGCACGGCGTGCGGTGAGATCGAAATTGAATTGATCCGAGATGGCCACGGTGCACGCGAGAGTGCACTCGGCACATCCGGTACAAGCAGCCTGATCCACGAACGTGGATTTCACCTTTAGTTTTACTCGGAATTGCCCATCGGGCTGACGTTCTATCTCTTCCACCTCGCTGTAGTTTCGGACCGTTACATTGGGATGATGAGCCGTTGCCGCCATCTTTGGTGTGGAAATACAGCTTGCGCAATCGAGAGTGGGAAAGACCTTGCTCAGCAAAATCATCTTTCCACCGACACTGGGCTCCTTTTCCACCAGCAACACCTTGTATCCCATGTCTCCAAGGGTCAATGCTGATTCCATTCCGGCTATGCCGGCACCGACTATCAATACGTCGTAGTTCATTCCCTCAACCTTCCTTGGGAGCACCCAATTTGGAAAGCTCGGCTTTGAACTTTTCCATGTGAGCAGTGAATGACTCCGCACATACCGAGCACACCGCCGCCATCTTCAACCGCCTGGGATCGAGCCCTCGCTCTTTGAGCATGGTTTGAGTCTTATCGATCACCTTTGCGGTGCGGTCCGTGCAATCGGGCAGATAGGCGCAGTCGCTTCCGTCGGCTGCTACGAACACCCCGTCAAAACCGACATCCAGCGCGTGTATAATCCAGGACGGTTTGATGCCGCTCGAACAGGGAAGCGGAACGACATAAACCGTGGGCGGATAATGCATATGCGCGCTTCCCG
>CAYSLH010000180.1:0-10576 GCA_964431605.1 uncultured Myxococcales bacterium
CACTCAAAACTCGTGAAGTTCAACAAGGTGGGGCGAGGGTTCTGGTTCGTAAACTTCAAACCACGGGCCGGGTAGCGTGGATCGATGTGGATGATCCTGGTGTAGTCAGAAACATCAACACACCTGGTCAATTGGTGGAACTGAACAATAGTGACTCGTAGAAATGAGCGACGGGGCGGATTCACGACAGAACGAAACAGCATTACCAATGCGCAGACCTTTGCTTGCATTGGCCTGCGTATTCGCTATTGGAGTATGGTTTGCTGGATGGGTCGGTGTTAGTTCTTCGATTCCGTGGATATTGGATGGTGTATTATTAATTATTGCCCTGGTCATGTTGAAAAAAAGACTAGGTGGTGTTCTGAGGTTTTATCTGTGGTTGATGTTGTTTGCATCATTGGGTTGGTCACGGGGTGTCCTGCCCGAAGTACCAACCGTAAAGATTCCACAGAACATGGTTGTCTTATCAGGTGTCGCACAGAACGGTTGGAGCAGAATCAATGGCGGTCTGCAGGTGGTGCTGGGATCCTGCGCCATAGGTGAGCCGGGAGGCAAAATGCACCCCTGGCCTGGTAAGGTCAGAATGAAGGTGCTGTTGGAACCTGGACAACATTGTCCGCAGATTCTTCCCGGAGATGAAATACGAGCTCTGGTGCGGATGGCTAAGCCTTATGCAACGCACAATTTCCAAACCATGGATACGAGAGAGGCTTTGTACTCAAAGGGAATCTATTGGACCTCTGTGGCTGTCGACTGTCATGGTTTGTTGGTGTCTGAGAAGAAATCCTTGTCCCCCGTGCGCCTGGCCCAAGATGTCAGGTATGCCCTGGACAGGCTGGTGAGTCAGGCGAAGACCGGCAGCAGGCAAGCACGTGCCTTGTATTCTGCGCTCAGTTTCGGCGAGACAGGATATATTTCACCTGAAACCCGCCTCGAATTTCAACGTGCTGGGTTGGCACATTTGCTCGCGGTAAGTGGGCTACACCTTGGGACTGTGGCCATAGGGTTGTATCTGTTCCTTTCGTTTTTACTATGCAGGATTCGCCCCCTTGCCTTGAGGATGGATGTAAGAAGGGTGGCTGCCGGCTTGGTGATTCCTGCGGTGGGATTCTATGTTTTTTTGGTGGGTGCAAGATTGCCTGCCATACGAGCAAGTGTCGTAATTTTTTGTTTCCTTCTTGCCATAATACTGAGGCGGAAATCGGACTCTCTGAATGTTCTTTCCGCAGCTTGGCTCTTGATCTTGGGATTGTGGCCTCAGTCTCTGTTCAATGCATCGTTTCAACTGAGCTTTGGAGCTGCTCTTGCTGTAGTGATTTTTGTTCCTCGCTGGGCTACGGCTATTGGTGTGTCCTTACGTGCTGATATGCACGATGCCGGTCTTTTTCGCATGGCAATAAACAGAATATCGCAACTTGCGTTGGTATCATTGGCAGCCACAGTGGGTACCGCGCCAGTGCTTGTTTGGCATTTTCATCAGGTGAGTTTGTCAGGCTTGCTTTCCAACCTTTTCGCAGTGCCCCTTGCCTCTTGGTTTGTGGTGCCTGTGGGAATCATGTCTGCCGTGTCGCTGAGTATTTCAAGCAGTCTTGCCGGCGCTTTTGCTTATTTTGGTATATGGCTTTGTCAGGGACTCGGGTGGTTGGCAGATTTTTTCTCCGGTCCCTCATGGGCATCTATTAATGTAGCTGGTCTGGGGATCGTGTCCATGTTGGCATGGTATCTATGCTGGATATTGGCGACCCTGAAGTGGAGGATTCGTTGGATTAGATATGTGGCGGTATTGGGCTTTGTCTATGTTTGTGCAGTGTTTTTATGGCAAAGTATTGGCGATAGGTTTTCCAATGAGTTACGACTCACCGCCATAGATGTTGGTCAGGGCGATTGTTTGTTGGTGCGTTTTCCTGGTGGAGCCGCTTGGCTCGTAGATGGCGGAGGTACATATTCCGGAAGGTTCGATGTGGGCATGGGGACAGTAGCTCCTGCTCTTTGGGCACTTGGCGTGGATAAACTGGACGTGGTGGTGGCAACCCACAGGGACCCGGATCATGTTGGCGGGTTGGCGTCCATTGTTCACTTGTTTCATCCTCGCGAGGTATGGTCCGCAACAAACCTGGACGAAGACGATTTCAGCAAAGACCTTTTTCTTGCTGCAACTTCCGAAGGAGTCGAAATCAGGAAGGTGCATGAAGGAATGCATTTCGAACAACCCTTCGGTGTAGACGTGGATGTTCTGTGGCCGCCTGAGGATAACGTCCTTTTCGAAGAGAATGAGAGATCCATTGTGATTCGTATTTCTTACGGTGCTATTGCCATGCTCCTTACGGGTGACTTGGAAAAGCAAGGAGAAAAGGGCCTGGTAGAAAGCGGGGCCGTACTGAAAGCGGACGTGTTGAAGGTCGGGCATCATGGAAGCGCAAATGCCACTGGAAAAGATTTTTTGGACAGGGTCGAACCTGGATGGGCCGTGATCAGTGTTGGGGCTCGTAATCATTTTGGACTGCCACGTGTGGAAGTATTACAACGACTCAATGCCGCCGGAGTGCAAATTCTGAGGACGGATCGAGACGGCCAGGTGACTTTCAGAACAGATGGCAAGGAGTTGATGATAGATACCTGGAGAAAAGGAGATATGAACTAAAACGATCCCTGTACTCCAAAGACCATCCCAGTTGCTTCTGGGTGTTGTGGTGGTGGAGGCAAGGGACTGATGCTGGGTGCTATGGTCAAACCGTCAGCAGTGGTTTTACCACGTAGGTGATGTTTGGAAGATTGTTTCGAGATTAGACTGTTTGCCTGTGAGTAAGCCACTAGGCTATCTATGGAAATCATTGTAACACTCACCGTGCCAAGGATGTTGGCGAAATACAAAAGGACAAGTCCGTTGCTCCAGTCATCTCCTGCTTTATTGTATTCTATTCCACCCGATTTTCCAACGGCAGCAGCCAATAGCCAAAAGGCTGTAGCAAATCCATAGGTTACCCAGGCAGTTACTTCGACCCCCGTGGACCCCCATACATTATGACCTTTTGCCGATTTAGAGCCGATCTTTATGATTGGAACGCCTATGGTCTGCATTGAGCCTGCTGTGATACTTAGAGGTAGGGTTAGATCGAGTTGTTCAGTGAATATCCCATAAAATCCCAACCCTGCGGAAGTTCCCGCGAAAACGAGTCCTGCAATGCCTGCACCAAGGGACCATCCAGTGCGCGGCTCAGGTGATGAATACACATCATCTCCAGCGGAGTATGGATTTTCTTTGACGGATATGCCAGACGAAGGTGATGCATGTTTCGTAAGCTCTGCCGTGGTTTTTACGATACTGTCGATGGGGTGGCGCACGATCTTGCGGGCAGAGGGGATTATTCCGGTCTTATTGTCATGGGTTGTGGTTTTCGTGTTAGTGCGTCGCATGCCTACTGATTGAATGAACTTTGCTGCTATTTCTTCGATTCCCTCGATTAGTTCATTGGGATTACATGCTTTCCTGGCTGAAGCAGCATCTACTGATGTGGCTTTTGTAAGCTCAAATAATTTGGAAGCCACAATGCAATTGTCACCAATTCTCGAAATGCTCGATGTGATACTATACTCGGCCGCAAGTTCCTTGCCTATGGCAATTTGGCAACTGCTGTCAAAGCACTCCTTCTTTGATTCCAATTTCTGCTTGGTTATTCTTTTTCGGATTTCATCCCTTGGAATGACAAATATGGATCCTCCCTCGCTCAGTTTTGTGGAGAGATAATCCGTCAGTCCACGGATTTCTGTATCTGTAAGAGGAGAGCCGCGGTTTTCTATGTCAAACACCGCAACTATCGGTGCAGACTTGGATGTCTGTGAAAAACCAGGTCCTGCAGGCAGCGATAGCAGGCTGACAAAGATAGTAATTTTTACAATCTTACCCATGTGTTTTATTCTCCGTATGGATGAAATAATTGTTGCCCACGATACTCGTTGTCTTGTGTCATGTCCACGTCTCCGGTGATCACTGTCAAGGTCCCTTTGGGGCCATTCACCAGCAAAAAACCATTGTTGTCGATTCCCACGGCTTTGCATTTTGTGGGAGGCATGCCGTCCGAGGATACTAACACGGTACGGCCTATGGTGGCTGAATTTTGTCTGACTTGCTCAATGATTTTATCCCCATTGGATTCTAAAACACTTCGCATCATACGCAGGTTCGACAACAGGGTGGCAAGGAAGCCGTTTCGATCCACTTGCTTGCCAAGGTGGATGGACAATGAAGAGGCAGGCCAACGTGGAGATTTTGGTAGATCCTGTTTTCTTGCGTTTACATTGACTCCGATACCGAGAACACACCAGCCTGGTCTTTCGGTGAGGTATTCCCCAAGTACACCGGCGATTTTTTTTTCTCCAATGAGAACATCGTTGGGCCACTTGATTTGGACCATTTCAGGATTTGGACATAGTTGCCTGATTGATTTCATTACGGCCACTGCTCCCATCAATGTCACCAGACCTGAGGCAGGTGACTTGATATTGACCAGCATTGACAGGTAAATATTCTTACCTCCGGGAGAATGCCAAGTGCGCCCCTTTCGTCCCCGTCCCATGGTCTGCGAGTCTGCAATTATGATATGGCCGTCTTTCGCGCCTTGGAGTAATCGCTCTTTTGCCAAGGTGTTCGTCGATTCCAGGGTCTGGTGGATCTCAACCCCTGACTCATGGCTTTCCAACGGAACAGACGAGTCGGCCACTGGCGTCACAACTCCATTGCGATATCCGAGGATCTGGCACTATGTGTCAGAGCACCGACCGAGATGAAATCCACACCTGTTTTTGCAATTTCCTCAATATTGTCCAGGGTAATCCCGCCAGAGGCTTCGGTCTTTGCCTTTGAGCCAATGATCTCGATGGCACGGAGGATCATCTTAGGTGCCATGTTGTCCAGCATTATGATGTCGGCCCCGGCTTTCACTGCTTTGCGGACTTGAGGGATGGTGTCGCACTCCACCTCGATTTTAATGGTGGGGGGTATGCGACGCCTGGCAAGTTCAACAGCCTCTTCAATGGAGCCTGCAGCCTTTATGTGGTTGTCCTTGATCATCACACCATCGAACAGTCCAAACCTGTGATTGTTACCACCTCCGTCTCTCACTGCTGCTTTTTCCAGGCTTCGCCACCCAGGCGTGGTCTTTCTCGTGTCCAGCAAAGTACATGAGTAGCGTTCAAGAATTTTTTGGTATTCTCTCGTCTCACTGGCAATCCCGGAAAGCCTCCTGATAAAATTCAGCGCTGTTCGCTCTGCTTTCAATAGTGCACTGGTGGGGCCGTGTATTTTGGCGATGATTTTGTTTTTCTTGACGTACTGACCGTTCGAGGCGAGAGGAGAAAATTTACACTTATCATCTATTCTGAGGAATACGGCTTGTGCAACAGAAAGACCACTTATTACCATCGGCTCCCTTGCGACCAGTTTGGCCAGACTCTTCTGGTCTGGTGTGAAAATGGAGTCAGTGGTCAGGTCTCCCGGCCCGAGATCTTCCGAGATCGCCATATCGATGAGTGAATATACCTGCTTGTCAATGTTCATCTCTGTCTCTGTTTTGAAGCAAGAAGGGAATATGAATGTGATGAATCGGTTGCGTTACCGAGGATGTCGAACCTCGATCCATCTCAGTCGGAAAGCTTTTCCTGAACCAGCTTTTCTATTTCTTCTCTTATGATGGTCTCGGCCAGTTGGGGAACTATCTCCCAGGCGATTTTTTCCATTACCTCCCGGGCTATTCGTTCCAAGTCTTGTTTGGGCAATGATGCACCCTTCGATTCGTCTTTGTCTTCTTGATTTTCGATATCAATTGGCTCAGGTTTCTCCGGCCCCAGGTCCTTTACTGGTTCGCCAACTTCATTGGCGTTGGGAATGAAATCATGCATGGGGGCCAGCTCCGGTGCCTCATCAGAAAGCCCTGATTCATCAATATCCACGGCCGGAAGATCATCGAGGGAGTCGGTTGTGTCCTGTGGTGATTCAGGGGCCAAGTCTACCGGAGGTTGCTCTTCTATGTCCAGGGAAGCATCCGGTTCGGAAACAGTCATCTCAGGTTCAAATGCAGAAACCGGCGACGGAGTAGGATTGTCACCAAAAGTAGGTGGGGGTTCAAAAGTGTCAATGCTTGGTGATAGTTCTGGCTCCACTGGTGGCTGAGTTTGAACAATGTCATGTTCAATGGATTCAGGCGCAGAAAAGGGTTCTGGTTCCAGGGGTTCTGGTTCCAAAGGCTCTGGCTCCAGGGGCTTCGGCTCTAATGGCTTTGGCTCCAGGGGCTTTGGCTCCAGGGGCTTCGGCTCCAAGGGCTTTGGCTCCAATGGCTTTGGCTCCAGGGGCTTCGGCTCTAATGGCTTCGGCTCTAATGGCTTCGGCTCCAAGGGCTTCGGCTCCAATGGCTTCGGCTCCAATGGCTTCGGCTCCAAGGGCTTCGGCTCCAAGGGCTTCGGCTCCAAAGGCTTTGGCTCCAAGGGCTTCGGCTCTAATGGCTTTGGCTCCAGGGGCTTCGGCTCCAGGGGGGTGGGCTCAATGGGCGCTGGTTCAAAAGTTTCTGGTGTGGTTTGTTCCAAGGGCCTCGGTTCAATTGGCGGTGGAGGTACGGGAGCTTGTTGTGGCGTTGGTTGTACTGGCGCAGGTTGAACAGGTGCTGCTGGTTGAGGTTGAACAGGTGCAGGTTGCGTTGGCGCAGGTTGAACAGGTGCCGGCACCGGTTGCGGGATTTCTGGTGTGGGTTGAGTTGACACTTGTGCCGGGCTTTTGCCTGAGAGAAGATCATTTACTTTGTCTATCAACGCCTGACTTTCAAAGGGTTTTGTTATGTGTCCATCGGCGCCGACTTCCTTTGCCCTGTTTTCATCAAAAGCTTCAAAAGTCCCTGCAAGAAGCAAAACAGGAGTGGACTGAAGATTGGGATCGGCTTTGATAGCCTGACATACCTCATAGCCGTTTTTTTTAGGCATTATCACATCGGCTAGAATAATATCAGGATTCATTTCCTTTGCCTTGTTGATGGCGTCTTCACCATTGTCAACCGTGGTGATTTCAAAATCTTCATTGGCAAAGGTGATACCGACCACTCTTTGAATCGTTATACTGTCGTCGGCCAGAAGTAGGGATTTGGGCATCGAGGCCTCCTCCCCCCCGCGTGGGATTGAACCCAAGCACGGTTATCAGGGGAATCACATAAGTTGCCGAAAAATGTCTAACCAAATAAAAACAAAGATTGACGTATCATAGATGCTCAATTACTGTCAAGTCTTTGTAAATGCCCTGGATTTCCATCATCCTATCGACTATCCTAGTGTTCAAGTAGCACAATGTAACAATATGGCTTTCAAAATGAGAAGGTGTTGAAATGGGAAAGATTTTTATCAAACTCTTGGTGCTGACAGCCATTGGGGTGGGATCGTTTTTTATACTGCAGCATCATGTTTTGTGGTTAGACTCTTTCGATGGAACCATCCAGCAACGCATAGAAGATCAAGTACCCACCGTGTCCACTCAAATTGCCCAGGAAATAAGTTACTATTATTTTAAGATTCAAACAGATGACGGCAGGGAAATAGTAGTCGCAGTGGACCAACTCATGTATTTTAGGGCTCGTCCCGGAATGAGAGTTTCAAAGCATCCATTTTCATCGTCTGTTACCTTGTTAGAATAATGTATATACAGTAAGTTTGCGGTTTTTCTTGCATTGGTGAAGTTCCATCCCTACTTGATAGACTAGTCGGTATAGCCACCATCCAATCAAAAGAAAGATTTTTGTCCTTGACATGCTGCGTCATGCATGGCACGAAAAGCTTGTTCGTTTTAAAAAAGGAGGGTTTTTTTGAAAAGTATTCAGTATGTTAAAACAATACCGTCCTATCTTGTTGGCTCCTTTCGTCAGACCTTGGCAACCCTGGACAAACCCTTGGCTTTCAAGCCCATGCCTCCCTGTCCTGTTCTACTGGTGCCCGGGGCTTTTTGTACGGCAAGCGTCATGAATCGGCTTGGTGAGCAATTGGAGTCTCTTGGCAAGAGTGTCGGGGTGGCACCCAGTTTTCCCTATTATGTTTCAGCTGTTGCAAATCTGTGCAGGCTGAATACATCCGTTGAGCAATACAAGGCTTGGCTGGGTAAGCTAAGGGACCAAGGAATAGAGCAGGCTGACGTGGTCGCCCATTCCAACGGTGGCCTAATCGCCCTCATGGCACTGGCATCCCAGGATGAATCTATTGGCTCCATGCCTCGCATCAGGAAAATCGTCACTATGGCTACTCCGTTTGGTGGTTTTCCTGCTGCCATGCTGCTTTCCCCTGTGATTCCTTGTTGCAGGGACTTGCTGACAGATGCCACAGCACTTCGGTTGGCCAGGGGAGGCGCCCACAAGGTAGCACGTTTTTTGGTCTCAGGCAGCGATTCTTTGATACCGCCTGACAACCAGTTTGTGGATGTATCCCGCAGAACAGTAATGCCTGGTTTTCAACATATGGATTTCATAGTTGGCTCCCCGGAAAAGGTAAAAAGGACGGCACAGGAGGTGGTGCGATGGTTAGACAGCGACTCTTGAAATCAGAGACATTGGATGTATTGCTTTCCGTGTTTTTGCAGGAAGCAGACCCGGATGGTGTAGACAATATAGATGTTCGGATGTTGAAGAAGTTTTCTCCCCTCTTGGACACTCTGGCCAGGGTTTATCTCAGGCAGGAGATAGAGGGAATGGACGGGGTGCCATCAGGCAAGGCTCTGCTGGTCGGTAATCATAACGCGGGAATAACTTTCATAGAACCCATGGGGCTTGGCGCCAGGTGGTACCTGGAAAGGGGAACAGGGGATCTCATCCAATGGTTGGTACATGATGCCATGTTGGCCATGCCGGGATTGAGAACTTTTTTGGTACGGACAGGCTGTGTCAGGGCTTCACATAAAACCGCTGACGAGGTTTTCGAACGAGGAAGAAAGGTCGCTGTTTTTCCTGGCGGCAACTTGGAGGCCTTCAGACCATTTAGCCAAAGGCACAGGGTGGTTTTTGGAGGACGGAAGGGGTTTATCAGATTGGCCCTTCGCAACCAAGTGCCCATAGTGCCATTTGTGATAGTCGGCGGTCACGAATCATTTTACATCCTTCACGATGGTCAGGAACTGGCCAGATTATTCCATCTCAAACAGCTTATTCGATCCGACACCTGTCCTATCTTTTTGGGCCTTCCGTGGGGAGTTGGTTTCGGTCCCCTGTTCCACGTTCATCTCCCAACCAAGAGCCAAGTGCGCTTTTTGGACCCCATCGAGTTAAATGGATTTGGTCCGGACGATCAAGACAATGAAGAAGTTCTTAGCGAGATTTACGATAAGGTGACGAGTTCCATGCAGCAGGCTATGCAGGATATAGCGTCCCACCGTCGTTTCCCGATCCTGGGATAAATCCATTCACCTGTTGCACATCGTGTCGATAAGAAGCAAAGGCGGTTCTGGGAAGGTTGCGTTCAGGCCGTGGGAGTGTCTGAAGGCAATTGTCCCTGTTCATGGACACGTATGAGGTAGCCAAGCAGCATCAGGGAGGAAGCGTTTTCAATGGCCTTGTCCGGACTCGCTTGCAGCACTTGCTTGGCATATCCGAACATTACAGAGGCAAGGTCCTCACCTACCACATCTTTTATGATTTTTTGCAGCTTTTCCGGGGACATTTTTACCAGATCCGTCAAAAAAGCCAATGCCAGTTCTTTTTTTGATGAAGTCTCCATTGGTGCAGCCTAGCAATCCATGTCTTTACTGGTCAAGTCAGATTTTAAACAGAGGCTAAGGCGAAGGTCTCTTGGCGATCTCTTTGATAACCAGATGTAGCGCCGCACGGGTCTCTTTGCCCAAGGTATCGATTTTGAAAATCATTGCCCCAATCGAAATGCTGTTGGACATGAAGCTCTTTTTGAATTCAACCTGTTCCATTAGTTTCGAATATGTCAGCCGTAGTCCACTTTTTGCCTTTTTTCTTGCATAGAATCCTTTGTCCGTAAAAAGGATTCCCTCCTGAAAACTCTTGTCCAGGAGTATCAGGCACAAAGGAGTTTCTTCGGGCGGTAAAAGCTGACCAAACCCATCCATGAACTTTTCCAGTAGCTCTTCTTCTATTCTCTCGGCAAGGCGAACGGCAGGATCGTTGCAAGGAGCAAGATGGTATCTCAGTAACTCTCCAATGGGGTCCGGCTTTGCCTCTGGAGAAAGGTCGCTGTACTTGTTGGGGTCCTCCCAAACTTCCCTGCGTCCGGCCAGTATTTCTTCCAGATAGAGGCGAATCTGTGCGAACTGGGCAGATTGGGCATCTCCTTCTATCTTGTAATGAACCCCCGGTCCCTTCAGCAGCAATTCGCCCGCTTCTTCATTCCATCCCAAATCTTCGAGAGTTCCCACGTTGAACAAAGTGGCCTTGGACAGTTTACGAGCCAGGACCAGGTTTCCGTTTTCAATGAATATTCTGCCCTGAACTTGTTCTCCACTATGAACGAGTTTTACCATCGCCTTGGGCGTAAAGCACAGTTGCGATAACGACCATGGTGACAGGAAGAGTTTTTTGGGCAATTTATCATAATCAAT
>CAYSLH010000181.1:0-1211 GCA_964431605.1 uncultured Myxococcales bacterium
AGGACTCCTGTTTATAAATCTGGCTCGATTGTCCGTTTTCCAAACGTTGGTGCAATGATGGCAGCAGCTACCGACACAGAATCCCATGAATGGTCTAGAATACGGGCAGGCGTTTTTACATACGAGGTATTGAGCGCTTTGGCAGGGGCTGCAGATGTGAATCTAGATGGAGAGGTGTCTTATAGCGAGGTCGCTGCTTTCATAGCTTCTGCCAATCGATCAGTCAAAGATCCCCGTGCATCTGTGGGAGTTGTGTACAATCCGCCTGGTGTCGATCACAATATGCCCATCGTAGCATTGTCATGGTTTGTAACTCAGTCTGTAATAGAGGGAATACCTGCTGGCCTTGGGCATTTTTATATGGAGACGGATGAAGGAATTCGGTTGTTGGACGCGCATCTGGTAAAGGGAAGAAAGGTGCGTATGATCGTTCCTGCAGACAAGTTGATATGGGTCCGTAACAAGTATATGGAGGCATCTTTCAAAACCCGTCCCGGAGGTGTTGTAAGGTTCGCCTCGCTAAAATACCACAGGGCTGATACTCTGTCTTCAAGGGGAAGTATTGCGGATTCCTATAGAAAGGGTTTTTTTGCGACTCCTTTTGGAAAAGAGTACTATTTGGGATTCGTGGACCAAACTGGTGAGGTCGGGGTCTCTTTCGATAAAGTTTTGACAGTGGATGCTGCGGTATCCAGGCAAAGCAAAGTGCCCGCAGTCTCGTGCATCATCGCGTCGAGCTTGACCTTGGGGGCTACGGCTCTTTTTTCATACCTTGCTTGGGATGCCCAAAGGGATTTCGACGCTACTGACTTTCAAAGACCTGCCCAAGAGGCTAGGGATAGACTGATTCGTAACCAAGCTTTGGCCATAGGTTCGGCTGCTGTTACAGTTGGTTTTGCCATAGCTTCTTGGCTCTTATGGCCCGATGAACAAGTAACTGTAAGCTCTGAGCTTGGTGACAATGCCTCGTTTGATTTGAATTTCGGTTTCAGGTTCTAGCCTAACAAAAAAACATGATCACTGGCGCCAGTTGGCTTGTTCTTTTTGGAAAAAGGCTTCCCGTTCGGCATCTGTCATTGTCTCTATGTTTACATCTTTTAGTATGCTCCCAGCCTCTTCTATGGCTTTTCGTACTGCGCTGATCATCATGTCACGTATGACATCCGGTATCCCCATAAATGGTATCACGAGGGTGAAGGTTACCCCATCAT
>CAYSLH010000181.1:1221-10460 GCA_964431605.1 uncultured Myxococcales bacterium
CCCGTCATCCTGAACCTCGACATCACGTACCATGCCCAACTCCACGAGTGGCATGGAAATTTCCGGATGTTCGACTTTGTTGATGTTCTTTTCAATTAGTGCTTTGTCGGCCATTGAAAGTCCTTTCATGTTTGCTTATAGACTGTGAAAGTTTAAGACGGTAGGTGTTATTGTCAATAGGACAACGGATATCTTTTGACACATGGTAACTCTCCAGAATTAATGGTATTATTAAAAGTTATAGCTAAAAAAGGGGGCCCATTGTGTGAACGAAGTCTTGGACGAGGTGAAGATTCGTGACTGACAAAGCTCAGACAGGGTATGAAAATGGTGAGTTGTTCAGATTGGCCTTTCAGACTAACCCGGATCCCGTTGCTATCAGCCGGGTCTCAGACGGCACGTACGCTGATGTCAATGATGGTTTTTGCAAGGTACTTGGCTATAGAAGAGAGGAGATACTTGGCAAGACCGCAACCGAGCTTGGTGTTTGGTTAAATCCGGAGGATCGTGAGCGATTTGTCCAAGCCTTACGTTCCTCTGGATCTTGTGACGATTTGCGCGCCAGGTTTCGCGCTAAAGACGGCCACGTAGTATGGGGCCTGCTGTCAGCAAGGATATTTCAGTTGGACGGTCAAGCCTATAGCTTGTCCGTAACAAGGGATATCACCAAACAAGTTGAAATGGAAATGGAACAAAGAGCCTTGGCCTCAGCCAATAGGGCAGTGTTGGAAAATGAGAAAATGGAAGATGCCATGGATGCTGTTTTGGAACTGGCCAAGGGGGTGGTTCATTGTCAGGTCGGATTTATTTTGGATCGGCAGGATGATGATGAAGACCATATAAAGTTTGTCGATTCCAATGGAGAGGCTTTTTCTGTTGATCTTACATTTTGCCAAAAGGTGTTGGAATTGAGGGATCGAGTATATGCTCAAAAAAAACCGCTTTTTGAAAATGAACTCCTTTGTAGCGGTAGTGATGGCCAACAATGGCGACTATTCAATATAATGATTGTTCCCATTGGCACGGAAGATAAGGTAACAGGTGTTTTCTCTCTGGGTAACAAGATACATGGATTTGATGATCATGATGTGAAACTCTGCAGTGCGTTTGCGCAGATTTGCGCTTTGGCCATGGATCGCCAACGCTTGTTGCACAAAATGGCTCTTTCGGATCGCTTAGCGAGCACGGGTATGCTGGCTGCCGGCGTGGCTCATGAGATCAACAATCCATTGACCTTCGTCCTTTACCATCTCGATGCTTTGGAAAAGGAATTGTTTTCCATGACAAGAAAACCTGTTGAAAAGGAAAAGGATTTGTCTATGGATGAGAATCCGGATATTCCGATGCCGAATCCGGTGGCTCTAGAAAGATTGGCGGACATGGCCCACGATGCTCGTGTCGGGACCAAGCGCATACAGGAAATAAGCAAAAGCCTGAGTACATTTTCGATGGTGGATTTCAAGAAGAAATCGCCGGTCGACCTTGTCAGGGCAGTCGAACATGCTGTGACACTGGTTTACAATCAGATCAAATACCGGGCAAGGATTGTAAAGGAGTTTCAGCAGTTGCCTTTAGTGATGGCCTCAGAGGGGCACTTGTCTCAGGTAGTTGTAAACCTCCTGGTAAACGCTGCACAAGCTATAGATGAAGGAGATGTGGAGCATAATGAGATAAAGATAAGAACCTGGACTGAAAACTATCACGTTTTTTTAGAAGTTAGCGATACGGGCAAGGGCATTTCTCCACGGGATCGACTTCGTATTTTCGAACCTTTTTATACTACCAAGCCCATTGGGGTGGGTTCCGGCCTAGGGTTGTCCATCTGCAGAAATATTATCACCGGCTATGGTGGAGAAATTTCTGTATCAAGCAAGGAAGGAAAGGGAACCAGTTTCTTGGTCAGTCTGCCATGCAGGAATATAGACGCAGAGCATTCAGGATCTTCGGGCCTTTCGGAAAAACTGGATGATTCGGTTCGGGGTCGTGTACTGGTGGTGGACGACGAGCAGCAGGTCCGTTCAATAATGAGCAGGATATTGTCGCGGTACCACGCCGTTGAAATAGCTTCGTCCGGTGCTCAGGCATTGGAACTTCTCAAGAAAGATCAAAACTTCGATGTTGTCTTATGTGACATGATGATGCCCTCCGTTTCTGGAATGGACATACATGAATGGCTCAGTAGTGAATATCCCGATTTGGCAAAAAGAATGGTCTTTGTTACCGGTGGTGCGTTTGCTCCCGATGCGCGGGAATACCTTGAACGGGTGGAAACACGACAACTGAGCAAGCCATTTTCATCCAAGGATCTTCTCACAATGGTCTCTTCGGTTATCGGTAGTTCCAGTGGCGGTCTGTTTTAGTGGTGTTCATGGTTAGAGAGTTTAGGAGGATAAAAATTGAAAATCCCGGAAAAAGGTCAAGATCCTGAGAGTGTGCTCGCTTCCATGCAAGATATGCGCAAGCAGGATGCGGACTGGCGTGCAGGAAAGACTTTTAGTCTCGTTTATTTTTTAGATGATGAACACACAGATCTTCTCAAACAAGCATACACTATGTTTTTTTCTGAGAATGGTTTGAGTCCCATGGCCTTTCCTTCTTTGAGGAGATTCGAAACAGAGGTTATCTCTATGGTGGTGGATATGCTGGGAGGTGGACCCGGCGCCATAGGGTCTATGACCTCTGGCGGAACCGAGAGTATCTTAATGGCAGTGAAAGCAGCCAGACAGTGGGCGAAGGCGAACAAGCCTGATATTGCGAAACCCGAGGTAATCCTGCCCATTACAGTTCATCCTGCTTTTGAAAAAGCCATGCATTATTTCGACCTGCAGCCGGTCCATATCCCCGTGGGTGAGGATTTTCGTGCTAATGTGGAAGAGGCTCGAAAAGCGGTAAACAAAAATACGATTCTGATGGTGGGTTCCTCTCCATCATATCCTCACGGCGTCATAGATCCTATCGAGGAACTTGCTTCTATTGCAGCAGACAATGGTATTTTGTTCCACGTCGATGCCTGTCTGGGCGGGTTTTTGCTGCCGTGGCTGAAGAAACTGGGCTACCCGATTCCCCCCTTTGATCTTTCCGTTGAAGGCGTGACATCCATGTCTGCCGACATTCATAAGTACGGATTCGCCTCCAAGGGTGCGTCATGCGTGCTGTACAGGGACGAAGAACTGAGAAAACACCAGTACTTCGCTTATACTCAGTGGCCCGGCGGTTTGTATGCATCTCCCAGCGCTACTGGGACCAGACCAGGTGGCGCTATAGCCGCAGCATGGGCTACTTTAAAGCACATGGGACAAGACGGATACCTGGCTACAGCCAAAAATATCATGAACATTACCGAAAGGTTCAAAAAGGGCATAGAGCAGATAGATGGCCTTCGAATTCTTGGGAATCCCGACATGAGTGTTTTTGCTTTCACCACTGACAAGGGGGATATTTTTGCTCTTGGTGACGAGCTTGAAAACCAAGGTTGGCACTTGGACAGACAACCTGGTGCCCTGCACATGATGATAACCCCGGTGCATGAAAACGTGGTGGATGAGTTTCTTTCAGACCTTGGATCCGCGGCGAAAAAGGTCGCATCGTCCTCTGATGGCGAAGTATCCGGTATGGCCGCCATGTATGGTATGGTGGCGGCTTTGCCGGACAAGGGCCAGGCAAAAGAGATGGTAATAGAGTTTTTTAATCAACTGATGAAGCCTGGTGCTTGAGAGGAAGTTTTTTTGGCCATGGAAAGTATCATCCTGGCGATAGTCCAGATAACCCTTGCCATAACGGTCCCTATCCTTACGCTCTGGCTTGAACCCAAATCGAGAATCGTAAGGTTTTTGAGCCCAGTTGTTATATCTTACGTGGTGGGAATGTTGTTTGGAAATCAGCCGTGGATACGATTTTCAAACCAGGTATCCCTGGTCATGAGTGATGTAACAGTGGCCATGGCAATTCCTCTTTTATTGTTTTCGGTGGATATATTTGCCTGGATGAAGCTTGCTAGAAATACCGTACTATCGTTTTTTTTATGTATGGTGTCGGTCATGGTGGTGGGAGCCATTGCCCATTATATTTTCGGTTCGAGGTTGGAGCAAAGTGCGGATATCGCCGGAATGTTAGCGGGGGTCTATACCGGTGGAACACCAAATATGGCTGCTGTGGCCACGGCTCTGAATGTGAAGTCCGAGACGTTTATCTTACTAAATGCTGCTGACATGGTCGCCTCTTTCGGTTATTTGATCTTCATACTCACCATCGCATCGAGGTTGCTTTCGAGGTTCGCCCCTGTGACTCCGAGGGATATGGAAACAGGCGATGATGATCTTGCTTCAGGTCTTCCATCCTTGAAAGTGATTGGGTACAGTTTGCTTTTGACAGGTGCAATAGTAGGACTGGCAGTGGCTGTGGCTTCGCTCTGTTCTGACTCTGTGGCGCAGGCCGTAGCAATACTCGTGATAACATCCTTGGCCATTTTAGCGTCCATGCTTCGGCAAGTAAGATCGCTCAAAGGAACTCACCAGATGGGCCAATTTCTTTTGCTGGTGTTTTGTGTGGCCATGGGTTTTACAACGAATTTCGGCGAGCTGTTTTCTTCCACGATGACGACGTTTTTGTTCGTGTTGGTGGTGCTTTTTGGATCGGTCCTGGTGCATTTTGTGCTTGCGATAACGTTTCGAATTGACCGGGATACTATCATCATTACTTCCACCGCCGCCATATTTGGTCCCCATATGGTGGGACCAGTGGCTCTGAGTCTAAAGAATAGACAGATATTGTTCTCAGGGCTTGCCAGTGGTCTCGTTGGTTATGCGGTCGGAAACTACCTGGGCGTAGCACTTGCCTGGATGTTGAGGTAAATATATGAGGTTGAACATTCTTGTAATCATTTCTATCGCTGTCTCTTGTGTCTCCTGTGAGGACAAGGCCACCCAACCACCGTATACACAAGTATTGGTTGTCAGCGGGGACGCATACCACCAGGGATTTCAGCAAGGAAGGCAGTTGGCCTCGAAAATAAGATCGCTTTACGCCACCTTGTTGGAGACGTCATTGATGCCATACCTGAATAGGGAACAGGGAGACGTGGCTGCTTTCCTGGAAGAGTATCAAAAAGATGAGTATGCCGATGGGAAGTTTTCGTATGAAATGATGCGTCAGTCGGGACGACATTTGTTCGAGATCCTTGAAAGGGACCATCCGGAATTTGCAGACGAACTGCGGGGGGTTGCAGATGGATCCGGAATGAGCTTGGATAAGATCATAGTATTGAACACATTCGCCGATACCATGTTGGCTTTTCGATCCGTTACGTTTTTCATCAAGCAACTCCAAGCTCCCCGTATTGTAAAAATGGAATTTTTAGGTCCCCTGGATACGGATGGAGTGGACAACAACGGTGATGGAGAGATCGACGAGCAGGATGATGGGGTGATCAAACACCAAGTGGATGATGGGACTTATGATACTTCGTATTTGCCTCGTCCCATAGCATCCATGGTGGAAGTTCCAACTACTGCAAAGATACGAATGTACCTGTATGACCCTCCAGGGTTGAGCGGGTTCAAAGATCCCAATGGAGAACAAAAGCCCGGAGAAGAGCAGGGGATGGATCCTCTGTCCATAAGAATACAATTAAACGATCGTCTTTACACTTATGGCGATCCGTCCATTACCACAAGCGTTTGGGGGGACGACGGAAACGGACTGGAGGTTGTTTTTACTCCCCCTGAAGGGCTCCCTAAGGCATCGATAGTCTCTCTCATAGTCCAGGCCGGTAACAAGTCCCGAATACTCAATCCACCACCTGTCCATGCGAGATTTATGCGGGATGAACGCATAGTCTTTAGTACGGAGGGATACGGAAAACCGATGCACGAGATTCCAAACCTGGGTGCCTGGGATGGAAGGAGCATGCCCACTTCTTTGGGATTCGCCATAAGAGGCAGTGCATCATCGGATGGTGTTGTTCGATTGGCACACCATTTTGCACTTCTCGATTCAAACACCTCTCACAAGCACACGGTGGTGATCGTTCACAAACCTGATGGAGGAAAGGTTCATGTGACGATCGGTTGGGCAGGAATCATCTGGGGGTTTTCAGGAATGAACGAAGATGGTCTGGTGTTTGTGGCGAATCCTTCCGATACCCTGGATAATCCTCTTGCCGGCCAGGTCAGAAGACAAGTGTGGCTCGCAAAACTTCTTTTGGATGGTACTCCCATAGGCATTTCGGGCAGGGACTTACTCGAACATTGTTCTTCAGTTGATGAAGCTACCGAGACCCTCAGGAATGAT
Source organism: uncultured Myxococcales bacterium (assembly GCA_964431605.1). Classification (GTDB taxonomy): domain Bacteria; phylum Myxococcota; class B64-G9; order B64-G9; family B64-G9; genus JALVPF01. The sequence continues at coordinate 7,510 of CAYSLH010000181.1, forward strand.
GGAAGTACTTTCGGATGGAACGTTTTGCTTGGAGACAGGACCGGTCACATAAGGGCCGTGGAAATGGATTCGAACATTCTGAACGCGCAGGATGGGGGATTTTACCAGTTTGAACCTGATTCGTCTGACGAAAACAATTTGGATGAATATGGACAACCATTCGCAAGCGTTGGTCCGGACGATTTACGCATGACCATGCATTTTGTGAAAAACGTACCGGACATAGATACCAAGATTCTTATCTTCGATGTTCAACCGCAGTTTGTCTGGACGAGTTTCTATTATCGATCTTTGAGAACATGGAATATTTTGGGAGAGAAGATAAGACAGAATTACGGCAGGATGGATCTCGCTCGGGTCATTGAACTCCTTCGGGTGCCCCAACTGGTGGATCAGAACGACAGCATGAACGCGGTGGTTTACGAACCACAAGGGGGTGTATTTCATTATGCCATGGGCCAGGTTCCAGCCACCGACGGCGAGTTCGTCACCTTGGATTTGGAGGATCTGGCAAATGAATAGGCCTGTTTACATCCTGTCATTCTTGTTGCTTTATGCTCCTGCTTCCATGGCGGGCTTTACTGACACTGCACCATCTAGCACATTTATCCTGGATGAAAGTATTTCGATTTCAACCTTGAAGTACAGGTATGACGACAATGGAAAACGTACCACACTTATAGATCCCATAGAGAGGTATGAACCGGGAAGTGGACTTCAAGGTATATTGATACCAGAGGCGCAGGTGGGTTTTTTGGTCCTCGTGAATATGATCCAATATGGGCTTTTTGATGATCTTTCCTTGGCGATTGGGATCCCTGTTGTACTGTCGACCGATATCGACCTGAATCTGAAATGGACCCCTGGAGACTACCAAAATACGTTGGGGCGATCATATAGCGAAGATGACTTCTGGGCATGGGCAAACAGCATGGGCCAACCCAAACCCACAGATTGGCATGGGAGCAAGGGAGTTCTGTCCGACATCATATTGGGACTTCGATATCGGTTTTCCGACGATATTCCCTGGTTTGCAGGTACCGGGGTCAAAATGTCCCTCCAGGTGATGGGAGCACTTCCCACCAGCACCCAGGCTGATCCGGAGGAGGTGGCTTCTGCAGGAACCACTATGTGGGACCTTCATTCCATGGGAGAGTTTGGGGCACACCTTTCTTTAGAAAAGGATTTCGGAGGTCCGTTGCAAGGCAGGCTTTCGTTGGGCTTGGATGTTTTTTATGAGGCGTTGTTCGAACACGAGTATGTCACTCCCAAGGGTACTAAAAATCCTTTGCTGCTGTCATACTCATCCTACGTCGGAGATACCTACACATTGGACCCTGGAGATTTTTCGGGGCTCGCTGTGGAACTAAGAGTAATTCCCCTTTATGGTCCTGCGTTGGCAACCTGGTTGGTAAAGGGGGATGCGGGTGCCGCTGATAGACTGCCGCCCATGTTATCAGTCGTTTTTCGCTATACCTATACCCACTTGGGGCAGTCAGACTGGAATTCGCAGTCGGCAATCTGGGACTGGGAGAGGGAAAAGTTATGGCTGCCCGGGCATAAAAATACCCTTAGGTTCAAACTGAATATTTCACTTTTTCGTGTCGGGGTTCCTTTACAGGTATACTTTGCTTACCGAAATCAGAGTTGGTTGGCTGGAAGAAATTGCAGGGCTGCTGATGTCATAAGTGGCGGGTTGGTGATTCCAGCTAGGTTTTGGTGAAAAGAGGAAATCATTTTGAAACGGATTTTTTCAAGAGATTGGATTGGGCTTGGTGCAGGTTTGGTGTTTGTTTGCTTTGTGGCGGCGGGATGTTCGGCCATGTCCTATATGGGCTACCGAATTTCTCCAGACTACCCTCCCGACGAGACCATGTCCTTGAAATTGTCAGGGTTGGAAGGTCAGGTCAGAGTATTTTTAGACAAGGAGGGAATTCCCCACATATATGCAGACAGTGAGCAGGATCTCATGCGTGTGGTGGGCTTCATGCAAGCAAGGGCCAGATTTTTCCAGATGGATACCTTGAGAAGGTACGCCAGGGGCAGATTGAGCGAGTTGGTCGGTGAACAAAGAGTGCCTTTAGGCACAACCGTGGAACTGGATTTTTCCATGAGGGGATGGGGATTCGAGAGAAATGCAAAAATAGAGGCCGAATCATTGGGCCCTGAAGCCAAGCGATTGATGACAGCATACACAGAAGGGATAAATGCTGCTTTGAGTCGGTATCCTCCAATAGAATACAAATTGCTGGATGTTGAACCAGAGCCATGGAGTATCGCCGATACTTTTGCAGTAGCTTATATCATCTCCTGGGGCATCACTCACAACTGGCGACAGGAACTGTCCAGGACTCTCATCGCCTTGTATGTTGGCGTCGAAAGAGCCTCTGAAATATATCCCCATACCTCATGGCCTGGAGCAAGCGCCATTTCCATCCAGAGCAAGGAGCACTCGTTGCCTCCAGCCGTGGTCGACGAAGTAAAGAAGTTTTTTACGCCTCATGCAGCATCTGAGTCTGGTAATGTCGGTGAGGAATCAACCATGGAACCAACCGGACAAGATTCCATGGCTGGAGGGTTGTGGTTCGGCAAAGCTCCCTTGGACTGGGCTTCTAATGCCTGGGTAGTGGGGGGAGCATTGAGCAAGTCGGGTGCACCTCTTTTGAGCAACGATCCCCATTTGCCACACATGCTTCCGTCGATCATTTTTCAGCAGCATTTGCATTGTGGTGATCTTGATGTGATAGGAGCTACGGTTCCAGGGCTACCGCTCATATTGATGGGACACAACAGGTCGGTCGCCTGGGGAATGACATCAGCCGTGGCTGATGCAGCTGATTTATACATAGAGCGTCTTGATGGAGACAATAGGGTCATTGGGCCAGATGGACCTGAACCATTGATGGAAGACAAGATAGAGGTCAGAGTCCGCGATGGATCTGACTATGAAA
>CAYSLH010000182.1:0-10367 GCA_964431605.1 uncultured Myxococcales bacterium
CACCAAGCTTCGTACCATAACCAAGTTGCACGATCCCGGGCGCCATTTGGCACTGGGGCCTTTTGATGTTCAAAAACCAGTGGAAATATCAGCAGGGCAGGAGAGCGTGATGGACCCGGTGGTGTTGGCCATAAGCGTCCAACCACAAAAGGCCATCGGTATCCTGGGCAAGCGTCTGGACGAACTCATCGCAGAGGCAGAGAGAAGAGAAGGTAGCATTCGTCAACTGGAGACATACCTGAGGGGTCAGCAGGTCCGCTTGGCCTCCACGCCTTCTATCTGGCCAACGCGTGGTTGGCTGACCTCCGGTTTTGGTGTCAGGACAGACCCATATACAGGCAAACCAACCATGCACATGGGAGTTGATATCGCTAACCAGGAAGGTGTGCCTGTGGTAGCCACGGCCCGTGGTGTGGTGACATTCGCAGGTAGAAGTGGTGGTTTTGGTAATGTGATCGTTATCGACCACGGTTATGGAATTCGAACCAGGTTTGGTCACCTTAGTGAAATCGCGGTTGGAGTGGGGGACCACGTAGACAGAGGGGATCGTATCGGTCGTATTGGAAACACGGGTAGAAGTACAGGACCCCACCTTCATTACGAGGTTGAGATAAACGGTGTTGCTGAAAACCCCATGAATTACATCCTTGAAGATTAGCTCCCTGTTGAACCCAGAGTAGTTTCAAAAATATCGCATACGGTTTTGTACCAGTGGTTTTGCGCTGGAATGTCAATTAATCTGTTTCATGTTCGTTTCATGTTCGTCATTGAATTGTCACATGCTTGGCTCTATGCTGCCATACAATATTGTCTTTATGCTGGGAATCGAAGAATCAACAGGAGGCTGGATTTGGTGAAAACTGTCTTGATCGTAGAAGACGAAGTGGATCTAGTAAATACACTTGAATATAGTTTGAAAAAAGAAGGTTACAGGACAAAATCTACCACGACTGGTGGTGCTGCATTGAAAGCCTTGGCACAGGAGCCGGGCTTCGATTTGGTATTGCTGGATTTGATGCTACCGGACATGTCTGGAATCGATGTTTGTAAGAGCATTCGATTGTCAGAAGCGAACAAGCACGTGGCAGTGATGATGATTACAGCCAAAGGGGAGGAGATAGATCGTGTCGTTGGTTTTGAGGTTGGCGCTGATGATTATGTTGTGAAACCTTTCAGCCTTAGGGAACTCTTGCTGAGAATAAAGGCTGTGTTGCGCCGATATGATTCGCTTGGTCCGGAGGCAAAAAACGCTTCGTTTGGAACACTTCGTCTCGACGTCGATGCCCACCAGGTGTGGGTGGAGAACAAAGAAGTCTTCCTGACGGCTTTGGAATTTCGACTTTTACATGTTTTGTTTTCCAGGCGGGGTAGGGTTCAGTCACGAGACAGGCTTTTATCGGATGTGTGGGGTATTGACGCGGATGTTTTTACACGCACCGTTGATACTCACATCAAGAGGCTTCGTGAAAAACTAGGACCAGCAGGGTCATATGTCGAGACGGTTCGTGGTGTAGGGTATCGTTTCGTGGCAGACACCTGAAGTACGGTATGGGAAGAGGATGCGTGGGAAGTTCTTTATTGTTTCGTTTTCATTCATGGTCATCGCAATCTCTGTGGCCGGACTTTATCTTGCCTGGAGACTAAGGTCGCAGATCGAGTCCCAGACAGAAATGGAACTGTTGCGCCATGCCAAGGCTGCAAGGGAGCTGTTACGGAATGTTTCATCGGACCAAACAGTCAAACAGCTGGATCGTGTGGCTGACAGGATTGGGGAGGCGATTTCTTCCAGGGTAACGTTGATCGATCCTTCGGGCCGCGTTCTTGGGGACTCGGAACGAACCCTTCTTCAGATAGAAAAGATGGAAAATCATTCCCGACGACCGGAGGTTCTCCAGGCGATTCTAAGGGGAAAAGGCATTTCCAAACGATTTAGCACCACTCTGGGTACTCGTATGCTTTATGTTGCTGTGCCATGTGAAGGTCATGGATGGCACGGAGTTGTACGAGTTGCCATGCCTCTGGACCAGGTGGATGCCGCAGTCAGCAAGCTCAGACTCTTACTTCTGCTGGCTGCTTCATTGGGTATCGGAACCGCGCTCGTTATGAGCGCGGCAGCATCTCTTATTTTTTCCAGGACATTGAATCGGATGGTTCATTCAGCCAAGGCAGTTGCGTTGGGTGAAAGTAGCCATGGGAGTATTGGTCAAAAACATGGAAAAACCTCCTCCATGAGCCAGATGGCCGAGGAATTGCAAAGGGTCGTATCCGCCCTGGCATCTGAAAGAAACCGTTTTGAGGCCGTATTGAAGTCAATGGGAGAGGGGATACTCGCACTGGATGAGCAAGGAAAAGTAACCCACGCAAACCCTGCCGCCTATGAGGTGCTGTCTCTTTCTTCGCCTCCTGAGGGAAAATACCTAATGGAGCTTGTGCGTTGTCCCGCCCTTGCTCGATTGGTCGACAAGGTAAAGCCGCAAGAGGTCTCAAGTGGAGAGATCAATCTACCAGGTATGGAAAAAAGGTCCATCCTTGCAAAAGCGACTTCCCTGGGTAAGGACGGTGGGGTGGTGGTAGTATTGCATGATGTTACCGAACTTAGGAAATTGGAGAAAATGCGACAGGATTTCGTTGCCAACGCATCCCATGAACTTCGAACACCTGTGAGCACCATTCTTGCAACCACAGAAGCCCTTTCGGATGGCGCCTTGTTCGACCCTGTGGCTGGTAGAGATTTTCTGCAAGCCCTGGAGCGAAATGCCAGAAGATTGTCGGATTTGATAGATGATCTTTTGGATATTTCCCGCATAGACTCAGGAAAAGAGCCTTTTGATATTTGTTCTGTTTCAATAAAGAACCTGTCCGAGCGTGTTGGGAAATCTTTTGAATCGAGGCTGGGAAAGCATAGGTTCATCATCGATATTCCTTCCGAAAGTGACTTGTTTGTTCTTGCTGATGAAAAGGCCTTGCTGCAGGTCGTATCGAACTTCGTTGATAATGCCATTAAGTATTCGATAGACAATGGGCGAATCATTTTCAGGGCAAGGCAGGCACATGGCCATGTCTCCATCTCGGTCAATGACGATGGCCCAGGTGTCCCACCGAAAGATCGGAGAAGAATTTTCGAAAGGTTTTACAGGGTGGACAAGGGGCGCTCGCGGCAAGTCGGGGGAACAGGTCTGGGCCTGTCCATCGCCAAAAACCTGGTAGAAGCCATGGGAGGAAGTATCAAGTATGAGGAGGTAATCCCACGGGGATCTTCTTTTGTCGTTGTTTTGCCGAAAGCATGAAAGGGACCGTACAAGTTGCGAAGGTGTAACAAAGTCATCATGATTCTGTAACAAATGACCACTACCTTCTTGGTAAACATTTTCCAAGGAGGCAGTTAGATGAACAGATGTTTGATCGCGCTTTTATCGGTTGTATCCAGTGCCATTCTCATTTTCCCCGGATGCAAATCCAGTGACCCGAGCCATGCCGGAGTCTCGGGAAAAGACACAGGGACCAAGATCATCTCAGTGGATGGCTCGAGTACTGTCTATCCCATTACAGAAGCGGTGGCCGAGGAGTTTCAAAAGACCAGCAAGGCGAGGGTCACTATAGGGGTCTCGGGCAGCGGTGGTGGCTTCAAGAAGTTTTGTCGTGCAGAGACGGATATAAACGATGCGTCCAGACCCATCAAGGGTTCCGAGGTGAGACTCTGTAAACAAAACGGTATCGAATATATAGAGCTTGCAGTGGCATATGACGGAATCGCCGTGGTTGTCAATCCTCGGGCTTCCTGGGTGGATTTCTTGAGTGTGTCTGAGTTGAAGAAGCTCTGGGAGCCAGAGGCACAGGGGAAGGTTATGCGCTGGAGCCAGGTGCGACAGGGTTGGCCGGATGAAGAGATTCACCTGTTCGGGCCAGGGGTTGATTCGGGAACCTATGACTATTTTACCCATGCCATTGTAGGAACCGAACATTCCAGCCGGGGAGATTTCACTTCGAGTGAAGACGATAATATTCTTGTTCATGGTGTTGCCAATGATAGGTTGGCACTGGGCTTTTTCGGCTTGGCTTACTATATCGAGAATAGCGATAAATTAAAGGTTGTGCCCATAGACGCTGATGGTGATGGCTCCGCGATGCCGGTTGCTCCTTCTTTTGAAAGCGTGTCCAATGGAACTTACCAGCCTCTTTCAAGACCGTTGTTTATATACATAAGCATGAAGTCTGTGCAAAAACCTCAGGTCCGGTCTTTTGTGGATTACTACCTCAATAGTTCCAGGGCGCTGATTAAAGAAGTGGGCTATATACCACTTCCCCAAAGGACATATTCCCTGGTCAAAGAAAGGTTCCATAACAGAATCACGGGATCCGTGTTCGGAGGCCATGGTTCAAAAATAGGCGTCAGCGTAGAGCAGCTATTGACGGGCAAATGAGAATATTTCGAAATCACCGGTAGCTGAATTTACTAAAAGTCATGACACCAACCAAGTTCAATGCCAAAAAGTCCCACTCCTTGATTGAGAGAGTTATCGAGGCTGGGTTGTTTTCAAGTGGTATATTGTCAATATTGATCACACTGGCAGTACTCGCAATATTGTCATCCGGAGTAATTGCTTTTTTCAGCGAAGTATCCCTGTGGGATTTTTTTGGCGACACTCAGTGGAGCCCCCTTTTTTCCCAGAAGCATTTCGGGATATGGCCATTGGTCTCCGGCACGATTCTGGTTACCATTATTGCCATTTCCATAGCTGTTCCATTCGGGGTGTTGGCGGCGGTTTACCTTAGTGAGTTTGCCCAGGGAAAGATTCGTAAGGTCATCAAGCCGACATTGGAGGTGCTGGCAGGGATACCAACCATCGTTTATGGCTATTTCGCTCTTGTATTTGTAACCCCCTTGTTGCAAAAAGCGATTCCTGTCCTGGCCGGGTTCAATGCATTGAGTCCAGGGTTGGTCATGGGGATCATGATACTGCCGATGATTTCTTCTCTGAGCGAAGACGCGATTCATTCCGTCTCAGGGTCTCTCAAAGAAGGTTCGTATGCTTTGGGAGCTTCAAAATTATCAACTTTGTTCAGGGTCACGATTCCAACGGCATTTTCCGGTATCATGGCGTCTGTGATACTGGCAGTGTCTCGGGCAATAGGCGAGACCATGATCGTGTCTATCGCGGCAGGACAGCAGCCGACATTGACAACGAATCCCCTTGTGCCGGTGGAGACCATGACATCATATATCGTACAGGTCTCCATGGGGGATACGCCGGCCGGCACTGTCGAATACAGGACCATTTTCGTAGTGGGGAGCATGTTGTTTTTGATGACGTTCGTCATGAACTTGTTGAGTCAAAAACTGGTTCGCCGGTTCAGAGGTAACAATGTCTGACAGGAAACGAAGTAAAATATATGAACGTGTATTCGTGAGTATGTGTGTCATTGCCATAGCATTACCATTGGTGCTGTTGGTTGCGTTGATTTTAAATATTGCCATAGACGCCATGGGAAGAATCGGTTGGGATTTTTTAGTTAGTTACCCATCGAGAAAGCCTCAAGCCGCAGGTGTTCTTCCCGGCCTGGTAGGTAGCATGTATCTCATGCTTATCACCGCTGGTATTTCTCTGCCAATCGGGGTCGCGGCGGCTGTATACCTTGAAGAGTATGCTTTGAGTAACTGGTTTTCGCGTTTCATAGAGGTAAATATTGCAAATCTTGCAGGCGTGCCTTCTGTCATATACGGGTTGCTGGGGCTGGAGTTGTTCGTCAGAGCCATGGGCATGGGAAGGAGCCTTTTGGCGGGCGGATGTACCATGGCTTTGTTGGTGTTGCCCATTGTGATCCTTTCTTCCAGGGAGGCATTGAGGACAGTTCCTTCCGAAGTCAGGCAAGGTGCGTTGGCTTTGGGGGCAAGCCGCTGGCAGGTTGTACGACGAGTCGTTTTGCCCATGGCCATGCCGGGGATACTTACCGGGAGCATTTTATCCATATCCAGGGCCATAGGAGAAACAGCTCCGCTGATTGTGGTTGGGGCATTGACTTATATAACCTTCCTTCCCGATGGAGTGATGTCACCATTTACCGTTTTGCCGATTCAGATCTTCAACTGGGTCTCCAGACCCCAGCAGGCGTTTGTTCTCAATGCCGCAGCCGGGATCGTGGTTTTGTTGGTGACCCTGGTTTTACTCAACGCCACAGCCATCATCATGCGTAATCGTTTACAGAAGAGGAGGAACTGGTGAATATTTCAACTCAGGGCGCGCTTTTATCATTTCTTAAGGAAAAGGGTCAGGTCGGTAAACACGAAGAGTCGACTGCACATGATGTGAACTTTGAAAATGTCGTGACAGGACCTAACAAAGCTATAATTTCGGTAAATGGATTATGTGCGAGGTTCGGCTCCAAAGAAGTGCTATCAGGTATCAACATGGACATAGGCGCAAATGAAGTGACGGCAGTGATTGGGCCTTCAGGATGCGGTAAATCGACTTTTATTAGAACAATCAATAGAATGCACGAGTTGACACCTGGGGCTTCGCAAGACGGTAGTATCATTTTCGACGGAATGGATATCTTTCATTCATCTGTGGACCCGGTACTATTGAGACGGCGTATTGGCATGGTATTTCAGAAACCCAATCCGTTTCCATCCATGAGTATTAAGGAAAACGTCCTGGCAGGATTGCGCCTGACCCATTCTTTTAGAAAGTCTATTGCCGATGAAATTACAGAGAAGGTCTTGAACCAGGCAGCCCTATGGGATGAAGTTCAAGACAGGTTGTCCGAGCCGGCAGGAGGGCTTTCTGGTGGACAGCAACAGCGTTTGTGTATTGCTAGGGCACTGGCTGTCGAACCGGAGGTTCTTTTAATGGATGAACCATGTTCCGCTTTGGATCCCATAGCGACGGCGAGAATAGAGGATTTGATTCACAGCCTCAAAGAACACTACACCATTGTCATGGTAACCCACAACATGCAGCAAGCAGCCCGTGTATCCGAACGAACGGCGTTTTTTTTGATGGGAGAGCTGGTGGAGTTTGAAGACACGAGACGGTTGTTTACCTCTCCCCGTGACAGCAGAACCGAAGACTATATAACCGGCAGGTTTGGTTGATCTGGGAGTCATGATGGAAAAAAAACATACTGATCGCGTGTATCGTGCGAGTCTTGAAAAGCTGCGGCATAGGTTGTTGAGCATGGCAGGTAGGGTTGAGGAGATGATTGCCCTGTCTGTAGAGTCGTTGGTGGAGCAGGACGTGGAGTTGGCCAACAGGGTGATTAAGTCCGATAACTTGGTGAACCTAGACGAGATAGAGACAGATGAATTGTGCCTGGTTATTCTAGCCAAGTGGCAACCGGTTGCCAGTGATCTGCGTTTTCTCACTCTCGCTTTGAAGATGGTAACCGATCTGGAGCGCATTGGAGATTTGGCTGTTAACATCTGCGAAAGGACTATCGTGTTAGGCACGGATCCGCCTATCAAGCCATACGTGGATATCCCCAGGATGGGTGAGTTTGTGCAGGAAATGATAAGGGATGCTGTGGATGCGTTTGTGGAAAAAGACGCACAAAAAGCCCAGTCCGTCATAGAACGAGATGACGTGATGGACGATTGGTATCGTAAGGTATTCAGGGACATACTGGACCTGATGCTAGAGGACGAGGCGAACGTGGAACGTGGAATCCGGGTCCAGTCCGTTGCGAAACTATTGGAACGTATGGCCGATCATACCACTAACCTGGCCGAGCACGTGATCTTCCTGGTAAAGGGCGAGGATGTGCGCCATGTGGGTAAATTGGGGCGAGGTTGAAATTCGGCCTTGCCGATACTTCTGACCACATACATGATGCCATAAACCGATCATTTAGAGCTTAAAGTTTTTCTTGTCGGTTATAAAATCGTGCTTAATATGGTTTCCTCTCGCGCAAAAGGATGATTTTTGTAATCAACCAGTTGCATGGGTAGCGGTTTTTATTGTTTCCGCATCGTGATGGTGATAAACTCCCGCACTCGGCCAGGGAGGTGGCCACAGGAGGTATTCATCCGTGGGATTGATACAATATGGATCCAAGGTGTTCTTCGGAACAAAGAACGAGCGCACCATCAAAAAACTTCGACCTTTGGTCAGTCGAATAAACTCGTTGGAGCCTGAAATCCGGGCATTGTCTGACGAGCAACTCAAGGCCAAGACAGGCGATTTCCGACAACGTTTCGAAAACGCCATGAACGACAGGTTGGGCCGTAAGAGTTCTGTCAGCGACGATGAGCGGAACCTGACGGAATTCGATGTCCTGAACGAAATGTTGCCCGAGGTGTTCGCCGTGGTGAGGGAAGCTTCTATTCGTTCACTTGGCATGCGGCACTTCGATGTACAGCTAGTAGGCGGTATCGTGCTTCACCAGGGCAAGATCGCAGAGATGAAAACGGGTGAAGGAAAAACCCTGGTGGCAACTCTTCCTGCATTCCTCAACGCCATACCGGCCAGGGGAGTTCACATCGTTACGGTCAACGACTATCTTGCCACCCGTGATACCGAGTGGATGGGGAGGCTGTTTCGATGGATGGGCATGAGCGTTGGGACCATTGTACATGGGCTTACGGACACAGAGAGGCAACAGGCATACAATTCAGATATTACTTATGGTTATAACTCCGAGTTCGGGTTCGACTACCTGCGGGACAACATGAAATTCCGTCTCGAGGATTATACCCAGCGTCCTTTGCATTACGCCATAGTGGATGAGGTGGACAGTATTCTCATCGATGAAGCCAGGACTCCCCTGATCATATCTGGTCCCGCAGAGGAGGCAACGGATAAGTATTACAGGATAAATTCCATAATTCCCAGGCTGCGCCTAGACAGTGATTACACGGTGGACGAAAAGAGCAAAACCGTGGCCCTTACCGAAGATGGCGTGACCAGGGTGGAAAAGCTTTTAGCGGTTGAGAACCTTTATCATCCTTCTAACATCGAGACTCTGCACCATGTCAACCAGGCTCTCAAGGCCCACACACTGTTCAAACGAGAGGTGGATTACATCGTAAGCGAGGATGGCAAGGTCAACATCGTCGACGAATTTACCGGTCGAGTCCTGGAAGGTCGGCGCTGGAGTGATGGTTTGCATCAGGCCATAGAGGCCAAGGAGGGGGTCCCTATCGAGAACGAGAACCAGACCCTGGCCACCATCACTTACCAGAATTATTTCCGTATGTACCACAGGCTTTCCGGTATGACCGGAACTGCTGAGACGGAGCGGGAAGAGTTTCAGAAGATTTACGGACTGGACGTGGTGGTCATTCCCACCAACAAGCCGAACCGTAGAGTAGACCACGAGGATGTCATTTACCGTACGGAAGAGGAAAAATTCGCTGCTGTGGTGGATGAGATTCGGGAACTGAATGAAAAGGGGCAGCCAGTACTGGTTGGAACCATCTCCATCGAGAAATCCGAAGAGATCGCCCGACGACTCAAGCGTACCGGTATCAAGCATAATGTTCTCAATGCCAAGCATCATGCAAAAGAAGCTGAGATTGTGGCCCAGGCGGGCAGGTATAAAGCTGTTACCATATCCACGAACATGGCAGGTCGTGGAACAGATATCGTGCTGGGAGGCAACCCCGAGTTTCTGGCCCGGCTGCATGCCGATCCTGATGAAGATCGCGAAAGGTACTTGGACGCGCTGAAAAAGTTTCAGCAGACATGTGAGGACGAGAGGGAAAAGGTGGTCAGCGCAGGCGGCTTGCATATTCTCGGTACCGAGCGACACGAGGCAAGGCGAATCGACAACCAATTGCGCGGTCGTTCCGCTCGGCAGGGTGATCCCGGTTCATCCAGGTTCTACCTGTCGTTGGAAGACGATTTGCTGAGAATTTTCGGGGCCGACAGGCTCAAGGGTCTCATGGAACGATTGGGGATGGAAGAGGGTGTACCAATACAACACAAGTGGGTAAGCCGGTCCATCGAAAGTGCTCAAAAACGAGTGGAAGGACAGAACTTCGAAATTCGGAAAAATACCTTAGAGTACGACGACGTGATGAACCTTCAGAGAAAAAGCATCTACGATTTGCGGCGTCGGGTGCTAGAAGGCAAGGACATGCGGGAGCAGATCCTGGATCTCATCGAAGACGTACTCATAGCGGAACTCGACGCAACATGTCCGGAAGAGGTCAATCATGAAGATTGGGACATCAAGGGCCTCGAGGACAGAACATACGCCGTTTTTGGCAATCGAATCACCCTAGATGAGGTTCCCAGAAACCGCGATGCATTGGGGGAGCAACTCTGGGCGCAGGTTGAAGCCATATACAAGGCCAAAGAGGAGCAGGTCGGTGGCGATTACATGAGGAGGGTGGAGCAGTATTTTTACTTGCAGGAGATCGACTCTCA
>CAYSLH010000183.1:0-10335 GCA_964431605.1 uncultured Myxococcales bacterium
CAGGCCATGAACACCGGTCATGATGGCTCTTTGACCACCGCCCATGCTAATTCACCAAGGGATGCTCTCTCCCGCCTCGAGACCATGGTGCTCATGGCAGGTATGGAGCTTCCTGTACGTGCTATCAGGGAACAGATCTCATCAGCTGTGGACATCATCGTTCAGCAAACACGATTTTCCGATGGCACGCGCAAGATTACTTATATTTCTGAAGTTACGGGAATGGAGGTGGACATCATTTCGCTTCAGGACATTTTCTATTACAAGCAGGAGGGGTTTTCCGAGGACAACAAAGTACTTGGCCGCTTTGTTGCAACCGGATTCATTCCCAAGTTCTACGATGAGTTGCAACGGCGAGGCATACCGGTCAATATGGACATTTTCAGAGAACAGTAATCAGAAGTTACTTTTCGTCTGTAAACCTATTTACCCATGTTGAGGCGCAATGATTAAGGTCATTCTTACAGATTCCAGTGGTCGTGAACGAGAAATCGAAGTCGAATCGGAACCCAAGGTGCTAGGTAGGGGGGAAGACAGTGATATCGTTTTGGGTTCCAGGAGTATCTCCCGACATCACATGAAGCTGTGGGAGGAAGACGGAAAGGTCATGGTCGAGGACCTTACCGGTGGCACTGGCATCACCATAGATGGAGAGGAAGTATCCGGCGTGTTCGAGTTGGAACCGGGTTTGGAGATGGAGGCCGGTGTATTCGTTTTTCATATTCATGGCGCCGAACTCACAACTTCCATCGATGGTGAACCCTTGGAAGAGGTGCATGTGCCCATGTTGATTGGCTCCAAGGGACCTACAAAGGGACTGGAGATCGAGTTGCAGGAGGGTGATAACGATGTGGGTCGTGACCCTTCTCTTTATCTCGTAATAGACGACCCGTCCGTGTCGCGACAACATGCAAGGTTGGTAGTGAAAGCTGGTAAATTTACTGTCATTGACATGCGTTCTTCAAATGGAACTTTCGTCAATAACAGAAGAGTCGATCAGGCGGAACTTACTTCGGGAGATCTTGTTCGTTTCGGAAACCTGGAGTTTCGTTTCAAGTACGGCGATTTTGTCTCCGGAGAAGCCGCCAAACTGAAACGGAAGAAAATGATGATCCTGGGTGGAGCAGGCCTGGTGGTGCTGATTGTCATTTTCATCATGGTAAAACTCATGTCACCAGACGAGCCTATCAATCATCAGAATCAAAACCTTTTGCCCAAGGGCCCTCCTCTGGAAGTCCAGGTGGAGCAGCATCTTCGTATTGCCAAGGGTTTTATGGAAAATGCTTCCTGGAAGGATGCCATCAAGGAACTCGATAAGGCGCTCGACATCCATCCAATCTGTCGTGAGTGTAAAAAACTCAAGAGACAGGTGGAAAACGAGATCGCGAACAAGTCCTTGTTTGATAGATGCATATTGGATTATGAACTCAATAACTGGGAGCGTGCACTGGGCTGTTTTCTCAAACTTCCCAGGGATAGCTTTTACTGGAAAAAGGCCAAGTATAAGGTCTCTGACTGCAAAAAACGTCTCAAGAGTTATCACATGCGTGAAGGCAAAGGATACTATGAAGCCCATAGGTACCGAGATGCCCACAAGCACTTTGTCGAATGCATGAAGTTGGATCCTTGTGATCAGGTTGTCTATAAAAAGTGGCTCAAAAAGAGCGAAAAGAAACTGAGGTCAAGCGGTATTCGAAGGGGCTGGAAACCCTATAGCTGGAAATGTGACACACAGAAGTCCACTGATGGAATGGCGGAAGACCCGGAAGAATTGCTCAAGGCGAACTATCCTGACGACAAGTTATATAAGATCGTTTTGCTTTACTATCAAGGGAAAGTGGATTCTGCAATTCAAGAGGCAGCCAAGGTTGGGGCCTTGTCCAAAAACAAGAGAAGGGCGGAGAAAGCGAAGGAACTGAGGCGGAGCTTGCTGTTGGTAAAAGGGAAATATAACGATGGACTGTCCATGCTACTGAGAGGAAAAATAAAAAAGGCCAGGGATCGTTTCGACCAGGCAATGGCAGTGGACAAGGTGATCATGCCTGACAAGGTCGTATCCTTTTATCGAGAGGACGTGGGAAGACAGCTCGCCGGTAAACTTCATAAAGAAGCCCTTGGTGAATACAACCAGGAGCATTACAAGGAGGCTTTTGAAATCTGGTCGGAATGCCTGGAACGAAATCCTTCAGCCAAAAGTTGCAAGGCAGGGATGAACATGTTGGACAATGTTGGAAATGAAGCGCTCAGGTTTGCAGAAGATCTGGAATCTCGTGGAGAGACGAAGCGAATGGTCCAGGTGCTCAAGCATATCCTTGAAATTACCCCGGATGACAGCATGTCTCATAAAAAGGCCCAAATCTGGATTAACAAAATCGAAGCTAACTGATGGTAATATGCGAATTGTTCTAGCTTTAGAGGGATAGTTTTTTTTCAACTTTTCCGGATTTGATCTCTTTCAATTTTTTTTTCATTACCTTGACTAATGCAGCATATGACTCTTTTTTGATCTTCCGGTTGAATTCGCCTCTATAGTGCCTGACGAGGCTCACATCTCCGAATTCCACGTCATAGATGAACCATTTTTGTTTTTTGAGAAAAAGGTGAAAAGTCAGGTCCTCACTGACCGTTTTTCCCTTGGAATTTTTTGCGCTGGCAACCGCATAAACTTCCGAGGTGCCGTTGTTTTCATCGATCTGTTCATCTTCTATTTCAAGATTGAAATTGACGTTGTTACGGATTGAGCCTGTATAGGATGACTCGATGAGGTCCCTTAGAAGAGTGATGAATTCGTCACGTTCTTTGTCTGTTCTTGCTTTCCAGTGGGGACCGAGCGATCGTTTGGCCAACTCTCGATAATCTAGTATTTTTTCAACTGTCTTTTTGAGGTGTTCCCTTTGGGCGGTTGCTTCGGTGGTACCTTTTTTGGCCTTCTTTTTTAGTACCTTACGTATGTTTTCAGCACCCTCTGTTATGACCTTGGATGGAGATTTTGCAGCGAGACATGGCCGTGAAAAGCCCAGCAATAACAACGCGGTTATCTGTATGAATGTTATGCTTATAGAGCGCATTTGAGTCTCCTGTGCTTTTTGTTTGCTACAACTTTCTATGTTTGACGACAATGTCGACGCGCTAATTCAGTTTCCCCAAGTCAAGGCCCACTGCCAGCTTCAACTTGTCATAGGCCACTAAAAGATCGTGAATAGCCTTGTTACGGGAGATCTCTGACTGGGAAAAAGCTGCAATGGAATCCAGCAAGTCCTTGGTGTTGGATATACCTACCCCATAGCTCATGAGGTTTGTTCTCATCCAGGCCTTTGCCGCCCTATGAGCCTTTCGATGTGTTTTTAGATACTCCTTTGCTGTCCGGACGCTCAGATAGTCTTTGGATATTTCCAACTCGACTGCTGAACGCGCTTGTATCATTTTTGATTCAAGGCTTCGCAATTCTGCGCGAGTTTGTTCCAGTTGTGCCAGTTTCTGTGGAATATCCAGGGTGATTTGCATACCCAGGCTCAGTCCTCCTGAATAATATGTCATACCTTGTTTGAGCAGGGAATTTTCAATATAGTCATGGGCAGGGGAGTAAGAGCCCTCAAAATATCCTCCAATGAAGATGTCAGGATAGAACGAGGCTTTCATGGCCTGAAGTTTTGCTCTTGACGCATTCAATGCGGCATCAAGCATTTTGAGTTCGGGCCTTTTTTGCATGGCCATATCAAAGTATTCACGTTTGTCCTTGAGGTCCAATTTTGGTTTTGACAGACCCAGTCCCGGTGAGAGCATTTCCGCAGTCAGTTTTTTTTTGCCGGTCAAAAATATCATGGCTTCTAAAGCCAAATCACGTCCCTTACGAGCATCCAATAACATCTGGTGAACCTGAGCGGAGTAATATCTGAGTTTGAACAGATCTCTGTCCGTTACGTCTTCGTTGAGTTCATCGAGCATCTTGATGAGTTTTTTTTCAGCATCATGAATCTTCTTTTCTCCTTCTTCCAGGATGTCCACTGCCTCGTTTGCCAGCAGCCATCCATACCAGGCTTTTCTGACTTCCATGGCGACTTTTTGCCTGGCCCTATAAATGTCGGCCTTACCCGCTTCCACACCAGCGGTTGCTGCTATTTTCAAAGCATCCAGTTTGCCGAAAGTATACAAAGGGATGGTTGCTTCTACCCGTCCTCCCACTGCAAAACTTACCTGCTTGCTAAGGTCTCCCAAGCCAGTACCTTCGGTATTTTCCAGCCTCACGCAATTTGGGTCGTCAGGACAGGCTAACTTGCGCTGCCCCAGAGGACCGCCGAATAGTGCTGTCAGTTTCAAAGCCGGGAACCATGTCCATTTTGCCCTGTCGAATTTTGCCCTGTATGCGTCAAGGTTTGCATAAGCAGCCAAGACTCTGCCATCGTGCTCCAGCGCAATTTTTAATAGTTCCTGTAAACCCAGTTTGGAGTTTTCACTATGGGTGACAATTCCTTCGCTTTGTACGGCGCTTTGTGAACTGGCGCCAACCGGAAACAGGAAAACTGCCAACAGCATTACATTCATCATGATGTGTCTCCAATGATGGTTTATGATACCAAACATGAAGTTAGATGTATGCGCCATATCTGTCAAGACGGGTTGACAAGGCAGGCCATGGCAATCATTATGATCTGGCCCATGACCAAAAAGAAGACCAAACGGAAGTCATCTGACAATCGACGAATTAGGCGGGATAATTCCGTGTCTCATGTTATGGTCGAAGTCGCTGCACCGGGAAAAAAACATTCTGGATTGTACGATGCCCTCATGTGGATTTTTATCTCGTTAGTAGTCTTGTTCTACCTTGTGATGAAGAGTTTTTCGTTTCATTGGCAGATAGGCGATGAGAATGTCTATTTTTACATGGCATGGGCTACGTTGGACCATGGAGCATTGCCCTATGTAGATTATTTTTTTGCTCACCCACCGCTGCATCTTTTGCCAGGGTTGGCCGTTTTTGCGGTTTTTGGGTTTAGCCCTGTCACGGTAAGGATCATTCCTGTCTTTGCAACTTTGCTTAGTGCTTTTTTTCTTATGCGAATCGCAAAAAAAAATGTTGGGAGGATCGCGGCTGCTGCAACGGTGATGGTCATGCTGACCTCGTTTTCTCTGTTGCGTGCATCCACTCATTGGACCGGGATTAACCTGGCCATGATGTGGATTAGCATTGGTCTTTTCTTTCTGTTCAAAAATAAACATGGTCTTGCAGGCGCCGCGTTTGCACTGGGGGTATGTACCGGCAATTATGTACTGCCAGGTGCGATGATGGCAGCAATGCTCGCAGCTGTGAATTCTTGGAAATCACTGTTGAGGTTTTTCATCGGCTTCATGATTCCTTGGGGAGTAATACAGGCAGCCGGTTTAGCAATCGGTGGAGGGGCTTACCTGGACGGGGTCTACCGGTATCATTTTCTAAAGCCTTCCAAACAAGGTATCTCGCGACAGATGTTTTACCGGGTAGCAACAGATAATTTTATGCTTCACCTAGGTGCATTGTTGGCACCTGTACTCGCATGGCTGGATTCCTGGTATGCTAACCTGTCGGGACGAACATCAACAGCTACACCTCGGCAGAAAACAGACCACGGTGGGCCTTTAGTTGCAGTATGGAACTGGTTCAGAAAAGTCCTGCTGCTCGATTCTGCCAAGGGGCTTGCTCGGGTCGGAGCTTTGTGGGCATTGGGGTATCTTTTTTTCATAGCGATTATTCCGCGTGTCTTTCCTTTCTATTTTTTGCTTGCCTTTCCTAGACTGTCGCTGGCACCGGGTTGCAGCGCCGAGCGACTGCGGACTTTCGGACGTACGCTGATCATGTCCTATGGAAAAACAACTGCAGGGTGGAACAGGGCAGCGGTTGGCTTTACTTGTATAATAATTTTCATTACAGGATCTTTTTTATTGAGGGTGCCTTTGCAACGTGCCTTGCTGCCACATTATAATCGATCGAAAGCGGTTCCCATGGTATGGAGTGATTCTCCTTTACCTGTCAATACATTCTTGAAATGGTGCTGTTGGGATGACGTTGCTCAGCCCTGGACATCATATGGCACCGTTCAGGAACTGTTGTACCACGAGAGCAGGTATTTTTCTCAACCCCAAGTCTTGGCTGACTGGCTGCGACAGCATAGTACCCCGGACCAAACCCTTTTTGGAGATTCTTCCACTGCGGGACTGGTGGCGATCCTTTCAGGGCGTCGACTGGAGGCTGATTTTGCAGATACAAACACCATGAGGTTTGCCTCAGGAATTACGCAGGCAAGCGAGGCTATCAGAAAGATCGACCAAAAGACCCTTGGATTCGTGTTGGTAAAAGAGAGGCGCTTTCGGGACAGGAGCGGAAGAATCAGGACTCGTTATGAAAAATTTGCTTCTTTACCTGAATTCAGAAAGTGGTTGAACGAAAATTTTCAGGTTGTATTCAGAACAAGGGATCGAACAAAGGGAAGCTTTGCTTTGCTAAGTCATTCTTCGAAATAGGCTGACAATAATTGGGCTTGGTCAAAAACCTTGGAACGATGGCAACCCCAGACATTGCAAAGAGCAACCACGTGGTCCTCGGTCAGCTCTGGTGTCAGGTAAAGCCCGAAAAGTGAACCATGTTCGGCACATGAGCAACTGGAAAGCCTGGGGAGTTCTTGCTTGCATTCCGGGCAGTAGATTTTCAGTGTCGTACCAAGTTCGAAATCGATCATGCCCTTGCGGACATGGTCCCCGTGGAACGGGCTCAAAATCACTTCGCCTTGTTTTTCTCCATCCGATACCCACAAGCTGATGCCTGGTTCACCATCGAAAAGAACATCATGGTTCCTGACCAGGTTGTGACCATTGGGACAGAAGGCCTGAGTGACCTGGATCACCACGTCATCAACCTCCTGGATAAACGAGTCGGGTGATGGAGTAGGTGCATCCTGCGGCCGTAAAAGGCGTTCTCGTTTTATGTCGTCTTTTGCCACTTGAGACCTCCTTGGGGGGTATGCTTTCGAAATGAGTATATCCGTGGTTTTACAGGAACGCAACCGATCTGGGAAATAACGGAAAATCACGTGTTCCGTTGGGAGATTTTCGCCGTCAGTATGGAAGATTCTGGATAGTCTAAGTCCATTGTGACCAAGATTTTAATGTGATAGGGATCATGCTCGAAGGAGGATTGGTAAAATGGACAGCAGTTCTTTCGAGAGGTTTTCTGGGACTAGCACCTATATCACTTCGCCGGAGTTGAGACATTCGGTAAATGTGTCTGCTGCCATTGAGCGGCCGTTGCTCATAAAGGGTGAACCTGGAACAGGGAAAACTCTTCTTGCCCATGCCGTGGCAGAGGATCTCGGAATGGAACTTGTGACTTGGAATGTGAAATCAACATCAAAGGCCGTCGATGGTCTATATGTTTATGACACAGTACAACGTCTACAGGATAGCCGTTTCGGGGACAAGGATGTGTCGGATATCAGACAGTATATAAAACTTGGTCCTCTTGGACGAGCCTTGACCGCTTCTGAAACTAAGGTGTTATTGATAGACGAGATAGACAAAGCTGATCTGGAGTTCCCCAACGATTTGCTGCACGAACTCGATGTAATGGAGTTTACCATTGCCGAGACAGGCGATGTGCACACAGCGTCCCATCGTCCCATAGTTATCATCACGTCCAATGCCGAAAAAGAACTGCCGGACGCTTTTTTGCGTAGGTGTGTCTTTCACTATATCCAGTTTCCAGAGCGGGACCTCATGGCGAAGATCGTCAAGGTACACCATCCTGATATCAACAAGAAGCTTCTGAAACAATGCTTGGAGAAGTTTTACTGGTTGAGAGAACTCAACGGTTTGAGAAAACGCCCGTCCACCTCTGAACTCATAGATTGGATAGGTGCTTTGATTGCAGCCGGTATCTCCGCGGACGTGGTGGCAAAGGAGATTCCGTTCCTTGGAGCATTGGTTAAAAAACCAGAAGACCTGGAAGTGGTTACCAGTGGTGGTTCTTCCCGGTCTCCAAGGGGTAGGGGTGGGCTTTGGCGGTAACACGGCCGTGAATAGATGTGGAAATACCCATGAGCAAGTCTGAAAACAAACCGGAAGATGACATAAACCAGACTGGGATATTTCTGGAATTTTTTTATTTACTTCGTTCCAGGGGATTACGTGTGACACCGGACCAGTGGTTGACCCTGGTGCGTGCCATGTCAATGGGATTGCACGGTTCGTCGTTGATGGGTTTTTACTCTCTTTCCCGAGGAATACTGGTTCGAGACGAAAGTGAACTAGACGACTTCGATATGTGCTTTGCAAGTTATTTTCAGGGCATGGAAATTCCAGTGGCCGAGATCGAGCAGGATGTGTGGAATTGGTTGCAAAACCCTATTGCTCCCTATGAGGTTGATCCGGAATTGCGCAAGGTTTTGGACTCGGTGGACGTTGACAAACTCAGGGAAGAGTTCGAGAAGAGGTTGGAGGAACAAAAAGAGAGGCACAATGGAGGCAGCAAGTGGGTTGGTACTGGTGGAACTTCACCCTTTGGACATAGCGGTTATCATCCAGGGGGAATTCGAGTCGGGGGGCAGGGAAGATTGGGTTCCGCGGTTCAGGTCGCAGCGGCCCGCAGGTATAGGGAACACCGCAAGGACGTTGTGTTGGATACGAGACAACTCAGCGTGGCCTTGAAAAAACTACGTGCATTGAAAAGGGAAGGGCCTGCAGAAGAACTGGACCTGGCTCAGACTATTTCACATACGGCCAGGCAGGGTGGCGAACTGGAACTGGTGTTTCAACCGCCCAGGGAAAATAACATGCAGTTGCTGTTGGCTATGGATGTTGGGGGATCCATGGAGCCATACCGACGACTCGTGGACCTGCTCTTTTCCGCTGCCCATGGTGCACGGCATTTCAAGCGATTCCAGCATGTTTACTTTCATAACTGTATATATGACAGTGTGTATCTAGATAGTCAGTTCAACGAAGCGTTACCTCTGCACGAGTTGACAAAGACTTTTGACCGGGAGGTCCGGCTGGTATTGGTGGGAGATGCTCACATGTATCCTGGGGAGCTGCTTGATCCGGGAGGTTCCATACACTGGTGGGATCGAAATCCGGAGCCGGGGATAGTATATCTGAAAAAACTCAGGGACCACTTCAAACACTGTGCTTGGCTCAACCCCATGACTGAGAGGTTCTGGAATTCAACATCTGTCACTATCGTATCTCAGATTTTCGACATGTTGCCCTTGACTATCGAAGGGGTGGAGAGACTCGCTGTGGATTTGAGCAAGGGCTTGTGAATCGGGCCCTATCCTGATGTGCCAATTTATGGGCCTAAGGCAGAGGCAGGCAGACTCCTGTGTCACCACCATTGAAAAACACGCACTCCCAGGCTCCTAGCCTTGCACAGTCTGAATCAGTATTGCACAATTCGGCACACCATGTTCCTCCTGCTCCATCATCCAGGATGCAGTCGAATCCAAGGGGGCAGGGCAGAAAATCACTGCACATGGTGTTGCAATAGCCGGGGTGGTCCTGGTCTAAGGGAGTGCACAGAAGACCGCTGACACATGAGTTGTCATATGTACACGGGTCACCAAATTGACCGTCGCCAGTGGGAATACAAATACCAGTAGTGGACCCGTCTCCGAGGGGGATACAGTTTCCTCCATTTGGACAATAACCCATGGCTACATCACACGTAATGAGGCATGAAGATTGTGATGAAGTCAGATCGATACACATCATGTCCGGCAGACAATTGGCCTGGTGTTCATCTCCACACTCACCCATGTATCCGATTCCACCTGCCTGACACAGATATTCGTTTGGCATACATGCCTTGTGTCCCGGAGCCAATTCGCGGCAACAGCCATCGGGAAAATCCACGGAGCAATCTTGATCCCTATCACATGGATAGGAACAGTAACCGTCAGTGCTTCCTGGATTTTCTATGCACATCCAAGCGGCGTTCCAGTTTGGAGGACATCCGTTGTACAGGTCACAATCCCTACCAGCTCCTGGATGAGAACCTTCCTCCATACATCTTCCCCGAGGAGAACAGACCAGGCCCGCAGGACAATCGCCACAAAATATTTCATTTCCACAGCCATCATTCCATGATCCGCATTCTTTATGCTGGTCGCGACACGATCGAGGATTGCAGTCGGTACAATGGTTCGAATCCCAGTCACACATGGCACCAGGAGGGCATCTTTGGGGATTTCCAAATTCAAGGCACGGATCTCCGTCGTATTCGCCACAAACGATGAAAGAGTATTCATCCCAGCAATATTGCTCGCCCCAATCACATTCATCATAACATTCATCGGTACACTGGTTTGTCTG
>CAYSLH010000184.1:0-10314 GCA_964431605.1 uncultured Myxococcales bacterium
TATTGCCTACCGCGCTGGTCAACGCCAGGTGGGCAAGCTCGTGCAGAAAGACGGATTCCATATCGCTTTTGGCTCCGGTCCGATTGTCTGTCCTGAGAAGAACCGATTGATACCTGGCAAAAGCCATACCAGCAGCCCAAGCCGGGACCCTTGCCCTGCCCGGAGCTCTTTTTTGCATACAGAGCAGAGAGTCGCATAGCAAGACGTCAACTTTTTCAAGGCCTGCTGAACCCAAGTCAGCAAGCAGTTTTTTTCGATAGGTAATGGATTTTTCGGAAAGCGTCCGAGCCAATTGCTCCAAGTGTGGCTTGTAAAGAAACCTGAAGTGATGATTTACTTGTTGAGACCAACCTTCAGGCAGGGGGTTGTCCGCTGGTTGAGCGTATACAGGTTGAGAAAAAACAAATCCGATGGCACCTACCACCAAAAACCAGATCACTGTATGAGACAAAAAATGTGATGGAGTCCGCAAGGTATGAGCTACTAGCCGTCAGGATGATATCTGGGTGTCTTTGTCACTGGCAGAAGGTTCGGAGTCCAATGGTTCTGGTTGCGAATCCAGATCCGAGATTTCTTCTTGCTCCACCGGATCGTTCTCCTTCTTGGGTTGTCGAAGGACCCGTAGCGTTTTTTCCACCTGTGTGGAGTTTGATGTTTGTTCTGCTTCCTCCCGGGCCTCTAAGAGTTTTGCATGGGTGTCTATGGCTCCTTTTATGCGCGACATGAGATTGGTTTGCAATGTCCTGAGCTGTTCGACCTCTTTCCTCAGGTCATCGACTTCGTGGTCCCTGTCCAAATCCAAAAGACTTGCCTGGGCTTCCAGGATTTCCTGGATCTGAGCGTGTAGTCTGGATCTTCGCTGGCGAAGTTGCTCTACCGTCTGGCTCAACGCCTGGGTGTTTTCCTCGTGAATTTCATGCAGGAGTTTGCGGTGAGACTCGATGATGTTGATCATGTTTGTACGAAGTTGCTCCCGTTGCCGTTTCATCTCATTGATGTCTTCTATGACCGCTACCAGTCGGTCGCTTGCAGCATGTACGATTTTTTCCGCTTGGATCTCAGCCCTGGATATGATCACGTCCGCTTCCTTGCGGGCGCTTTGTTTGATGTCGTCTGTTATGCGTTGTGCGGTAATCATCGTCTCTTTCAGCGTGCGTTCTCGTTCTTTGTGCTCCTGTATGATGCGATTGGTCCGGGCCAGGTCCTCTTTGAGCTTATTGTTTTCCCGGAGGACCGTCTCTAGTTCATCACTAACCAGGTTGAGGAATGAATCGACTTCCCTCGGGTCCAGCCCGCGCACAGACCGCCTGAATTGCTGCTGCTTGATATCGATGGGTGTGATCTTCATAACCCGCCTCCGTCAAATGGTCTCCAAATCCCTGCTCTCGATAAAAGGTCCACAGTCTCGTCCAGGGGTAAGCCTACCACGTTGGTATAGGAACCATTGATGTTTCGCACCAATATGGCTCCTATTCCTTGTACACCATATGCACCGGCTTTGTCCATGGGTTCACCGGTCGCCACGTATCCTTCGATCCATGCCCGGTCGAGAACTCTGAATGTTACATCCGTACAGGTCATGAATCCGTCTGCTGAATCAGTGCCGGCACGAAGAAGGGATACGGCCGTAATAACCTGGTGGGTTTTTCCTGAAAGCAAAGACAACATCTGACGTGCGTGTTTTTCGCTATCTGGTTTTCCCAGTATCCTGCCGTCCAGTACTACGGTGGTGTCGGCCGCCAGGATCCATGTTCCGTTTGAACACCTATTCGCCACAGCCCTGGCTTTGAGTTCAGCTGCGTCAGCTGTATATGATTCGGGCGATGATTGGTCCAGTACGCTTTCATCGACACCACTGGTCTTGACCTCGATAGGTATCCCGAGCATTCTGAGCAAGTTACTGCGCCTGGGAGAACCAGACGCCAACACCAATACTGGTTTTTTCACGTCTCCTGTGTCCATCCGCCAAATCGTATGGCATGGACGCAATACAGTCAAAAAAAGCGTTTTCGTTCCATGCACACTGGAAAAACACGTGTGATGAAATTGGGACCTGGCGCCAATGGTAACGGAGAAGTCTGATACCGGGTTTGACTAGCGGGTCCTGATTCTGTAACAATTGCAGGAAGCCAAGGGGAATGCATGCAGGGTGAAAAACTGCTCAAGGAGATGACACGCACAATAGAGGAGTTGCGTGTTTTCAATGATATCGGTAAAACCCTCACATCCACCCTGGACATTTCCGAGGTTCTTTCCCTTATCATGGAAAAAACCAGCCAACTGCTCAAGCCCACCAACTGGTCGTTGTTGCTCGTGGACCAAGAGACCAAAGAACTCTACTTTGAGATTGCAGTAGGCGAAGGGTCCGATAAACTCAAAGACCTGCGTTTGCCCATGGGCGAAGGGGTCGTGGGGTGGGTCGCCAAGGAAGGCAAACCTCTTTTGGTATCTGATACTCTCAAGGATGAACGTTGGTGCAACAAGGTCGATGACATGACCAAGTTCTCCACCAGAGCCATCGCATGTGTGCCAATGATGGTTCGAAACACCTGCCTTGGGGTCATCGAATTGGTAAACTCCGAGCCTAATTCTTTCAGCCCCGCTGACGTGCGTATTCTGGATTCATTGGCGGATTTCGCAGCCATAGCAATAGACAACGCTCGAAATTTCAAGAGAGTCCAGGAGTTGACCGTAACGGATGATTTGACCATGTTATACAATACAAGGTTTTTGCACGAGGCCTTAGACAGGGAGTTCGAGAGATCCAAACGATACGGTCACCAGTTTGCCGTCATTTTTTTCGATCTCGATCACTTCAAGGAAGTAAACGACTCCAACGGCCACATGGCAGGCTCGAAGCTTCTTGCCGAGGTAGGACAACTCATCAAGGAGCAATTGAGATCCGTTGATATTCCCACCCGTTATGGTGGAGACGAATTTGTCATGGTATTACCGCAAACATCGAAAGACCAAGCTTTTCACGTGGCACAAAGATTGCGCCTGGCCCTGAACGAAAGGGTTTTTCTGGAGACAGAAGGATTGAAAGTTCGCATTACTGCATCCTTCGGAGTGGCATCATACCCAGAAGATGCCACGACAAAAGACGATGTGCTGCGGCTGGCAGATGAAGCCATGTACAAGGTGAAGAACACCACGAGGGACGGTATCCTCATCGCCGAATCTCGGGCTTGAACATGTTTCGTGGGTGAGTAATATCTCTTCGGACATGTCAAAATTCAACGAAAAATATAAAAATTGAGCAGTTAGGGTATATGGGTCATATTTTACCCATTTGGGTAAAATATGACTTCACTTTGAAGTGGCATATCCCATAAAGTGGGTCTAAGGGAACCCACTTTGCAGTGGCATAATCTTGGATCGATTTATTGGGGGACATGCAAGGGTTTATATTTGAAGGACTATTTATTAGATTCGGAATCGGTTGATGCTGGTATGGTTTTGGCAAGCTGCCATGACAAACAGCATGGCTATCAGCATGCGTCGAAGGTTTTGACTCATATGCCTATGGAGGGCCCAAATGAGAAAATCAAGAGTTCTTTTTGTGGATGATGAGGCCAACGTCCTGAGCGCGCTGAGACGATCGTTGAGACGAGAACCGTATGAATGTCTGTTTGCCGAGGGTCCTGACGAGGCGTTGGAAGTTTTGAAGGAGAATGAAGTGGATCTCGTTGTCTCGGACCATTTGATGCCGTCCATGGATGGGCTGACATTTTTGAAACATGTCCGAGACATGTATCCCCACGTGGTTCGGGTGATTCTCACGGGCCACGCTGATCTTCAGATGGCCATCGAGGCTATCAACGAGGGAGAGGTCTTTCGGTTTTTGACAAAGCCGTGGAATGACCTGGAATTGAAGGTGGCGCTCAAACAGATGCTGGATTTCATCGAGCTCCGTAGGGAAAACCAGATGTTGATGGATACGGTAAGAAAGCAGCAGAAGTTCATCGATAAAATGGACGAGGAACACCCTGGTATATTTGAAGTGGAGAGAGACGAAAGTGGAGCCATTGTTTTAGACTTGGATATGGATTTTTGACCCGGGACAGGAAGATTGACCAGCTGTCTCATAATCGATGCAGATGCTGTGTCTCGTAAATCTGCCAGTGAGTTATTGACCAGTCGGGGGTTTGCGGTTCGCCAGGCCCATAATGGAGCAGAGGGGTTGGAGAGCTTTGAGCGAGAGCCGGCAGACTTGGTCTTGCTGGACCTGGAATTGCCGGATCAAATCGGTATGGAACTGCTTTCTTCAATGGTAAGCCATGAACGGACTTGCAAGGTCGTGGTTACCTCCGCCCATGGTGATGTTGCCCAATCCCTGGAGGCATGGCGCTGTGGTGCAGCGGATTTTTTGCGTAAGCCTTTTGGTCCCAGGGAATTGCTGTCATCTGTCGGCAGGGCTTTGACCCAGTACAACGCAGACAAACAGCTTGCCCATCTTTCCAAAACCCTTCAACAGAGGGTCCGGGATCTTTCGGTGGTAAACCAGATTTCTCAGCTCATCGTATCTTCCAAACCCATGGATGTCTGGATTGACGATGTCATCCGAGCCTCTTGTGACTACATCGGTGCCGAGGCCGGGTCCTTGCTGGTTTTGGACCAGGCGGATGACAATCTGGTTTTCTATGTTTCCACCGGGCCAAGCTCTAAGAAGATAAAAGAAGTCCGCCTTCAAAAGGCCAAGGGAATCGCATGGTGGTGCGTAAACAGAGTTCAACCGTTGAAAGTGGACGATGTGAGCCAGGACGAGAGATTCGATTCCAGTATCGATGAGCGAACCGGTTTTACGACCCGGAGTGTCATAGCTGCTCCCATCGTGGTCCGGGACGAATGTATCGGGGTCATCGAGCTGCTGAACCACTCAGGGGCAGGTGCTTTCAGTGATGAAGATCTTCATCGACTGGTGGAACTTTCAAGGCACCTGGCGGTTGCGGCCCATAATTCCATGGTGGTCAGGGACCTGAAGCAATCCAGGGAAGAGCTTTCGAAGTGGTCGAAGGAATTGGAACAGACGGTGGAACAGCGCACCATAGCGCTGAGGCGTGCCACCGAATCGAGTCGCCTGGTTCGCCAGGACCTTATTCGAACACACCAGGCCATGCAGAGAGCCAGGGAGGCTCTCGTCGAGCGTGAAAAAATGGCAACCCTTGGGTTGCTTGCCGCCGGTGTTGCTCACGAGATCAACAACCCCCTGGGATTTGTCAATGCCAACCTGTCTGTCTTGGAAGAATACGTTCGATCCATGCGTCGCCTGGCTGCGGTCCTGATTCATGCCCGTTCTCGATTCAAGTCCAAATCCGAAGACCAGGCATTGACTCTCCTAAAGGAGGCCAAGCGTGTGATCGAAGACGAGGATCTACGCGAAGTTATGGACGACCTGGGGCCTGTCTTCGATGAAATGCGAAGCGGACTCGTGAGGATTACATCCATCGTCGAGAAGCTTCGGGTGTTCGCAGAGGACGGTCGAGACGACGGAATGGATGATGGAGTGGATTTGAACGATGAAGCCGAGCGCCTCATAGAGTTGGTCCAGGGTTCAGGCAACAGGGCCCTGCAGATCCAGTATCAACTGCAAAAATTGCCCATGCTTCGGTTGCCGGTTATGGACCTAAGGCAATGCTTGCTGAATCTGTTCGGTTTTTTTACGAGACAACGAGGAGAAAAGAGTCATCTGGTCATGAAGACCAGTTCATATGACGACAGAGTAATCTTGGAGCTGGTGGATCCTCAGGCAGAGATAAGCGACATCAAATTTGCATCCTTACTGGATCCGGCCGTGGATTTGGAGGAGAGCAAGGTGACCGGATCTTTAGGGCTGTTTGCAGCAAAAGGTCTTGCCGACGCCCTGGGAGGAGATATGAAGGTATCACGTCTCGATCCGGTTGGCTTGAGTGTCAAAGTAACTTTCCCTGTCTCAAGGGGAAATGCAACGGAGCGGGTATCATGACTACAGAAAGAAACACTGAACCTGACAGAGAAAGCCACGACCTTCCGGTGGTTTTGGTGGTGGATGACGATAGACCTATTCTGTTGTCTCTTGACAGAACCATGCGTCGAATGCCCTGGCAGGTGATTACGGCACAGGGAGCCGAAGAAGCGTTGTCTGTTTTGGAAGGGACCAAGGTCTCGGTGGTGATCGCTGATTACCAAATGCCCGGAATGAACGGTTTAGAACTGCTAAACGAGGTAAAGAGGAAGTGGCCGGATATCCAGAGGGTCATGCTGACAGGAGCTGCGAACCTCGATGTTATCGAAAAGGCAGTAAACGAAAGCGAGGTCTATCGCTTCCTCAATAAGCCTTGGAGCGATTCTCAGCTCAAGGCAACTGTCAAGGAGTGTATCGACAGGATAAAATTGGAAGAAAGCAACCGTTCTTTCAAGATGGAACTGGCTGAGCGAAATGAGCAGTTGCAGGCCATCAACAAAGACCTGGAGAAAAAGGTCCAGGAGAGAACAGCTGCACTGCTCCACGCTGAAAAAATGGCCGCTTTGGGAAGAATGGCCGGTGGTGTGGCCCATGAGATCAACAACCCCCTGGGAGGAATTCTCGCCTTCACCCAAGTACTGCTTCGGGATGATAACGATGATCCTTCGAGGGTGGAGGCACTCGAAGCGATTCAGACGTGCTCTGTCAGGTGCAAGACAATCGTCGATAACCTCTTGAGCTTCTCCAGGAAACCGGCTTTGGAGGCACTTGGATACACCTCGATGAAACAAATCATTGACGGTGCGTTGGGTATTGCAAGGTTGCACCCGAGGGCTCGTGCGGTTGAAGTCCAGGTGGAGGTGCAAGACGGTGATCCACCATTGATAGGGCAATCCAGTTTGCTTCAGCAGGTAGTGGTCAATCTATTACAGAACGCTTTCCAGGCATCCAGGGATGGAGACGTGGTATCGCTGAGGGCGTTTCATGATGATAGGTGGTCAGTATTGGAAGTTATCGATCATGGGGAAGGTATTTCAGAACAGGATCTTCCCCATATTTTTGAGCCGTTTTTTACCACCAAGGAAACAGGAGAAGGAACCGGACTTGGGCTGTCCATCTGTTATGGAATCGTCAAGGAACATGACGGCAAACTGGAAGTGGAGAGCCAAAAAGGCCAGGGTGCATTGTTCCGACTGAGCTTGCCTATTTCAAAAGAAAACCAGGAGAGCGCCCCATGAAAAATGATTCGGCTCAAGACCGGAACCGTGCATTCAAAGTCCTTGTCGCGGATGATGAAGCATACATGCTTCAGGCCTGGAAGAAGATCCTCGATGGGCAAAATTGCCAGGTTCGCACTTTGTCCGATGCCAGGGAGGTGCTTGATGTTGTCGAAGCATGGCGCCCGGACGTGGCTGTGCTCGATATCAGAATGCCGCACCTTTCCGGAATCGAAATCCTCAAGGAGATAAAATCAAAAGCCTTGCCGACCGAGGTGGTTATCATGACAGCTTATGCCACCGTGGAGACGGCCGTGGAGGCGGTCAAGTCAGGTGCCTATGATTATTTGACCAAGCCTTTTGCAAACATAGATTCAGCAGCTCTTACCGTACTAAAGGCAGGCAAACACAAACGATTGCTGGAACGAAATTCCGAGCTGGAGAGCATGCTCGAAGTAAAGGACAGCTTCGAAGGACTCGTGGGGTCAAGCTCTGAGATGAAACGGGTATTTGAGCTTATCGATGGTGTTGCATATTCTTCGTCCACTGTTCTCGTACAGGGGGAAAGCGGCACTGGTAAAGAACTTGTGGCGCGGGCAATTCACCATCGAAGCCCGAGGCGATCCAGGCCTTTCGTGGCCGTAAACTGTTCGGCGTTGACCGATACACTCCTGGAAAGCGAGCTGTTTGGACACGAAAAAGGCTCTTTTACCGGGGCCACCACCTCAAAAAGAGGACTCTTCGAGGTCTCGGATGGAGGTTCTATTTTTCTTGATGAGATTGGAGAGGTTCCAGCTCCCACCCAAGTGAAGCTACTGAGGGTCTTGCAGGAAGGGGAGATGAAGAGAGTAGGAGCCAATGACATCCGAAGGGTCGACGTGCGAGTGATCGCCGCAACGAACGTGGATTTGATAAAGGCTTTGCAAAATGGAACTTTCAGAGAGGATCTTTATTACAGGTTGAACGTCATAACTATCGATCTTCCTTCTCTGAGGGAAAGAATGGGTGACATTCCTTTGTTGGCCTTACATTTTCTTCGGAAGTACTGCAAGCGGACAGGCAAGAACATGGATGGCATCAATCCAGGCGCCATGGAACGGTTGGAGAGGTACAACTGGCCTGGAAATGTTCGCGAACTCGAGAATGTCATAGAGAGGGCCGTGGTACTTGGACGGGACAGGGAGATCGGTATTGCCGATCTTCCTGAAAATCTCCGCGGCCCGGGCGCTCTGAGACGTGAGACAGGAATGGCCTTGGCCGATTTGCCATACCGAAAGGCAAAAGAGATAGCCGTATCCGAATTTGAACGCAGGTACGTACAGGAGTTGCTCACCCAGACCGCGGGGAATGTATCTCAGGCGTCGAGAAAAGCCGGCATGGACAGATCGAACTTCAGGCGGGTTATGAAAAAATACAGTATAGACCCTGTGGAGTTTGGAAGAAGACCTAACGGCAACGGGGTAAGGAGGAATGGCAGGTGAGTGAATTGAAAGAAAAATCCGAACTTGGCTCTTCTGCGGTTCCATCTCTGACCTTTCTGGTGGATGACGAGCCGGCCGTCCTGTTAGCCCTAAGTCGTTCCCTGTCCCAGTTGGGCTACCCATGCAAGAGCTTCACTACCGCCAAGGAAGCCTTGGGAGCTATGGAATATAATCAACCTGACTGTGTCATTGCCGACTACTACATGCCGGGTGAAAACGGGCTGGATTTTCTGAAAAGGATAAAGAAAACCAACCCGGCCATAGCAAGGGTCATCCTCACCGGTGGACATGTGGATGGCAGACTAAAAAAAGCACTCGATGATGGAACCATTGACATCATCGTTCTAAAGCCATGGAGTCTGCACACCATTCATCAGTTGATGGATCATGTAAAGGCACAAGACCATGGTATCTATCTTGGAAGCCGAGAGTTCGAACCGCTGATCCAGTCCAGGCTTCCAAGCCCCGATAACCTCCCTGGCAGGCAAGCAGCAAAGGTCTTAGTGGTTGATGACGATCCGTCCATACTGGAAGTGCTGCAGTTGAACCTCTCCAGGATTGGCTACAGGTGCCGTTGCGTGCCGGATGCACAGGACATATTGGAACAACTCGGCAGTGATGATTTCGATATCGTCTTGCTGGATTTGCTCTTGCCGGGCAGAAGCGGCCTAGATGCCATCAGAATGATTCGACGATCTTTTCCCAATCTGCCCGTAATAGGGATGACCTGTAGCGAGTCCCGGTCATTGGCCGTCGATGCATATCGGTTCGGTGCAACAGGATTCTTGCGCAAGCCTTTCGATCTCACAATGCTGGAGGACACCCTCAGGCGCAGTGCTCAATTGGGACGCCTGTTGTCGGATTATCTCAGCAGACCTGAACTCCAAGCGATCTTGGAACTTCAGCATGCCATCGGGGGCGGCAAGGGAGTCGGTGATATCCTCGACATGTTGCTGCAGCAAATGATCCGATTCACCGGGGCCGAAAGCGCCAGTGTCATGTTGCTGGAACCGGATGAGATGGCACTGAGAATTGCGGCAAGCTATGGTCTGGACGAAGTTGTCGTCCTGCAGGAACGGGTCGCGGTGGGAGAGAGAATCAGCGGTTGGGTCGCAGAGTATGGTCAACCCCAGATGGTGATAGGACCTGCCGCCGATGATCCTCGGCTGATGGGAGTTGTGCGTGACAGGTATCCATCCGTTGGCCTGTGTTTGCCCATGAAAGGCAGGGAGGCACTGGTGGGGGTGTTGTGCTTGAGCCGTTACAACGAAGAAGAACTGTTCAGCAGGGATGCCATCGACTTGGGACTGCTCATGTGCGGAGAAGTCGCAAGAGCCATCGAGAGAATGGATGCCGAAAAGGAAAGACAGGAGACCGAAAGAGACGTGATGCGCCGTGACAAGCTGGTCACCATAGGTGAACTCGCTTCAGGCGTGGCTCATGAGATAAACAACCCCCTTGGCTTCGTAAACTCCAATGTAAATTCACTCAAGGAATACTTTACCGATCTTTTGCCCATTCTGAATATCTTGGACAATTGCGAAGGTTCACTGGATACCGAAAAACTTTGTGAACTTTCCAAAAAGATCGATCTGTCTTTCATCTTGTAGGATTTGCCTTCTTGCCTTTCTGAGAAAGAGTTGGGAATAAAGCGGGTTCTGAAGATGGTGAA
>CAYSLH010000185.1:0-10232 GCA_964431605.1 uncultured Myxococcales bacterium
ACTGGATGATGTCAAAGGGGTGGGTCCTGTTACAAAAAAGCGGCTGCTGAAAGAGTTCGGCGGATTGGCCGGGTTGAAAAATGCTTCCATACAGGACCTGTCGGGGGTAAAAGGTGTTTCGAAGTCATTGGCGAGGACTTTATTCGAAAAACTACGGACATTGAGTTTGGTTTGATGATGTCCATTGGAGGACAATGTGAGAATCTATCCAAAACTGATTCCTGCCATGGCAAGGGATATTGTCCAGGTCTTGACGAAAGACGGCGACATAGAGGTTCTGCCGGAATCCATGGATGCGGCCAGAGAGGATTTCGCGTCGATCATCCGGCAGTATCAGGTTCAAGAAGAAAATATTACGGGCGATGCCAAAACCCTTCTCATTCGGAGGAATTGGCCCAGATCAAAGTTGGCCGAGGCAAAGCGTATCGTTGCGGCTCAGCGGAGATTCCCAGTGGGTGATGATGGTGTGGATTTCATCATAAACCAGATGTTGGAATTTATGTTCATGACGAGCAATATAGAAGAGGTTTATGCCCAAGACCATACGATGCGCAAGAAAATAGTCACCGTTCTAAGGAAGTATTTCAAAATCGACGAGGAGGTAGACAAGGAGGTGAGATCCAAGCTCAAGCACCTGCAGGAGGGAACTTCCGATTGGGAAATCCAGTACAAGAGGGTTCTCGAGCAGGTACGTCGTAGAAAAGGCTTGCTATAGAGAATGAATGGTTTTTTACCTAGTAAGCCATGCTCTGCCCTGAGTCAACATAACACCCTTGCCAAGCGAAATCATATCCCTCAATCCCATGGGTGGTGCTATACGCCCAGGTAGTTTGGCGTCAGTTTAGGAAGTTTACGTTAATCCTGACGGTTTTTCCCGCTTTGATCTGGACGGTTTTCGTTTGCTCTTGATCCAGCGTGGAGTTGTATAACCTGATGGTATGAGTCCCTGCCGAGAGAGCCTTCGGGGGAAGGGGAGTGGTGCCTATTTTTTTGCCATCAACGTAAACTTCCGCCCATGGTTTCGCCCTGACGAGTAACTTCCCAGTGGCAGAAGAGAACGAGAATTTTTTCCTGATGGTCTGGCCCGGTTTTGCCTGTATGCTCACTACCTCCGATTGGTTCAGGTCCGGGTTGACCACCTTGATAGTGTGACTGCCCGGGGGAATGGGCAGGTTTGTAATGGGTGTTTGTCCCACGGATTTTCCATCGACGTAGACGTTGGCCCATGGCTTGCAGTCTAAAAAAAGCTTCGCCTTTTTTTCGGGTTTCGTGGTGGCGGCTCGAATCAAACTTGCAACGATACGCTTTTTTTCACCCGGGCCTGGCCGCACTGTGTCGGACCATTTCTGGTAACCCCTCATGGATGCTGAAAGCTTGTATGTCCTACCAGGCTTGAGTTTGACCGATGAACCCACCGGTTTTCCGTCGAGATAGAATGAAGCTCCTTTTGGTTTTGACTGCAATGTGTAAAGCGCATCTTGTGTCTTACCATGCGTGGTAGAGATTTTTACCAGGGTGGCCCTGAGGTCCAATCTCTCATTGGTTTTGATCGAAAACGATTTCGTCCATTCCTTCCTGCCTTGCATGAAAACACGCAGGGAATGTCTGGTACCCGCAGTAACCCGTTCCAGGGTGGTGGGAGTTTTTTCACTTCTGAGCTGGCCATCCAGTTCTATGTTGGCGCCTGGTGGGCTGGAGACGATATAAATTTTCCCCCAAGTACGTTTCTTTGCTTTTTGCAGTCGTGCGTTGAAAGAACGTTCTTCGTTGGGCTCATCCAGCCTGAACCCGGATGTCCACTGGGAATATCCGTTCTTTCGAACTTCCATGGTGTAATAGGTGCCTATTTTCAGCCCCTTGACGTCACAAGGGGTAGTGCACTTGCGTGTCCCGTCGATGAAGACTTCTCCGCCCGAAGGTGCAGATGTTACAACTATGTTTCCTGTCTCGACCACTGGTGGGGGTCCTGCGTCCACTTTGTCGTCAACGGGGTGGGGTTGGACATACTGCTCGTAAAGAACATAACCTCCTACCCCTATGGCAGCCAACAGGATCACCATTATAAGGATGGTCAGGACAGGACTTTTTTTCCTGGGATGATTGTACATTTCACTGGCCTGGGTGGCCATGGAAGTCCCAGCCTGCGGCAACTGGCTCACTCTGGATATGCCGGTGGTTGGTCTGGGGTACAGTG
Source organism: uncultured Myxococcales bacterium (assembly GCA_964431605.1). Taxonomy (GTDB): domain Bacteria; phylum Myxococcota; class B64-G9; order B64-G9; family B64-G9; genus JALVPF01. The sequence goes on from CAYSLH010000185.1 coordinate 2,195, forward strand.
GCTGCGATGGAGAGACGCTCGATGGTTGAGAAGGAGTGGATGCGCCCGTCCCGGTGCCAGTGTCATAGCTTGCTCCCAGGTCCACGTCATCGAACAGGAATGACTCGAGGGTCTCACCTGATTTTTGAGCCTGTTCGATTTTACGCAGAGAATCCAACTTGTCCTTGAAAAGGTCTCTCATGAAGGCCGAAAGGTGTACAGTCGATGACATGATACCCTGGTCTTTCATGAACTCTTCGAGGGCAAGGTGCATCTGCAAGGCATCCTGGAAGCGGTTGTCCGGATCCTTTTCCAGGGCCTTGAGGATTATGGCTTCGAGCTGGGCAGGCACTTGCTGGTTTATTTGTCTGGGAGGGGTCACAGAGCCTTCGGTTATCTCCTTGAGGATTACAAGCTCAGACTTTTTCTTGAAGAGGCGAACACCAGTGGCCAGTTCCCATAAAACGATACCCAGAGAAAAGAGGTCCGAACGAGCGTCCACGTGTCGCCCTAAGCACTGCTCAGGAGACATGTAAGCGTATTTACCTTTTAGTATCCCGGATCGGGTCTCCTGGTACTGAGTTGTTGCCTTTGCGATTCCAAAATCTACGATTTTAGTCATACCCTCGAAAGACACGAGAATGTTTTGTGGACTGATGTCCCTGTGGACCACGTTGAGAGGATTTCCCATCATGTCGGTCTTTGTGTGGGCGTGATATAACCCCTCGCATGCCTGGGACATTATCTTGACCGTATGCTCGAGGGGTATGTACTGTTTTCGCTTACGGCAGGCTTTTGAAATCGCTCTGAGGTTTTCACCCTGGATGTATTCCATGGCTATGAAGTAGGTACCGGCAGCACGACCGAGGTCAAATATCTGTACGATGTTGGGATGGGTCAGCTTTGCGGCAAGCCTTGCCTCATCCAGAAACATTTGTACAAATTCTTGATTGTTGGCGAGGTTGGGAAGGATCATTTTAATAACTACAATTTTTTCAAAACCTTCCATTCCCCTTTGTTTTGCTAGATGGATCTCCGCCATCCCGCCAGCAGCGATTTTTTTCAAGAGTTGATATTTGCCAAACTGCGTTCCCATGGATACAAACCTATTGTAGGCCGAGTAGCAAGCAGCTCAAAAAATGTTGACAACGTTGTTATGTTATTCACCGTAGATTCATGGTGTCAACTTATTTTCTAGTGAATTTGCTTGACTTTTCAGGTGGATCAACGTTACAAAAAGCAAGCTTGTTACTTTCATTTCAACGGCCCGGTCAACCGGGCGGAGGATAGCCGTGCTAGCGCACTTTGGTCGGCGTCCTGTCCTTTGCGTCGCGCTGAGTTTGTCATTCGTCCTTTTCACTGCTCCTGCCATCGCAGGAAAAGCTGGAACAGTCAACAGCAGAAAGAGTGGAAAGGAACTGCTCCAGGAGGCAAAGATCCTCTATGATAATCTGCAGTATAGACAAGCTTTGAATATGTTAAAAACAGCCATCAGAAAACGGGGCAACAGGCGCAGCGATATTGTAACCATGTATAAATACATGGCTTTTTCTTATATTGCCCTGGGAAAGAAGAAACACGCGAGAAGGGCTTTCGAACTGATGTTGAAGGTCAATCCCAACTATGAACTCAATCCTCTGTTGACTTCTCCCAAGATTTTGAATTTTTTCAATAAAGTCCGCAATGAGCAACGTCGAAAAGACCGTGTTATAATGAAACATACCCCTGTGACCGAATCCATTGCTTCGGCGCGGATCGAGGTCAAGGCCTACGTGGTGGATTTACATAAGAAACTTAGACACATGAGGCTTTATTTCAAGCGAAGAGGGGATGCTAATTACTCCGTGACCGATATGCACCCTTCCTTGAAAGGTGTCAAGTCCAAGGGAGCCAAGACCTATGTGGGTGTGATTCCATTTATTTGGACCGTATACGAGGAGACTGAACTTTTCGTTGATTACTATATCGCAGCCCTGGATTCGAAGGGTAACTGGGTGGCTAATGCCGGCTCCCCAAAGGAACCCATTTCGTTCAGGATAAACCTGTTGGCAGGTGAATTACCTGAGGGAGCAAGAAAAACTCCCTTGGTAAAGTCCTGGTGGTTTTGGACTCTGGTGGGTGTTGGAGTGGCCGGAATCGGAGTCGGTGGTTATTTTCTGGTAGATTCGTTGACGAGCCCACCCGGTCTTCCTGAAACGGGAGAGGCCGTGCTGGTCTTTCATTGAGTCTGTTGTTCAGGAGGCGCTGTGTTCAATCTCCAAATCAGTAACTGCAAGTTTTTAATAAGGTTGTATCTTGGGTTGGTTTTTACTTTGACCTGCGGGTTAGGAGCATCATCCTGTGGATCCGAACAGACCTATGCCTCCCAATCGTTGACCCTGCGCTTTTCACCAGAGGATATTCCGGAAAATACCTTTAGAATCAACGTGTATGTTTTGCCCAATTCAGTGACCATCGATGGACAAGAACAGGCCGTTGGCTGTGAACTCTTCGTGGGTCCCACCGCCGACAAAAATATCTTCGATTACACGTCATATCTGGTCACCACGCCGATCCAGGTTGCCTTTAATCCCAACGATGAAAATGCTATTGCGGTAAAGGACCTGCCAGTGGGGCTGTTGGTCTTTATCGTGGAGGCGGTGGATGAGCCTGGGTCGCAGTTGGCTCTAGGGTGCGGAATGGCACAGGTGGAACGGGGAAAGAAGGTTTTCGTCTCAATTTTTATGCAACCCACTTGAATCATAAGACCGTTTTGTTTCGGTGTCATCAACCACCACAGTCCTCCGAGCACTGGGCTCAGAAAGAGATGTCGAGGCCTCCTGTCGTAATTGATTAGGTATTACAGCGAGTTACGCATTGACCTGATTGACTTTTCAGTAGTTATAGGTTAATATGGAATTCATCTGATTCCACAGGGTGGATAATTTTTGCTGGAGCATGCCATGGAGCGATTTATTCAGACCGGCAGGGTTCTTGTCCGTAGTCTTGTTGCTCTTCTTTATGTTACTTGCCTATTGAGTTTTGGTGGATGTGACTGTGGTGGCAGTATTTCCATAAAGGTGCTGGGAGAGATTTCAGCAGATCCTCAGATCGCTTCCGCTGATGGCAAGGCGAGTATGGAAGTTGCTGTCTTGGTACATGCCGATGGGGATCCCTCTCGTCCCATGCCCGGCATTCCCATAGAGATACGTTCCAGCAGAAATAACGATGCCGATTCCCTCGATTCCATAGAGCAACCAGAGGCGCCCACAGACTCGGATGGAAGGGCTGTAGCTTACGTAGGCTCTTCGACAGAGGGAAAGAGCATGTTGTCAGCCTGGACCGAATCCAGGCCACTGTGCAGGGGTTATCGAAATGGCGAGTGTATTCCGGCCCTGGTAGAGGTGGAATTCGTAAAAGCTTGCCCGGCTGGTTTGGTTGCGTGCGGGGGAGATTGTGTCGATACGGACACGGATGTGAACAACTGTGGTTCTTGTAACAATCGGTGCGATTATGACAACGCGCAAGCCTCGTGTGTTCAAGGTCAATGCTCCCTGGGCGACTGCTTCGCAGGGTTTGGTGATTGCGACAGGGATGGAACTACGGGTTGCGAGAGCGATTTGAGCAGTGATCTTCAAAACTGTGGTGCATGCGATAATCGTTGTGATCCGGATGAAGTCTGCAGGAATGGGGCGTGTACCAGTCAATGTGAGGACAGGGACGAGGACGGTTTCGGGGATTTTAACTGTGGTGGGCTGGATTGTGATGATGGTGATGGTTCGGTACATCCGGGGGCTGAAGAGATTTGTGACAACAGCATAGATGATGATTGTGACGGCAATACGGACACTGCTGATTCCGATTGCCAATCTTGTGAGTCCGATTCGGATTGTGATGATGGCGATCAATGCAACGGGGCCGAGAGTTGCTTTGAAGGGTTTTGCAGGAATGGAACAGCCCCGGATTGTGATGATGCAAACCAGTGTACCAACGACGCCTGTGATCCTGAGCAGGGTTGTGTCCATGTAAATAATTCCTCTTTGTGTGATGATAATGACCCTTGCACCATGGCCGATCATTGCTCCCTGGGTAGATGTACAGGGATTGCCAAGGATTCGGATTCTGACGGATATGTTGATTTACAATGTTCCGGGCTTGACTGTGACGATGATGATCCCAATATAAATCCAGGCGTCTTCGAGGGAGATGAAGGAACTTGTGATGACTCGGTTGACAATGACTGTGATGGTACCACGGATGCTGATGACACAGGATGCATGGAGTGTTTACAGGATTCGGATTGTCAGGATGGAAACGTGTGCAACGGGCAGGAAAGGTGCGTCGAACAGTCATGTGTCTCCGGCACTGCACTGGATTGTGATGATGGCAACCTTTGCACAAATGATTCGTGCGATCCTGTTTCAGGTTGTTCTCATGAAAACAATTCCCTTCCATGTGATGATGGAGACCTGTGTACCGAAGGCGATATTTGTTCAGATGGGGCCTGTAGCGGGGGCAGCATGGTGGACTGTGACGATGGCAATCCATGCACCGATGACCTGTGCTCTGCGGACGTAGGGTGCTATTACGAAGACAACGCCGCAACCTGTGACGATGGAAACGCCTGTACTGAAAACGATACTTGCTCCAATGGGGCATGTTATCCAGGTACGACCGTCAATTGCGATGACGACCAACAATGTACGGTGGATTCGTGCGATCCCGACTCTGGGTGCGTACATGCCAACCGGGAGGGTTCTTGTAGCGATGGAAACGAGTGTACAGTGTCGGATACCTGCCAGGACGGAACTTGCATCCCTGGCGATGCGAGGATTTGTGACGACGGAAACCTTTGTACTGATGATACCTGCGATGAGCAAGTAGGGTGCGTGTATACGGACAATTCCTCGCCTTGTGACGATGGAAATGCCTGCACTGAAGTCGACACTTGCTCAGGTGGAGTGTGCCAACCCGGGGCTGCGCTCGATTGCGATGATGGTAATGTTTGTACTGATGATACCTGCGATGAGCAGGCAGGTTGCGTAAATACTTTCAATTCCATCTCGTGTGATGATGGAGATGACTGCACCGAGGCAGATACGTGTTCGAACGGAGCGTGTCTGGGCTCGCCCCTGGACTTAGATTCAGACGGCCACGTGCCCATATCTTGCGGAGGTGATGATTGCGATGATCAGAATCCTCAGGTCAACCCAGGGGTTTTCGAGGGACCAGCCGGGGATTCGACTTGTTCGGATTCTTTGGACAATGATTGTGACGGTCTTACGGATTTGGATGATGAGGCATGCGGAGATTGCAATGATAACACGGATTGTGATGATTCGAATGTTTGCAACGGTACGGAGACTTGTGCAGGGGGATACTGCCAGGCAGGCACGAGCTTGGATTGCGATGACGGAAATCCTTGTACCGATGATTTCTGCGATGCGCAGTCAGGCTGTGTCCATACCGATAATTCTCTTCCGTGCGACGATTCGAATGCATGCACTTCAGGTGACACGTGTTCGGCAGGCACTTGTCAGCCCGGAGCTGCTGTTACGTGTAACGATGGAAATCCCTGCACTGACGATTCCTGTGATGTTGACGATGGCTGTCAATATGTAAACAATGATTCGAACACATGTGACGATCTGAATTCGTGCACCATAGATGATCATTGTCAGGCCGGTGTATGTACGGCAAGCGTACTACGGGACCGGGACACGGACGGGTTCGTGGATGAGGCCTGCGGAGGCACGGATTGCGATGACTTAGATCCAGGTGTTCATCCGGGTGCTGAAGAGATTTGCGATTTTTCCGACAACGACTGCGATGGATTGTTGGACCAGCGACCGTGTCCCAACCAGGAAGGGGTCTGTTCCGGAAGCCTGCAGCAGTGTGTCTCGGGTTCGTGGGCAAATTGCAATTATTCCTCTCAACCCGGATACGAGTGGTACGAGACCGCTTGCGACAACCAGGACAATGATTGTGACGGATGCCTGGACGAGGGCTGCCCTTCTTATTCCGATCCGGTGGTGGCGGTGGAAGTAATCCCCTATTCAACCGAACCGGGGCTGAGAAGAATAAGCGGAAACGGGCAGGCAGGTCCCACAGGAGCGCAGTTGCCAAACCCACTGGTGATACAGGCTAATGATGCGGCAGGAAATCCCAGGCCAAACGTGCGAGTGACCTTCCGGGTAGAGCCTGTGGACGCTGTGTGCTTCGGACAGGGAGGGACCTTTACCCCAAGCAATAATCACTTGGATACCATCAATGTCAAGATGGTTTGCAACGACGTATCCAGTAGCTCTCTGCAGAGCCCGTCGGTGGTTCACACGGACGAAAACGGCCAGGCCAGGGTATGGGTCAGGTTGGGTTCGGACATGGCCGGACTGACTGCCATCACTGCCGATGTCGATGATGGCTCTGGGGGAACCCAGTCGGTGAGTTTCTTTGCTTCCTCTACTCCCGTGTTGACCAGTACCATTACGCTTCCTACTGAGACTTCGGGTTCTCCTGCGAATCCTGCGTTGGGTCCGTTGAACCAGACAAGGAGACCGGGCAGTACCACCTCGGCGGAATACTTGAGTGATATAGACAACTACACTTTGGCCATAACCGGGGTCTCTTCGTCTGTGGGGGCAAGTCCTGATGGTGTCGCTCAGGCTCCGTTGCGAAGTGGTGGTACCCTGACCATCTCCGGGCGTAATTTTTCTGCTTCCGGCAATTCGGTATACGTAGCCGGAGTGCCAGCTGTGGTGGTCTCAGAAAGTACCCAGTCCATCACGGTGCAGTTACAGGAGGCCATACCCGGCGCCGCGTCCGTGGAGGTGGATGACGGAACATCGACTCCTTTTGCCGGTGGAAGCGGGAATGTGCCATCGGTGGCCAGCTCCACCGCCAATTTTTGGCGAATTGCTCCCAAACCCATATACATTTTTGCAGACACAGGGACTATAACCGGAAGCAGCGCAACCGTAAAAGTGCTCGGACTCGACTCATGTGGCAATCCCATAGACATCTCCTCCGAGACTGTGGATATCTGGACCGAGGACCCGGATGGGAACACTCCTTCCGAGGCTGTCTCGGTTACATGGCTGGATCAGGCCAATGGGATCGCCCAGGTCTCCAGTACCGGTTCGGTCAGCCGTTCAGCGTTCGTTCACGCATCGGTGGGGTCTTTGAGTTCCCATGATACGACAGATGGAGCAACCACTGTGACAACCGTGGCATGGTTGAAATCTCCCGCTTCCTATACGGATGGTGGAGTTGGAAATAGTGACGGTCAAAATTCCATTATCTTCAGGGGTGGCACTGGGGATGACGGCGAGACGGATTCAGCCCTGATGAACCCTGCCGTGATGTTTTCAACGGTTGACGTTGACGCTTACTCCATTCCCGATGGCACCGGAACAGAGTTCGAGACTGAGGCGAACCTGGTGGCAAGTACCATGATCGGTGAGGGAGACATGACTTATGTTCCTGGGTCTGATAAACCTGCTGCCATGGCCGGTACGGGCCTTTTCGTACGCTCCGGATCGAACATGGGGCTGTTGAGCACCGTGTCGGCCAACGCGACTTATTGCATCAATATTCTCTGGTGGGTCGTAGTTGATTGCGGGGACATGGACGTGGCGGGAATGGCCTTACCAGGTCGATTTACCCAGGATGCAAGTTCTCAATTGCTGGAGATGAATTCATCTGGTTTGAGTTGGTACGATGTCGACGAGTACAGGAATATAATATTCCGATTGAGTATCACACGTGCCCTTCCTTGACCTTGTGTGTTTTCAAGGAACGACTGCGCTGTTAGCTAATCCGCTCGAGGTTTCGCCCTGCTGTCGAAACTGCCATTTCTCATTACGAATCAGATCCAAGAGCCTGTAACATGGTATATCCTAGTACCGACTGAGCCGTATGTTTATGGAGTTAGACGAAATTGGGGTGCAACCAGTTATGCCGCAGGGTTGACATATCATATAGAGTATATATACTCTATATGATATGTGGGAGATATACGAGCATAGCAAGGCCGTAAAGCAGCTCGCGTCGCTGCCAATTGACGTGCTCAAGCGATATGAAA
>CAYSLH010000186.1:0-10228 GCA_964431605.1 uncultured Myxococcales bacterium
GGTATACAGCCAGCTATCGAGCCTTGGGCTGGCTGCGTTGATGGCCATGTTACTCTTGATGATACAGTTTAGGTCCTTTATTGCTGGAATACTGGGAATGATCCCCATGGTCATGACCCTGTTGATAAACTTCGGCACCATGGCGTTGATGAACATCGACTTGGATACTTCAAGTGTGCTCATAGCTTCACTGGTGGTTGGAGTTGGCATCGACTACACGATTCATTTCATGTCGAGGACTCGACTGGAGATGATACGTCTTGGACAGCCGGCAGATGCAATCATGGTTGCTCAAAAAACATCAGGAAGGGCCATCATGATCAACGCCATAACGGTCATATCCGGCCAACTGGTATTCCTGGCGGGAGAGATGATTCCTTTACACTATTTTGGCGCGCTTCTTTCTCTTGCCATGCTGACCAGCGCGTTGGCTTCGGTAACAGTGATGCCGGCGGTTCTAATGGCCACAAGGCCTGCATTTCTAAGACAAAAATCCGCATAAGGTGTCAATGGGAAATCTTCAGCGTGGTTTGCCAGCTTTGGTAAATACCATTTTATACTTGCCAATCCTTTTTCCCTGAAGCACCAACCGCATGTAATATACACCTGCTTTAGGAATCTCCAGGTGGTCCCAATCCACAGCCTGGCTTGCAGCGCCGGAATCACCAAGATCCATGACCCCTTCCACAGATGAGATGGAACGTCCCAGTTTGTCTTGAATGACGAGCTCAAAATTCACCATGCCGCTGGTGGTTGTGGAGGTAACGCTTATACATGTTTCAAAGTGGGAAATCAAAGCGGGAAAGGATTTTACTTTCCACTTCCTCATCAGTATCCCGTCCACAGCTTTGCATCTGCCTTTTGTGTCAAAATCCACAGAGTGTGAATTAATAAACTGCCTGGTCTTGAACGAGAGTTTTTCTTTATTTGGAGCGTTGGATTTTTGTTGACCGAATGCAGGCGTTGCAATCAAAAGAAGAAGTAAAAGTGTCACTACTCCCATCGTCCCTCCCATTCTTCAAAAGAACCACCACGTGACTGACAAGAGATGTGTTGTACGACGGAGTTTATAGCTCCGCTCATTTTCAGCGTCATTTCCATCCATCCTGTCACACGCACACATGTTACTTTGGAGATGCTACCAATGTCAGTCAGGCGTAAGACCACATGACCTTTTTCCAACACCAAAGCCTCTAACTTACCCTTGGAATAATATCGATTCCAAATCACAGGTGCTCTTTTTATTACGAATTCCGGTGTACCGACTTTCATGAAGACCTTGTAAACCGTTTTTATTCCGAATTCGGCACTATACTGTCCCATTTTACGGGCAATGGTGAGATCGCCGCTGCCTAGCAGTTTATCCGCAGTGGAAATAAACTCCTCGATGAGACTCATTTCGTACCAATTGTTTACTAAAATTGTCTCGGAGGCAATCTCACGGCATGGGGGAGATACCGATTCCAAAACCCTTGTGAAAGCTTCGTTGCCAAAAGTTACTTTTACAAATTTCACAATGGGTTTCCATGCTGCTCCTTTGAGGTTGAGTTTTTTTTCAGACAAAATTTCCCTCGGGTTATTTGGGGGTTATTTGGATTTTCAACTAAAGACTATATGCAAGAATTATTTTTTACAAAAGGAAAAACAGGCTGATATCCAGGCACATCAATTTGATGGAACGATACTGCCTCTTTGTACTGCTATGAGAAAAGCAGCTACTGCGGAGGGGTCCAACTGGGTCCCGGAGACTTCTTTTAAAACCCGTATTGCTGAATCAAATTCACTGGGAGTTCGATAGGGCCGTTTGGATGTCATGGCATCATAACAATCAGCCACGGCAACTATTCTTGCTTCAAGAGGAATTTCGTCACCTGATAGACCATCAGGATATCCCTTGCCATCCCATCTCTCGTGGTGGTTTCTTATCATGGGAAGAAGATGTCGATAATTTTCCATTTTACCAATGATTTGTGCCCCTATTACAGGATGCTCTTTGATATGGTCGAACTCTTGAGCTGTAAGGCGACCAGCCTTGTTGAGGATGTCTTCACGAACACCTATTTTACCGAGATCGTGAAGACGTGCTCCATCCCTGAGCCTCTCCATCCGGTCAGGACCTAGTTTCATCTCTCGTCCAATGGCAACAGAAAATTCAGCAACCCTGTCTGAATGTCCCCTGGTGTATGCATCCCTTGCCTCGAGAGCGGTTATCATGCTCGTGAGAGTCTCCAGGTAAGAACGTCTCATGGAGTCCTGGGTTGAGCGAAGCTCCTCGTTCGACACCATGAGCTGCTCCAGCAGCCCTCTTCGCTCCTTTTCCAGCTCCCTTTTCTCCATGGCGCGGCGTACTTTTTCAGAGACCAGGGAGATGTCGTCGAATGGTTTCAAAAGATAATCGTATGCACCCAGCCTCAGTGCTTCCAGGGCGCTCTCTAAAGATGCATAACCAGTTATCATGATGACTTCTACATCCGGAGAGCGTTTCTTGATTTTTTTCAGGAGTTCGAGGCCTGTAATTCCCGGGAGGTTTTTGTCCACCAGAACTACATCGGCGCTATACCTTTGAAGGAAATCGAAGGCTTGTTCCCCTGTCTCCGAGGTGGCTAACTCATATTCAGAGATGAGAACTTCATGCAGCATTTGAAGAAGTACTTCTTCATCGTCGACAATAAGGACCCTTCCGGCTCCTGGTGTTCCTGAGTAACCATTCACTTGCATCAATCATTTCCATTCATGGCAATTCATTTATCTCATATTAATGTACAGGATTAGGGTGGGTTGAGCAAGGTCTCGTTTGTCTGTAATAATGGGATGGGTTATTTTTTGTTGTGAATACTATGGATGGATAGCATTCGAAACTGGAACCATCGGCTATTTATAAAAGTAATTCCCACCGTTTTTAGTGATCTCTGCATTGTCTTTTGTAATGATTGTTCCATGGAAAGTGGTGCCAGTTGTATCCACTTCACCATTGGATTCTATGCTCATGGCGGCAGATCTTCCCCGAACAAATGAATTGACGAGTTTGACCTCACCGTTACTGGTAATCTTGATGCCGATTCCAGTCACGTCTATTCGACAATTGACCAAGGTCAACTCACAATTGCCCTTTACTTCGATCCCATTTCCAACACCACTAATGAAAAGGTTGGTATAGGTCTTTTCTTCGTTATCATCACAGATGATTTTCTGATGGGCTGTTTTCCCAGCTGGTACTGCTTGCACCGGGGCTTGGTGATGTTCTTCATGGTTGACTTGTACGTCCACATCTCCATCCACATGCAACTCGACTCCTGTTTGGTCAGCTTTTACTCCTGCGCCAGGAACCTTTACCTCCACACCATCCTCATCCGCTTTCATTTGAACTCCGTCCACATCCACGTCCACTCCCCCAGGTCCAACCTTGACTTTCTTTTTCCCCGCGATTGCCGGAACGGAAAATACCAACAGCAAGCTAATGGTTAAAAGACTGACCAATGAAATAGAACGGTTCATTTTGTTTCCTCCGAAGAAAGAGATTAGCTTCAAATCAAAAGCATCAGTTGAAAGTTAGACGATGGGTTGGCCTACAGATTCAATCCGACATGGCTCTGTTGCTATTCCAGACATTTGGGAAATATATCGTATGTAGAAAGCTAATAGCAACGATTTGAGGGAAAATATGTGGTGGTATAAGCAATTTTCTTACTGGTTTTCTTTAAACTCTGCGTCTATGACGTCTCCATCTTCTGACGAAGAAGCTTCAGAAGCCCCCTGAGGATCTCCATCAGGACCAGGCGCCGCACCTGCACCTGCCTGAGCCTGGTAAAGGACTTCGCCCATTTTTTGGGAGACTTCCAGCAAGGCCTGGGATGCTTTTTCAATGGAATCGGTATCAGTCCCCTTGAGTGACTCCTTGAGTTCATCGAGCTTTTTCTCGATTTGTTCCTTTACATCCGCCGGAAGCTTGTCACCGAATTCCTTTAGGTGTTTTTCAGTCTGGTAAGCGAGCTGGTCTCCCGAGTTGCGGACCTCCACTTCCTTTCGCCTCTTTTTGTCTTCTTCTTCATGGGCCTGAGCTTCTTTTACTTTCTTTTCGATATCGTCTTTATCCAATCCACTCGATGCAGTGATTGTAATGTGTTGTTCCTTGCCGGTTGCCTTGTCCTTTGCCGATACGTTCACAATTCCGTTTGCATCGATATCGAACGTTACTTCTATCTGAGGAGTTCCCCGGGGGGCTGGAGGTATTCCATCCAGGATAAAGCGACCCAGGGTTCTGTTGTCGGCTGCCATCTCTCTTTCGCCCTGCAGAACATGGACCTCAACAGAAGTTTGACCATCAGAGGCAGTGGAGAATATCTCGCTTTTTCTCGTGGGTATGGTGGTGTTTCGCGCGATAAGCTTGGTCATAACCCCTCCCAGGGTCTCTATACCCAGGGACAGTGGCGTTACGTCGAGAAGGAGGAGATCTTTGACTTTCCCGGTTAGAACACCAGCCTGCAGAGCTGCTCCAACCGCTACGACTTCATCTGGATTTACGGACCTGTTGGGTTCCTTCCCAAAGAATTTTTTGACCTCTTCCTGGACTCGAGGAATCCGGGTGGAACCTCCAACCATGATGATTTCATCTATGTCTGCCGGCTTCTTCTTTGCGTCATCGAGGGCTTTTTTGACAGGATCCATGGATCGGACTATGAGGTCTTCGCATAGAGATTCCAACTTGGCCCTTGTGAGTTTCATGTTCAAATGTTTTGGACCTGATTGGTCGGCCGTAAGAAATGGCAGATTGATGTCAGTCTCCAATGCTGAACTCAATTCGATCTTGGCCTTTTCGGCTGCTTCCTTCAGTCGCTGGATCACCATCTTATCGCCGGAGACATCCAGTCCCTGGTCGCGTTTGAACTCCGCAACCAAGTAGTCGATTATGCGCTGGTCTATGTTATCGCCACCCAAGTGGGTGTCACCGTTGGTTGAAATCACTTCAACCACGTTTTCACCAACCTCTAAAATTGAAATATCAAAAGTTCCGCCGCCGAAATCATAGACAGCTATGACCTGGTCCTTCTTTTTTTCCAAACCATATGCCAAAGCAGCGGCCGTTGGTTCGTTGACTATACGTTTTACCTCCAAGCCCGCGATGGTGCCCGCATCCTTTGTCGCCTGTCGTTGAGAATCGTTAAAATACGCAGGTACCGTAATCACAGCATCAGTCACTTCTTCGCCGAGATAGGCCTCTGCAGCTCTCTTTAGCTTTTGAAGAACTTTTGCACTGATCTCGGGTGGGCTGTATTTTTTGTCCATGACCTGGACCAGAACGTCACCATTTTCCGATTTTACGACTTTGTAGGGAACAGTGGAGATTTCTTCTTCCACTTCCGAAAATTTTCTTCCCATAAATCGTTTGATGGAAAATACGGTGTTCTCAGGATTGGTCACTGCCTGGCGTCGTGCAACCTGGCCCACTAAAATTTCACCATCTTTTTGATATGCCACAACGGAAGGTGTGGTGCGATTTCCTTCTTCATTGGTGATGATTTTGGCTGAATCACCTTCCATCACCGCTACTACAGAATTAGTTGTTCCAAGGTCGATACCGATACAATGTCCCATTTTGAATTCCTCCGCAGAATCAAACCGTTAGCCCATTTATTAGGAGCCATGTTGTGCGCATCGATTGCAAGATAATCACCCCATAGGTGCTGTCAAGTAACTAATCGTGTTGCAATATTGAAAAACCTATCCATAATTGGACTGAACCTCATTCAGGAGAGAGCAAATGTCGAGCAAAGTCTTTTTTCATGATGCTAAAGGCACGCCCAAAAAGAACAGGCTGGAAAAACTAAGGGAGCTTTTCGATCGATCCTCGATATGCGATATTATCTCACCAGGTGACTTTGTAGCAATCAAGCTACACTGGGGAGAGATTGGAAATGTTGGCTTTTTACCCGTTCCATATGCCAGGACCATCGTGGATGCAGTCAGAGATGCTGGTGGTATTCCGTTCGTAACTGATACAAACACCCTTTATACAGGCATGAGACGTCATGCAGTGGACAACATTCGCGCAGCCGCCATGAACGGTTATGCCCTCGACACCCTGGGAGCACCAGTCATAGTGGCTGATGGGCTAAAAGGCTTTGATTACAGGGAAGTGCCTTGTGCCAATGCACCTGGAGGCATGGCAAAGATCGCCAGCGCAATCGCCGATGCCGATGCCATGATAGTTTTGACTCACGTAAAATCTCACATGCTTTTCGGTATGGGTGGAGCCTTGAAAAATCTCGGAATGGGCTGCACGACCCCTGCGGGGAAACAGTATTTACACTCTGATGTCAGGCCCAGGGTGGACCTGTCGAAATGCGATGGTGACGCTCTATGCGTGAAACGCTGTCCTGTAAAATGCATCGAGATGATCGACCGTCCTGATGATACCCCCGGTCGGCCCAGGAAAGTCGCTAAGATCCACCAGGATCAGTGTATCGGTTGTGGAGAATGTACCTCGACTTGCCCTCATGGCGCAATTCCCATCCGTTGGAAAACTTCTTCCGAGCAAATACTTTTCAAGACAGCAGATTTCGCTCAGGCTGCAGTGAGGGGTAAGACAGAGAAAGTGGGATATTTCAATTGCCTGATCAACATTACCCCGGATTGTGACTGCTGCGACTGGAACGAAGCACCATTCGTGTCGGATGTGGGTTTTTGTGCTTCCAAGGACCCGGTTGCCGTGGATGTTGCATCAGCTGACTTGGTTGCAAACAGCCAACCTGTTCCGGGAAGTCAAGCTGCACAAAAAGGTGGTGATCCCTGGCGGGCGATCTATGACATTCCTTACAGGGAAATTTTCAAATATGCTCAGGAGATCGGACTTGGAAGTTTAGAATATGAGTTGATACGGCTCAGGTGATTGGTCGAGCCAAACCACTGCGAATGTAGCTAAAATATACTTTATGTCGTCGCGGGGGTAGGGGATTCGAAGGTTTTGGTATCCTTGTCTATGGCGCCGCTTTTCTTCTTTACTGGTAACTTCATATCCAGGGCTAGCTGAAGAACCTGATCCATGTTTTCAACGAAAATAAATTCCAACTGTTCCTTGACTCCATCCGGAATGTCGTGAAGATCCTTTTCGTTACGGTTTGGCATGACCACTCGTTTGATACCACTTCTTGCAGCTGCAAGAACTTTCTCCTTTATTCCGCCTACAGGAAGGACCTTGCCTCTAAGGGTTATCTCGCCGGTCATGGCCAGATCGGAAACTACGGGTCTATTAGTGAGCAAGGAAGCAAAGGCAGTCGCAAGGGTGATACCTGCAGATGGACCGTCTTTTGGAATTGCTCCGGCAGGGATATGTACGTGAATATCCGACTTATCGAAGAAGTTTTTAGCAATTCCAAGGTCATTGGATCTAGATCTAATATACGAAAAAGCTGTTTGTGCTGACTCCTGCATTACTTCACCCAACTTGCCTGTGATGCTAAGCCTCTTTCCTCCTGGCATTTTCGTAGCTTCTATAAATAGTATTTCTCCTCCAACCGCTGTCCAGGCAAGACCGACCGCGACTCCGGGAATGTCAGTGCGTTCTGACAACTCGGAAAAGAATTTTTGAGGCCCCAGGAACTCGATTATATCCTTTGGTTCAACGGTGACTTTTTCAGTCTTTCCCACAGCCACCCTCATGGCGACTTTTCGACATATGTTTGCGATTTCTCTCTCCAGGTTTCTGACTCCGGCTTCCCTGGTGTAACCAGATACGATGGCGGCTATGGCCTCGTCTGTAAAAGCCAGGTTCTTTTCCGTAATTCCATGTGCGTCCAGTTGCTTACGGATGACGTGCCTTTTGGCAATCTCCACTTTTTCTTCGATTATATAACCAGGTATCTCCAATACTTCCATCCTGTCCCGAAGAGCACTGGGGATAGGGTCTAGGAGATTTGCAGTGGTGATAAAAAGAACCTTTGAAAGATCGAAGGGCAGATCCAGGTAATGATCGGTAAAAGTATCATTCTGTTCCGGATCTAAAACCTCTAACAAGGCGCTTGATGGATCACCCCTGAAATCAGCACCCAACTTATCGACCTCATCCAGCATTATCAAAGGATTGTTTGATCCTACCTTGCGCATGGAACGGATTATTCTTCCGGGCAAAGCTCCTACGTATGTTCTCCTGTGACCACGAATCTCAGCTTCATCCCTGACCCCGCCCAGGCTCATTCGTTCGAATTTCCTTCCCATGGCCCTGGCGATGGAGCGACCCAGGGATGTTTTGCCGACACCAGGAGGACCCACAAAGCAGAGGATTGGTCCCTTCATGTCGTTCTTTAGCTTTCGCACAGCCAGGTATTCCAATATCCTCTCTTTGGGTTTGTCCAGCGCAAAATGATCTTCATCCAATATCTCTTTTACGTTCTCTATGTCGAGATTGTCCTTGGTAGACTTGTCCCAAGGTAACTCGCAGAGCCAGTCCAGGTACGTCCTGGCAACAGTGTACTCGGCACTTTCAGGATGCATCCTGGAAAGGCGATTGAGTTCCTTGTCAGCTTCCTTTCTCGCTTCATGGGGCATGTTTGCTGATTCTATTCGTTGTCTCAGTTCATCCAGTTCCTGGGAAGACGAGTCATCTTCACCGAGTTCTTTCTTGATAGCCTTCATCTGCTGTCGAAGGTAGTATTCCCTCTGGCTCTGGTCGATTTGGCTCTTGATCTCGTCTTGAATTTTGGAGCCCATTTCCACGACCTGGATTTCCCGATTCAATAACTTGGCTACCATTTGCAATCGCTTATGGATGTCAACTGATTCTAAAACTCTCTGCATGTCTTCCAGCTTAAGATTGAGGTTGGTTGCCACGAAGTCGGCCAGCATGCCTGGTTCGTCTATATTTTGTGCAGCAACCTGCGTCTCCCTCGGGAGAATGGGAGATGCCTCGATTAGCTTGGAGAACTGCTGGCGAATGTTTTGAACCAAGGCTTCTGTTTCAACCGCCTGGGACTCGTAAGTGTTCATCACTTCTATTCTTGCAGTGAAGAAAGGATCACTTTGTTGCATCTGTGCGATCTTTATCCGCTCGATTCCTCGAACCAACACCCTTATGCTGTCGTCGGGAAACTTGAGCATCTTTAAAATAGTCCCAACGGTTCCATACTCGAAAAGATCTCCTGGCTCGGGATCTTCCACTGACGGATCTTTTTGAGCCACTACTCCCATCAATCTGTTTCCGCTCAGAACGTCATCCACCAGCTTTACGGATTTACCCCTCGCAACCATCAATGGCAGCACCATGGATGGATACAACACTGTGTTGCGAACCGGCAAAATGGGAAGCTCCGATGGGATCTCAAAATGATCTTTTTTCTCTTCGCCCGTATCGACATCGAGGCTGGCATCGTCTGGATTTTTTTTATCTTCGGTCATCGGCGTAACCCCTGTCCGTTATCGAATTCTCTACCCTTATAAATATTGCCAACCTGGACCAATACGCAAGCCCCATTTTCCAAATAAATTCAAAAAGGGCCAGGTGATATGTTTTCACCAAGCCCCAATAGTGTCTAATCCTTGTATGTAATCTGTTTCAGTCTTTTAAAATGGCAAGGAGTTCGTCTTCCCGTAGCATGACGTAATCATTCCCATCCACAGAGATCTCGGTGCCAGCGTATTTGCCAAAAATGACTCTGTCTCCTTTTTTCACTGAAAGGGGGGCGAGATCTCCATTTTCAGCTATTTTTCCTCTTCCCGCTGCAATCACGATTCCTTCTTGAGGCTTTTCTCCCGCAGTATCAGGTATGATTATTCCACCTTTTGTTCGTTGCTCGGCGGCGGTTCGTTCTATGAGCACCCTGTCGTACAATGGGTTGATATTCATGGGTTATTCCTCCTGTTTGGTCTTCTTTTTGCTTGATGTTTTATTTGACAGAATGCATAAGCACTCATCGATCTCTTGTCAACATTACTCTCTGGTAGTTCAATTCGACTTCGATTGTAATTCCTGGCTAAATCGCAGGCCAATCATGCGGTAGGCCAACTTTGCCGCGAGATACTCGGTGCTCCTGTCAGGAGGAATGGGGCGGCATTCCATGATGTCTGCTCCCAGTACTTGTCTCGATGAAAAAACCTTGTCCAGGAGTTCAGTAACCTGTCTCCAATTGAGTCCACCTGGTTCCGGTGTTCCAACACCTGGACAAACAGCAGGATCGAAGCCATCCAAATCAACGGTAATATACACGTGGTGGCTCAATTCCGAAACAACCTCAATTTT
>CAYSLH010000187.1:0-10215 GCA_964431605.1 uncultured Myxococcales bacterium
GACGACCCTGACTGGGTCTGTAACGACTTTCTCCTCATGGTCACGGATCTGTACTGGCCCGTGATGAGTTTGTTCCTCTATTCGAACCGACTGGGTCAGTATTCACTAACACCCATGGGCCTCGTCATACTGGAAAACAAGGACTCCTACTGCGCTTCGAATGCATCGGGCGACAGGCTGGGAAGGATCCTGGACGTGGACCAGATTCCGGGGAGCCTAGACTTCGACGTCGTGATAGAAGACCGGCCCGAAGTATGGGAGATCAGCCTGCGTCCTAAAAACGGCGGTTTTACCCTGGCTGGAACGGACCTTATTTGGCCCCAAGCCAACATGATAAACATTGTCTCAAACATTTCCGAACTTCCCATAAACGAAATTTGCAATCAAAACCTGACAGCCATGACCACCAGTACAGACCCGGACAGGCTCAGAAAAACCCTATTCCTGTCCAGCAGTTATTCTAACAAGGTCTTCGAGCTAACAAGGTTGGAAATTGCTCAGACAGTGACAATGGTGCCGACGAAAAGCATAAACCTCGATTCGCCAGTATTTTCCTTACAGACTGCCATGGGAAAGGCCCAGGATGGCACCACAATGGAGGGTCTGTACGCGGCAACCCAAAACGGGTTGGCGCTGGTCGATATCGGCCACTCTCATTGGAGCTGCTCATCAAATCAAGATTGCCCACAGGGTAACATCTGCAGGGAAGGCAATTGCGAGGCTCCCATGAGGCTGCTGGACTTTTCGAGCCTTCCAGGATCTCGCGGTAACGCCGCGTCCCTGGCCAGATACGGGTTTAGCCTCGACAATAAAATCGACAAGGTGGCTTTTGCAGACACATCCAGAAACCAAATAATTTCCATGGATGCGGCAACTACCTTGTCAGGCTCACGACCTATCATGGTGGCAAACACCATGCCCCAAATCGCCATTTCCCAATTCGGAGATTACCTCTACCTGACAAGCCCCATGGACAACTCCATCCAGGTAATCAACATGGAGACTGGAACCCAAAAATCAAAATTCTCCATACATGGAGGAAACACGTTCGGCGCAACCGGCATGATATGCATTCACGACAATGGAGAGGATCTTCTAATAATTCCCCTTGCAGATGAATACATGAGACCCGACCTTGGCAAAAAGACCTTCAGTAATCTGGTAGTCAGAAAATCAAACAGCATGGGACAGATCACCTCCTTGGGCATATTGGAAAACCCCGACGAAACCGACCTTTCATCTTCTGTGGACACCCAGGCTCATGAGTTCAATGAAATCCTGGTGGGACAAACCAAAAAAATCCTTTTCTTCGTGCTGTACGCTAAGAAAAATGACGATGAAGGACTTATATGGCCTGCCATGGTCAACGGCGCCATGGACACGGATTCCATGATCATGGATGGAGAAGGATTGAGGGAGATGGATGCCAATATCGACCCTGATGCAAGGAGTATTGCCCCGACCGTAAAAATCGCCAGGTTGGACCCGGATGTCAATCTACTCGCCCTCTGGGAACCCGTAGCCCAAGGAAAAGACAATGACGTTGGCAGGATATCCATTTACACCATCGACGATCACTCCGCACCACCCGTTGTGGAAATACCCATAGATCCCCCCATATCCAATCTCGTATCGGACGTGGCAATACTTGCGAGGCGGGATTTCTTAAGAATTTTTCTCACGTTACCTGAAGCGGGAAAAGTACTGCTCATCAGGTCTTCTTATGACGGCACCATGCAGGAACAAAACTATATCCAAACACCCGGTGCACCCTACAAAATGTTCTTCAGCCCGGACGGCAAACGTCTGTTCGTATCCCACAAGGCAGAGGGCAAGCTTACGGTAATAAACGCGGATTGTTTTCCCACACCCGCTTGCGATGAGGACTCGGATTGCGAACAGGGCAGAACCTGTTCCATGCATTTTTGTGTCCCGTCATCACAATGCCAGCAGGGGTCTATTTGTTCAGATGACGCAGGTTGCGGTGATCCGGAGCAAAAGTGTTTCAACGGGGTATGCACGAGCGAATCAGGCAATTCCAACCTCTGCCCCAAGGGCACCATGTGCGACCTGCAAGATTCCACATGTGTTCCGATATTCTGCGAAAAAGCAACTTCCACCATCAACATGGATACATCCGCTTCAGACGTTGTCTTTTCACCGAGCGGAGACAAGGTATTCATAACCCATCACCAATCGAACCGAATCACAGTCATCGAGTGATTCCACTGCGGTATCAACCAGTCTCCCATCGTTCGAGCATTCTCAAAGAATTGAGTCCCAGGATCCCCCTGACTTCTTCATCAGAAAACCCCTTGGCAAAAAGGGCATCTGCCAACATCGGCAGTCTCGATACTTCTTTCATGTCACGCGGAGCCCATGTGAAGCCATCCAAATCAGAACCCAACATCAGGTATTCGGCACCAACCAGGTCTGCCATCCTTGCATAGGTATCGACCACGACGTCCAATCCACCGAACATGCTGAAGCGCTTCAGGTACCAGGGCCAGAGGATCACCCCCACCATTCCACCTTTTTGCACGATGAGTCTCAAAAGCTCTTCGTTTATAAAACGCTGGCTGGAACGTCCCTGGCGCAAAGCGGTGTGAGTGACCACTGGAGGCTTTTCCAAAATATCCAGTGCCTGCACAAAAGCCTGGTCCGAGCAATGGGCCAAATCCACCACCACCCCCGATTCCTCGCACTCTTTGAGTACCCTTCTGCCAAATGAGCTGATTCCACCATGAACATGCGGCCTGGAAGCTGCATCGGCAATTCGATTGGGGACAAAGTGGGTCAACGTAAAAAACCTCACCCCGCGTTTACGCAAATGCCGCACACGCTCCGCCTTCGAGCCAATGACATGCCCACCCTCGACGGCAGGAAGCAAAGCCAGTCGCCCCTGAGAAAAAGCGTCTCTTATGGCACCGGCCGTATCCACCTTCTGCACCTGTCCCATGAACCTGTCGGCAATATGATCGAGAGTGTCCAGGATACGATTACAAGCAGCCCAGGCAGTCAGGCGAAGGGGAAACACAGGTACGTAAACCGTACATGTCGAGCAAGAAACCCTACCCTCTTTCAATCGTGGCAAGTCTATGGTGTTTTTCAAAGGGTTCCAAAACCAAGGCGGATTATGCCTCTTTCCAAAATCCTTCTTGAAAAAATGTCCATTGAGAAGAAAGTGCGAATGGGTATCGATGACTATTGAAGAGCCCATCAATCCTAACGCCCTCTCAGACACCAAGTGCTCGTTCTTCATCTGTGCTCCAGTTGAGAAAAAACGAAATAGCTCTGTCCCATACGCCAATACGCCCCTGGCAATATTACTTAGAGTAACAACACCGACCCCCAAAATACTCACGCACTGCATCAGGATAATCAGCCACATAGTCGCCGTTTTGGTCGGGATTGCAACTAGAGTCTTCAGTAATCGTATCAAAATCACGGTCAGAATCAATGTCACACGGACGGCAGTTCGCTCCAAGCTTGCACAACTCGCACTTGAACCCATAACCCAACAGTATGAAGCGATCCGGATGGTCCTCGTGTCGTAGATCACTCCATTCGGCCAAATTACCACTTGCGTCGAACAATTGGCCTTCGGCTGTGCAAGCCTGCATGGAGCCTGTGGGCAAAATGCGCTCTTTTCCTGTTTCGAGGGAAGACCATGCATCGTTGCACATACCTTCGGCAAACAACATTCCATAAGGATACAAGGTCGAGTTTCCATAATTGCAGGCCAATGACCAGTCGCTGGAATTACAGATGGTCTTTCCCTGGGCCTCGCACGCACGCATTAGCCTGTACCAACTGAGATAACCGGATGGAATGACACCTTCGAGGGAGCAAGCGTACAGGTCCATACCTCCATCATCAGCCCCAGGGCCCCATTGAGCAGGATAGTCATCACCGCTCTGGCCATAGAACTCACCTGTACAATCCTTTGTCTTACTGACTACGATTTCATAAGAATCGATCCAAAGATTTTTCTTCGTAGGATGGGGAACCATGACACCACCTGGTTCATCCACAAGTCCGTTACAATTGTTGTCCAGACCATCGGTCGCCATGGCGCCTGATTCCGGTATCAGAAGGTTTGCTGCATCTTCGTCCGTATCACCATCGCAATCATTGTCCTGTTGGTCGCACGAATCGTCAAGGTCAAGGGTGTAGTCCGGACCGTAATCACAAATGCTCCATCCCTGAGCACCCATGCATTTTTGCACCGCACCTTCGCACACGCCTTTCTGTAGGGGACAGGGCCTATCCAGCGCGTCCTCGTCCGTCGTGCCGTCGCAATCATCATCCACGCCGTTGCAGACGGAATCATCTTCCGCCGGCATCGGGCCATCACACACCAACTCAGTGTGATCTTCAGAACAGACAAACTTACCATCCGCACAACCATGGTTGGAGCAAGGTTGGCCCAACTGCTCCCAATCCTCGTCGGTCATCTCATCACAATCGTTATCGATCCCATCACACGCTTCGACACCGTTGTTGGTGGGAACGCACCCTCCTTCACACCTTCCACGAATGGAACAATGATATCCTTCAGGACATTGACGGTCCAACGTGCAATCAAAAATACACTCACCAACGGTACAATATCTTCCGGATGGACAATCGGAATCGTCCTTGCATCCATCGGTGGATGAACTACACGCGAAAATCAGAACCGATGGTGCGACACATAGGAGAATAAAAAAACTTTTCACTGGATGCTCCTTGCATCAGTATACGCTAACCAACAACCCTGTTCCTGCCTCCTTTTTTCGCCTCATAAAGTTTATCATCCGCAGCCTTGAGAAAATTCAAGGGGTCAGCAGCCATTGGTGACAACTCAGCAGCTCCCAGGGAAATGGTTATCGGAATGTGGGTGCCTGCAAACTCAAACCTGTTTCGTTCGATCATCCTTCTCGCCTTTTCGGCAATGGTAGTGGCAGTGGACAAATTGGTCTCCGGCAGAACTATCACAAACTCCTCCCCTCCGTATCGAGCAAGCAGTTCTTCTCGTCTGACCAGTTTACCGAGCAAAGCACATAGTTCCCGCAGCACATGGTCTCCTGCCAGATGTCCAAAGGTATCGTTGACTGGCTTGAAGTGATCGATATCCAACATGATGACCGACAAAGGCCTGCCAAACCTGATGGCACGAGATATTTCCCTATCAAGAAACTCCACCAAATAACGTTTATTTGCCACCTGGGTCAGACCATCTGTGATGGTCATCCTGTAAATTTCCTCGTGGTACAACCCTTCCACGTTTCCACCACTGACAAACTTGAACACGACACCGCCAACCTTTATCAAGTCCCCATGCCTCAATCTCTCTCTCTTTATCGGGACCGCGTTCAGATAAGTGCCGTTGGTGCTATCGAGATCTTCGAGGTATGTCGAGCCCCGTACCTTTTCCAACTTGCAATGAAGCCTGGAGACGTTCTCCTGGTCTATGGTGATGGTGCAGGTAGGCTCCCTGCCAATAGTAACGACGTTTTCAGACATCCTGTAGTTTTTTCCCAGATTGGGTCCGTGTATCTCGATGAGCATACTCTCGGTATGAGATGGTGGTCGTTTTATCTCAGCGATATTGGCTTTTCGCGTATCATCATCGGACATGGGTCCATCGTTGAATCCATTGGAGGTCATGACTGATTATATGTATCTTGGCACCGACAGTTCAAGAACCTTGCTGTTTATTGAAAGCTATCTGTACGTTTTTTTAGACTTTTTTTTTGCAAGCTGTTATGCTTTCCGACCCATGAGACACTCTAACAGAAAAAAACACCTTTTAGATCAACAGAATACAAAGAAAAAGGGCCCGGGATTGTGGTTGATCTTGTTGGTCTCATTGCTGGGCATCAACATCTATCTTTTTGGAATCCGTGGTCTTCCTGAACTCACCACACCCAAATCTCCAGATAAAAAAGTTCCACCCCATTCTTTCAACCATAAAAAGCACCTTCGCCCAACCAATAAAAAAGCGTTCACGAGTTCCATGGGTGAGATGCTTGGGGTGGCAGGCGTAAGAGAATCTCCGGATCCTTCAGAAGACATCAGCGACCCGGACCAAAAGTCGCCATTACTGATACCACACATGTGGGCTTATCCCAACGAAAAGTTCAACCTGCAAAGGGCCAAGGGCGTAGCTGGTCAAAGAAGCATAGAACAATGGTGTCACAGAATTGAAGGCGCCATAGAGCCTGGTGACAATATGGCTCACGCCCTGGTAAGGAGTGGCATAGATTCAAAGCAGGCTTTTGGAATAATCCAGGCATTGAAGCCCGTTTTCAATTTTCGCCTTTGCAGGATTGGAGAAAGATTCGAAGCGCTTCAGGCACCGGACGGAACGATTCACAGGTTTTCGTACCACAAAAACGCTGAAGTATCCTATCTGGTCCGGCGAGAGGGAAATTCTCTGATCGGAGAACGGAAAAAGTATGACGCGAAAATGGACATCCTGCCCGTAGGAGTCAGCATCCATGGGTCTCTTTGGACATCTTTGGACAAGTTACCCAAAAGAGCGGATCTAGTGGCAAGGATCGTGGATATTTTCGCGTGGGATATAGATTTTTACATGGACACCCATCCTGGTGACAAGATGCGTTTTCTCATTGAACGATACTCGGTGGATGGAAAGTTCACCAGGTGGGGCCGAATCCTGGCAGCAGAGTACTCCGGGGACATAGGCGTCCATCGGGCCTTTTGGTATCAATCGAAAACCGATGACAGCACCATTGGTTACTTCGATGAAAAAGGAGGAAGTCTCCGCAAGGCATTCCTCAAATCGCCTCTGAAATTTGCGAGAATATCCTCACGATTTGGAATGAGGGTGCATCCAACCCTGGGCTTTACAAAAATGCACAATGGCGTCGATCTGGCAGCCCCGAGGGGTACTCCCATATGGGCGCCGGCAGATGGAACAGTTACGGTGGCGGGCCGTCGTGGCGCAAGTGGTATCATGCTCAAGCTCAGACACGCCAACGGTTACGAGACCGTGTTTTGTCACCTTAGCAAGATCTCGAAAGGGGTCAGAGTTGGCGCGAGGGTCCACCAGAAGCAGGTCATAGCAAGGGTTGGCAGCACAGGGCGATCCACCGGGCCACACCTTCATTATGGGATGAAACTACGAGGCAGATACATCAACCCCATGAACCGAAAGTTTCCTCCTGCCAAACCCGTTCCAAAGTCGGAAATGAAAGCCTATAAAGATCTCATAGCCCCGGTGATCGAACAACTAGATGAAATCAGATTTTCCTCTGAACAGGACAGAACAGCTTCGGTTGTGTCCGGGATTCCCAAATCTGGATGATGGGTATACTCAAGTTTTCCATCTTCATGGTCTCCGTCCTGTTTATGGTACCGAGACCCGCATCATCATCCAGTCCTGACCACGAAAAAACGCCTGAAGAGATTCTGGCAGGTATGAGCACCGAGCAGAAGGTCGGCCAACTAATGATGGTTGGCTTTGGCGGCAAAAAAATGGGCCCTGAAATAAAAGCGCTCGTAAAGGGTCTGCACGTGGGAGCCGTTGCTCTCTATAGCCGGAATATTCATGACATATGGCAAGTCAAACGCCTGGTGTCTGATCTTAGAAAAGCCATGAGGACAGAGATACAACCGTTTATCGCCATCGACCAGGAAGGGGGAAACGTCGTAAGAATCCACTCGAGAGTGAGCGTGCTGCCAGGTAGCATGACCCTTGGAGCGACGAGGGATCCCGTGTTGGCTTTTCTCGCGGGACAGGCTCAGGGTGTGGACTTGCAAATGGTTGGCCTTAACATGAACCTGGCGCCCGTGTTGGACACGAACATCAACCCTAAAAATCCGGTCATCAATGTTCGCGCCTTCGGGGAGAAAGCAAGCCTGGTGGCCCAAATGGGAACAGCGTTTATCCATGGACAACAGATGGCTGGTCTTACTACAGTGGCAAAACATTTTCCAGGACATGGATCCACGACGAGGGACTCACACTTCTCCCTTCCCAGGATCACCCTGAGCAGGGAAAAGCTTTTCAAAACAGAGTTACTGCCTTTCAGAAAAGCCGTGGAAGCAGGCCTGGATGCGATAATGACGGCACACATAGAAGTTCCGGCGTTTGAAAAGGATGGCACACCAGCATCCTTGTCCCATGAAATCATCACAGAGCTTCTTCGAAAACGAATGGGATTCAACGGCCTGGTGATAACAGACGATCTGGAGATGCGTGCCATATCCGCAGGTCGCGGTGTTGGTCCATCGGCAGTTCGCGCGATTCTTGCTGGTGCCGATATGGTGATGGTCATATGGACCCCCTCAAAAAAGAAAGAAGTCTTCAGGGACCTACTAAAGGCCGTCGAGACAAACACCATCAGTCAAAAAAGGCTGGATCGATCGGTATTACGAATACTGAGATTGAAGGCAAAACGGGGAGTGTTGAGTAGTTTCGACTCTGGAGTTAATTCTCTGACAGAACTTTCACATCTGCCGAATCGACTTCACAGTCAGATAACTCGTAATATCGCCATAAGGGGCATCACCCTGGTCAAAAACAAGGATTCTCTACTGCCTCTTTGCGGTGACAAACGACTGCTGGTTATATCGCCTTACAAATTGTTTCGCCAGGAGATGTCCAGATTGCTTCCAGGCAGCACCCTAGAGTCCATCAGCCTGGTGTCTTCCAAGGCCCGCAGGGAAGCCGAACTCAATCGCCTCATACACAAAGCGTCAGAACACGATGTAATTGTCATAGGCGCTACCAACGTCTACCAGGCATGGCTGGTACAACAACTCCAGCACAAGATCAAGATACCCATGGTGGTAGTATCCTTCGGCTCCCCCTACCTTTTGAGGTACTTCCCAAGGGTTGCCGCCTACCTTTGCACATACTCTTATCAGGCATCAGCCATGGTAGCGGCAGCTCGTGCAATCGCCGGCCAGCATTCCATAACAGGACGCCTTCCTGTTTCTCTTGGAACTCGTTATCCTTCAGGACGAGGTCTCATGCTTCGCAGGAGACAGTGCAAATGAATTGCGGCAAAGTGTACAAATTTCGGACACTGTGTACAAGATTCTAATACACGTCTGGATACCCCGATCCCGAAACCATTGAACAAATACACATGGCATGCCTCATGCATTCAGTTTGCCACGAAACACACTAACAGCCCGGCAAGCCGAACAAGGAAGAGAGGTAACAATGGACAGTAGAACGAAAATATTGGACTCCATGGGAAGCCATGCTTTTTGGCTACACAATTCCAGTGAAGGAATGGGCGCCACCTACCTGAACCACAAGTTCCAGCATATGGACCTGAACCAATGGTCCAACATCTCGGCTCGCCAAGTGGAGATCGAACTCGAGGTCAGGATGGAACGGCACCATCCAGACCTTAGCGGCGATAAGCTTACAGATGCAGTTCATCGAGCCAAGGCGTCACTGGAACAAGCCATTTTCATAAACGCAGACAAAGTAATCCGCGAAAAATCCAGTGCACTCATGAGGCAGATGGCAGCCAACATGGCCCAAGGCGCTTGCCATCCCCAGCGAATCAAGAGCACGCTGGAGGAAATTCAAAAAATCGAACCGGGCCAGGAACGTATTGCGATGCTGGAAGCAATAGGTATGGAGCCGGAAGCAGCCAGAGGTCTGGACACCCAGATGACAATGAACAGTACAGAAGAGATATTTCAAAAACTGTCAGAAAATCGTCTCGCCATGATCAGCAGGAGTCCTTTGTCCCTGGACGAAGTAGCCCAAAGCATGAAGAACACGGCAAGCTCCTTACGAACTCTTGCCAGACGCCTGGATGTTCAAAGAGACATAAATGTCTTTGACTTGTGTCCACAGATAGCCAGAGGTGTCATGTCACAGATGAAAAAAGACTCCATCGCCTACATGGCAATCGACAAAAGACTACAAGACCATCGCATGTATAAAAAGGTCGACCAGATACTTGGTTTGACAGCCGGAGTTCTTTTCCAGATAGGAGCCATGGCCCTGGGTCCTGCGGGTGAATTCGCCAATTATCTATATAACGCTGCAAGCGCAACTTACAGTATCGCCAATGGTTCTAATCAGCTGAAGCTTTCGCAGCTTTCACGCGTGGCAGGAACAATGTCCCAGGAAGATTTTTCAGCGAACCGCAAATCGGCCTATGGCGACATAGTCTTAGGAGTTTCTACAGCCCACACCGTATATCTGCCCTTTGGAGCCACTATACTGGGAGCGTA
>CAYSLH010000188.1:0-7462 GCA_964431605.1 uncultured Myxococcales bacterium
TGGAGACGGTTATGGTACCAACTGCGCCAAGGGACCCGATTGTGATGATTCCGCTTCTGACGTTCATCCAGGAGCACAAGAGCTTTGCGACGGCAAGGATAACAACTGCGACAAGGTAAGCGACAGCGGCATACTGTGCGCCGGTCAATGCTGCGCCAATGGTCAATTTTGTCTTGCAGACGCATGCGTAACAAACAACGGCGACTGTATAAAAGACGATGATTGCCAGGACGACAGCTACTGCTTCCAAGAAAAATGTATACCCTATGGCCAGGGTCCAAGGGGCGATACCAACCCTGACTGTACCCGAATCATCGTGGCAGGCCTTTTCCAACCCACGTTACAGTGTGAATGGACAGGTGAAGACGCGGGAGAATTTCCCAATCATGTCCAGGTGCTTGGAACTCCTACCGTGGCTGATTTCAATTTTGATGGAGACCAGGAGGTAGTGCGACCTTCCATCGTATTCAACTCATATGATGGTACGGACGGAGACTCTGGTGTCATGACAGAGCAGGACGGAGTCTTGCGGATAATAGACGGAGCAACCTGCCAAACACAATTCTCCCTTGGACCGTACCTCAACGGATGCAACCCTGTGGCCATTGGAGACCTGGATAGGGCGCCCGACAACAGGCCGGAGATTGTGGCGCACACGAACACAGGTGGGGTAATTGCATATAAGTACAACGATACCAACCATTCGTGGGACACATTGTGGACGGGACACGACTCCAATGGGGATCCTGTTTCGTTCGACGAAGGAGCAACCGGCTGGGGAGGACCATCGTTAGCGGATCTCGATGATGATGGTTTTGCAGAGGTCATGAGTGGAGGACTGGTCTATGACCACACCGGCTTACTCCTCGATTCATCCCTGGGTATTGACAGGCTGTATTGGATAAGCGGTTTCCCGGTTGTTGCTGATATTGACGCTGATGGCATCGTGGAACTCACGGCAGGTGACGGTGTATGGAAATTTGATTCTGGCTCGAAGAGTTGGCAGGAGGACTGGACTTCTGCAGCTACCAACTCCGGTTACACCGCGGTTGCAGACTTCGGGACTTATACCAACAACGCAGCAGGTGATGATCGCACGACCCTTGACGGAATAGCAGAGGTAGCTGTCGTAGCTGAAGGTATGGTCCGAATAGACACAATCAGAGGACGCACTGTGTTTGGTCCTGTGGCCCTTCCTGAATCGTCCGGAGGAGGACCACCCACCATAGGTGATTTCGACGGTGATGGTAGAGCCGAGTTGGCTGCTGCTGCATCGGATTCCATGACTATCTTCGATCCCGACTGCACAGGAGTGCCTGATGCATCGACCTGCCCAACACTGAAGACAGATGGAATTCTGTGGACTCAACCTTCGCAGGACCACTCATCCAACATAACAGGCTCTTCCCTTTTCGACTTCGAGGGTGATGGAGTAGTGGAGGCTGTTTATGCCGATGAGTGTTTCGTAAGAGTATACAGGGGCACGGACGGGGTGGTGCTCTTTTCCCAATGGCGTTCATCTTGCACCTGGAATGAGAACCCCATTGTAGCTGATGTTGACGGTGATTTTTCAGCAGAGTTGGTTGTTCCTTCCAATAAAAGCTGCGAAATCGTGCCCCAGAACATGGGGACGACATCCTACGAAACAAGCCCCCACGGTAACCCCATGGACCCGCTGTTTATTGGATTGCCATGTAAAGGCCCAGATGACTGTGCAAGCACCGTGTGCGACCAGGGTTATTGTCGATGTACCGATGATTCTCAATGCACCGGAGTCGGCTTCGTATGTGCTCCACCACCCTCCGGCACACCTGGCAACGGCAATACATGTCGTGCCGAATGGCTTGGCTCCATGAACGGTGTGCGGGTTTACCGCGACAGTCTCGACCGCTGGGTGGGTTCAAGAACCATCTGGAACCAACACGCTTACGCTGTGACCAATATCAACGAGGATGGCACAATACCACGCACTTCACAGGCTCAACTCAATTGGACGCTCGATGGCCTGAACAATTTCCGTCAGAACATTCAAGGAGATCTCAACCCCCACCACTCACCGGACATGACCGCTGGTGGTGGATCATTTGACATACACTGTGACTCAGAAGGAAACCTGACAATGACGGTACGAATTTGCAATCGAGGCACCAATCCGTTTGCCTCTGGAGCGAATGTGGGTTTCTTCGACGGCGATCCCGAGAGTGGAGGTGAGCTGATATGTTCACAGAGCACCAGCCAAGACCTGTTTCCCGGAGAATGTGAGACCATATCCTGCATCTGGAACCATGCTCCAACGGACAACCCACACGATGTTACCGTCGTGGCAGACTATGACAAACAACGAAACGAATGCCTGGAAAACAATAACCATGCCGTCATACCAAATGTTACCTGCGAAGGATTGGAGCAGTAAGACCCTTTAACGGGGAGATATACAATGAGCGAATCTACTACCTACTATGACGAGGTTGAAAAATGTGTTGATGACATCATCAACACTGTGGGGAAAGAAATAGTACTTGGACTACCATTGGGACTTGGCAAACCCAACGAGTTCGTCAATGTCATCTACGACAGAGCTAAAAACGACCCGGATATGAAGCTGACCATTTGCACTGCTCTTTCACTGGAAAGACCGACCTGGTCGAACGATCTGGAGAGACGATTCCTCGAACCATTTGTCCACAGGTTATTCGATGGTTATGTGGATCTGGAATACATGCGTGATCTACGAAAGGGACAAATTCCAGAGAACATAAAGATCAAGGAGTTCTATTGCAAAGCAGGCGCATATCTTGGGCTCAAGCATGCGCAGCAAAACTACACCAGCTCCAACTACACCCACGTCTATCGAGACATACTCGATAGTGGGGCAAATGTCCTTGCCCAGCAGGTCTGCAAAAAACAGATCGATGGTAAAACGGTATTCAGTTTGAGTTGCAATCCAGACGTCACCTTAGATATCGCAAGGGAACTACGAAAGAGGCATGCCAAGGATGCAAAGCCCTTTGCCATCGTGGCACAGGTCAACCAGAACCTGCCTTTCATGTATGGTGACGCAGTCCTGGATCCCGAAAACTTTTCTGCGGTCATAGACAATCGCAAGTATGATTCCAGACTTTTTGGAGCACCCAAGATGTCCATAACCACAACCGATTTCTGGATCGGACTATACTCCAGTGCTCTTATAAAAGACGGAGGAACTCTGCAAATCGGCATTGGGTCACTTGGAGACGCCCTGTGCTATGGCCTCCAGGTCCGCCAGGAACACAACCAGGTTTATCGCCAGGTGCTGACCGACACGGGAGTGATATCAAAATTCGGTGACGTCATCGAGCAAATCGGTGGCCTTGACGTTTTTGATGAAGGACTTTTGGGCTCCACCGAGATGTTGGTGGATGGATACTTGCACTTGATGAAAAGTGGGATAATAAAGCGTAAGACTTACAACAACATCCATCTGATGAGGCTTTTGGTGTCAGGAAAGATTACTCATGACGTCACGCCTGATACATTGGACGCCCTGCTGGAAATCAAGGCTATTCATCCTAAGCTGACCATGGATGATTTCGACTTCCTGCAAAAATTCGGAATTTTCAAACCGGAGCTTGCCTATGACGAAGGTATGCTGGTACTGAATGACGGCCAGGTACCTGCAGAACTGGACAACCCTGAATCCCGGAACGTCATAGACGAAAAATGCCTTGGCAAAAAATTGACCAATGGAATCGTCATTCATGGTGGTTTCTTCCTCGGACCTGAAGGGTTTTACAAAGCACTGAAGGACATGTCCGACGAAGAGCGCAAGCAGATCAACATGACCAGTGTTCTGAACGTCAACCAGGTATATGAAAACGTTTACGCAAGCGAAGAACTCAAAGTATTGCAAAGAAAGCACGGACGATTTGTTAATGCATGTCTCATGGTCACACTGAGCGGCAACGTCGTGTCCGACGGACTAGAGTCAGGGCAGATGGTAAGTGGAGTGGGCGGTCAGTTCAACTTCGTATCCCAAGCCCACGCTCTACCTGACGGACGCTCCATCATAATGTGTAAAGCCACCCGTTCCAAGGGTAAGCAAACCAGTTCCAACATTGTATACAACTACGGTCACGTCACCGTTCCTCGTCACCTTCGCGACATTATAATCACCGAGTATGGTATCGCAAACCTCAGGGGAAAAACCGACCAGGAAATCATTGCGGCTCTGCTGAATATCGCCGACTCCAGATTCCAGCAGGATTTGCTGGAACGGGCCAAGAAATCAGGAAAAATCTCTGAAGACTATGAAATCCCGGAACCCTTCAGAAATAATACACCGGAACGTTTACAAAAAGATCTTGCTCCTTTTGTAAAGCAAGGATTTTTTCCCCCGTTTCCGTTTGGCACAGATTTTACAGAAGAAGAACTCACCATCGGAAAAGCTCTCAAAACCCTCAAGGCCAGGATGGGCCAAGGTATGAAAAAACTCTCCAGCCTGGGAAAAGCCGCAACCATGCGAAAAATTCCTGACGAGGCATTACCCTATCTCGAACGACTGGATTTGGAGCAACCCAAGGGAGCGAAGGAAAAGATGATGCAAAAGTTGGTCGTCCATGCCCTCGATCTCAGTGGAGCTATTCACAAGGGGGTGCAGAAATGATCGATCTGGACAAGGCCGAATTGGATCTGGAAGAAATAGGCAGGCAAAACTTGGCGCAGGTTCATAGAAATCTTCCTACACCCATTCTATATGAACAGAGCATAAAAAACAGGGAGGGATTCATCTCTCACCTGGGGCCCCTGGTTGTCCGTACCGGACAATACGTACAGCGGACGTTGGACGACCGTTTTATTGTCCGGGATGACGATAGCGATGAAAAGATCTGGTGGAGCGGAAGAAACAAGGAACTGCCTTCAGGCAAGTTCAAAAGTATTTTCTATAGAGTACTGGCATATCTACAGAACAAGGAAATATACACCCAGGAGTGTTATATTGGTTCTGCGTCAAAAAATCCCATCGCACTGCGTATAGTCACAGAGACCGCTTGGCACAGTCTATTTGCGCGAAACATGTATACACCTTCTGACGACAGGCAAGCTGGAAGAGAGTTCAAGCCAGATTTTTCCATAGTCCATGTCCCTGGGTTCCAAGCCATACCTGAAATGGATGGGACCAGTTCATCCGCCTGTATCATTCTAAGCCTGAAGCATAAGCTCATATTCATAGGTGGGACATCTTACGCATACGAGATCAAAGATGCCGTCTTCAGCATAACCAACTACCTGGTCGACCAGCAGCAGTGCCTTTCATTGAGGTGTGCTGCGAATGTGGGGCCTGATGGCGATGTGGCGTTGTTCATGGGGAGGTCGGGAACAGGAAAAACTGCCCTTTCCACCTGTCCTGGTCGAACACTCGTGGGAGATGACCATCAGGGCTGGGATGAATCGGGCTTGTGCAGCTATGAACGGGGTTGTTACGCCAAGATCTCGAATCTTTCTTCGAAAGAGCAGCCAATGGTTTACGAGTGTACCAGGAGATTTGGGACCATCCTGGAAAATGTTACGGTAGATTCCGAGACCCGGCATGTACATCTTGCTGACTCGAGCCTCACCGACAACACCCGTGCGGCCTATCCCCTATCCCATATCTCCACTGCTAAGAGCGATGGTACTTGTGATCACCCCAAAAACATCTTTTTGCTGACTCAGGATCCATTCGGTGTTCTTCCTCCTGTTGCAAAACTAACACCAGAGCAGGCATACTTCATGTTCCTCTCCAGCTACAAGCCCAGTCTTTCAGATAACGAAATAGACCAGGGCACACAGAGGGTGCTGTCCAACGCATGTTTTGGTCACACACCTCTTGTGCTAAAGCCCCATGAATATGCCGGGTTATTCATGAACAAGGTAAAGCATCACGGTGTACAGTGTTGGCTCATGAACACCGGCTATAGCGGGGAGCCACACGGTAGCGATGCTCACGTACCCTTCCGGGTTTCAAGAGCTATCGTAGATGCTGTGCTCACAGGTAAATTGGAAAATGTCGAATTTCACAAAGATCCGGTCTTTCAGTTTGAAATCCCAGTAACCTGCCCCGGTGTGGATGACTCTATGCTCGATCCACGCAACATCGCCCGGGACCAGGGAGAGTATGAACTGCGGGCCAATGGATTGGCTTCGGATTTCATGGATGACTTTTCCCAGTTTTCACAACTCGTTCCCAAGAGCGTAAAACAGATGCTCTCAAATATTACCCTACTCGAAGACTCCCTCGACATCTTGGAACAGTTCAGGATAACTATCTGATCCAATCACTCCCAGAGGCTGCTATGCCAGTCAATGGGTCAGGTCCGAACCGGGAAAACCAGTGAGGTACTCGTCAAACTCATCTTGCTGGTCTGAGTTGAAATCCGCGACTACTTTCAGAATCTCTATCTTCGCGAGTTTTGCGTCCTCGACCTTTGTTCCTTTTTCAGGCAGATGGATTCCGTTGTAGCTCCACTCGGGAACAAACAAAAGCGCATCACCCCTTCCGTTGTAACCAAGTTGCACCAGGGTGTTCTTCTCAAACAAACGGCAATGGTTTTCACAACAATAAAAAGGTTCTACCACCCGGTAGAATGCCTCGGGTTTTAGGGGCAAAAGGGAATGTTCATACCCATCTGCAGGTATCAAAACACCTCCCTTTGCAAACACCGCTTTGTTGTTTCGCCATTTTTCAACCGGGTAAACACCTGGTCCCGGATTACCGTGGTTGTGATAATAAACCAGAATGTCGGCAGGGATCTTGTCATCTATGGGCTTGGTGGTTCTGTAAAGACCACAAGGGACAGATTTTGCTGTTTGAACGAAACCATCCGCACGCTTGATATCCATGTTTCCTCCCATCGCCTATCGAACATGAATATAAGCAGCATCGACGAATGGTCAACAGGCCCATGTATGTCTTCGACTGACTGCTTTATTTCGGCAAAATCCTATTTGATGATCTTTCCAGGCACACTGAAAGAGCTTCCACCAAGATGATGCAGTGTTGGGTATTGGACGATATTCCATCGGTCATCTTTGCCCATGGCTTGAACAAGGCATTCGACCAACTTAGCCTCCACCAGCACCAGGCAGGTACCATCGAGTTCCAGGTTGCCCACCAACTCACACTCCAGCCACGCCGCGCAAAAATCCAGCCTGGGTGCATCCACCAACTTTGCCGGTGTGGTAACAATCCCTGCAGGGGTAAGCTTGTCGCCCTCATTACCAGACTTGGTTCCGCAAACCATGACTTTATCCACATGGTCTTGAGTGGGTATGTTTATGACGCAACACTTGCGTTCCATTATATCTGCATATGTCTTGTGCCCTTCTCCTATTCTCATGGCAAACCTTGGAGGGTCCTTGCTCACCGGCATGGTCCACGCTACTGCTGATGCGTTTGGGAACTGTCCCTGAGTCGAGACCAATACGGTGGGACCATGGCCCAACA
>CAYSLH010000188.1:7562-10191 GCA_964431605.1 uncultured Myxococcales bacterium
CCTCAGGCTCAAGGCGTTTCAGCACCATTTGGTATTGAAGGTGGACACTTCGGCCATGGTCGGTAAAAAAGCTGTTTTTGCCGTACTAAGGTACAGAAAGAACTCCGAGACCCTGGAGCACGTTACGGTATCTTCCATACAGGGAGACTGGGAAGAAGGAGACTCAGGCGGATTCAACGTAGTGCCTGGTGCGTCGTGTTTCCTTGCTTCTGGTTATGACGAAGATCCATCCAAGCTGATTCCATGGAGCTTTGCGGGGAGTCGATTCGTGGACGTGGTTTACGGCAACGGCTTTTCCATCATGGGTATCAGCGATTCTCCCATATCAAATGGTTTTTATGAGTGGCAGGTGCCAGCAGACGTAGTCAACGCCTTGGCCATCGGCGCATCGTACGGCATCGCGGTATTCGAAAGCTCTGGTCGAGTGGATCGCAATCCGACGGTATACTCAAAGGAGGCATCAGGGCCCGCACCGGAACTGGTAGTCACCACAGCTCCTGCGGATGAACCTCCCGAGCCGCTACAAGATCTCCACATGGACAACAACGGAGTGGACCTTGGCCAGGCTCGTATACGTTTCAAGGTTGGGCAACGGGCTTTTGCATATGACATGTCTATACAGGGCGGTGCTTTTGACTCTCCCACTGCCGTGCCCAGGTACTTGATTCCATTTGCCTCCGGCCCAGACACAGAACAGAGCATAGTCATAAAGGATATCCTGGAGCCAGGTCAGAATTACACTCTGTCAGTGACGGTGGTGGCAAGGGGTGGTGCAAAAGCTGCGGCACAGCAACTGTCTATCACTGCTGCGGACATGGATTCGTATCCAAATCCCGGATTGGAAGTGGAGCTTGCTCCATCGGCATCGAGCGGATATTCGCAGGGAGGTCTCAAAGTATGGGCCGCACCTGTGACAGACAAGGTGCTTGCCGACGGTTCCATTCTGGAGACAGTGGATTCGGATTACCAGGTTCACAACCCTGTTTTCGACGGAAGAACCATAAACCTGTTGGGAGCGAAAAATGATCTCGTTGCGTTCCAACTCGTACTGCAAGACGAAGGAAGCGCAAAACAACAAATCTCCATAGCCACGGCAATTCAGGACCTGGATGTCTCTATCCAACGAATAGCTTTCGTCACCACCGACTCTGGCTTTTTTCCGGAGATCCTCAGGAGCCCCAGTGATTACTACTCCACCAACATGGACGAAAACGCATCATCCCAACAGCACGCACAGAGTATACTTGTGGAGATACTCATACCTGCTGACATATCAACCGGTATTCACCATGGAACCTTGACAGTGAGCGCTCCACAGGTATCCATCGAGATCCCCATCAGAGTAGACATAGCTGACTTTTCTGTTCCGAACTTTCCATCGTTCAAGCTGGAACAAAACGACTATGGTTACCCGAACTACCTGGCTACCTTCAACGAACTCCAACAGGTTGCACACCGCTACCGGGCACATGTAAACCTAGTTCCCTATAGCCAGTCCAGCCGTACACGCATGGACATGTACCTGCCGGACGGATCCCAGATGAACGAATCGCTTTACAATGATTTCACCCCTGGTCAAACCACCGGGCATTGGGAAGATTTCCGTGAAGCTTTCGCACCACTTTTTGACGGCAGCCTGTTTTCAAATGGGCCTTGGCCCAATACACCAGTTCCGGGCTTCTACCTTACTTTTCATGAAAGTTGGCCTTTACTGGCAAAGGACCATTACATCACTGGGACCAAAGACGCTTTTGAAGCTTTCGACACCCCTTACGAGACAACATACAAAGGTGTTCTAAGTGATTTTGTACAATTGGCAAAGACCAATGGATGGGATCGTGCCGGGTTCCAGGTTTATCTGAACAACAAACCAAATAGAAATGACCCACCCTTTACCATCATTGATGGAAGTACCCCTTGGACTCTTGATGAACCTTTTGATTTTTGGGACTTCAGGGCATTGGGGTATTTTGGTACGTTGTTCAAGGCTGGCGTTGGAGAACGTGAACCGGTGAATATAAAATACCGTATAGATATAAGCAGGTTTCCATATCATAGGCAGCAACTTGACGACCTTGTGGACCTGGCCGTGGTCAATCGCGACTTGTATATTTTCAAGAGGCTCGTTTTTCAAAAAGCAAATGAAGAGAATATCGAGATTTGGAACTATGGCACGGCTAACCGAGTGGACAGGAGCAACCTCAGTGCCGCAGGATGGGTGTTGAGCTGTTACGCCATGGGAGGCAGAGGAGTCCTGCCATGGAGTACGGTAAAATATGGAAGCGAGTATTTACAAGGGGTAACAGGTAACGATAAGCAGCAAAGAGCGCTGTTCGTAGTAACCTCGGATAGTCAATCTCCACAGGTTTATGCATCTTTTCGCCTGGCAGCTTTTCGAGACGCTCAACTGATTTCCGAATACTTGGAGGGGCTTAGGATCCGCGGAGGTTACACACAGGGCCAGATGGAGCGTCTCATAACTCATTACCTGGACCTAGACGCGGCTTTTGCTATCTCAGGCCAATACCAGGAGGATGCAGGAACGATTACCTTCGACGATCTGACATCCATCCAACTTTGGAAGCTGCGGGTCCATGCACTGCAATCCCTGGGTACGATACCGGACGTT
>CAYSLH010000189.1:0-10101 GCA_964431605.1 uncultured Myxococcales bacterium
CAACAAATCTGTCTTTTCCCAATTGTTCGATTTTCTTATTGTTCAAAACACGATGTATGGGAGCTTGTCTTAGATCTTTCCAGTGAAACTGATTTGGAGCTGCACAACCCATGTTCTTGTCCCGTCAGCTACCTTTGAAAGAAGCATCTCTTCTTTCCAAGAAAGATCTCATTCCTTCCGCTGCGTCCTGTGTCGTCATTAGTTCCCTTGCCTGATCCAAGATGATCTCGCGTGCCTTTTCCCAACCTTGTTCCATGGCGATTAGGGCGGAAAGACGAGTAGCCTTGACCGCCAAGGGTGCCTGGGCAGCCACCTCCTTGGCCATGTCAATTGCTCTATTTCGCAACTGATCAGGTTCCACCACCTCTTGCACCAAACCTAAACGATAGGCTTCTGTCGCATCGAAGGTCTTGCCCGTAAGTATCCATCTCATGGCGTTTCCCCAGCCGGCGATTTGAGGAAATCGCAAGGTGGCTCCTCCAAAAGGCATTATGCCACGACCGACTTCCAGCTGCGAAAACCTGGTTTCTTGGGAGCACAACCTTATGTCAGAAGCAAGCATCAGTTCCACCCCGATGGTTATGCACCAGCCATGGACAGCACATACAACTGGCTTTTTGCGTCTGCGACCAGTTTCTTTCATGTCCAGGGGATCTATCATGTGTTGAGGGAAAAGGGCTTTTCCCGAAGATACTGCCGGGCCTACCTCAGCCAGATCCAATCCACCAGTGAAATTATCACCATGACCAAAAAGTACCATGCACCATGATTCATCATCGTCTTCGTATTTAGTATAGGCCGTGGCCAGCTCACTGAGCATCTGGAGGTTGAAAGCATTACTCTTGTTTGGCCTGTTCAAACCTATGGAAAACACGTGATCGGTCTTTTCGATGCTAATAGTTTGAAATTCCAATCAATCATCTCCTTTCCTGCGTACCTCTCGACCCCATGTCGGATCCATGCCAAGGGGAGAGAAAAAACAGCCAAGAATATTTTATATTGTACACGTTGGTCTCCATGGTAAATCTATGTAATGAGGATTATTGCTCATCGAAACGATTGGCGCATGGAGTAATACTTAGCGTACACGAACGTTTGTCGTCAAGACTGATAGGAAATATGTGCAGATGGCTTTTCCTAAACCAAGATGCCCACTGTGCTCTCGTTGGAATGAGTGTAGGAATACGGCAAGGATACGCAAAGAGTATCCCTCATGTCAAAGCCCTCTGCTGCCAATTAATATAAGAAGAGCCAGTCAATTGTTGGACATGATTATGCCGGCCAGCAAGGCAGCACCGTCATCTATGAGAAAAAATCTCATAACCTGGATCGACAGATACAATGGTAGGTATTCAGAAGTTTTCGAACCATCATTGTCTTTCGACTCGGATGGAATACATGCGTTTCGTTTTTCTTACGCATTTGCTGGATTCAAGGATGAACCGGGTTTGCTAATCCAGGAGATCAAACGATTGGCTGGAAAATTCGGCACCTATCCATACAATGCCATTCAAAAACTGGAACCAGCCATGAATTCATCCTTCGTCAAACAGCCCATCATCGGACTGGCATGGGATTCAAGCAACAAATGGCGCTTCAAGTTTTACCTCCAGTTCGCTGAGCATGCTGGTGAACATGCATTGAAATTAACACAAGCCATTGTGAACGACTACAGGTTGACAAAAATTTTCATGGGTAAATCCTTGAGACTCCTCGGGTTGGACCTTGGACCCGATGGAATGAAGGAGGCCAAACTCTATTTTCACGTGCCGGATTTCAAAAGCCTGGACCGGCCATTTTTACCAACAGATGAAAATCATCTTTTGAACTGGATGGCGTTACATGGTTTTGGTCCTCCTTGCGATTTGCTAAGTATTCACAGATTGACTTCACCAGGTGATCCAGGTCTTGAATCACCCAAAGAACTGGACTTCTCTTTGATAGATTCCGAGTTGCTGCTCGACGATCTTAGAGGAAACCCGGACATTTTGCGTATGTTGAGTTTTCCCCTGGTGAAAAAAATTTTCCAAGAGTTCAGGTTGGCCGCAAGGAGAATTTCGGTTTCATCGCCTTCGAGGAATAAGATGAACCTGTATTACGTACTTGCCGAGACGGAAAAATCGTGAAAAAAAGGTTTCTTTTCATAAACCCGCCGGTTTTGGTAGCAGACCCATACCAAGAGGACCTATATGCTGAGGCAATCCCTTTTGGACTGATCCAGATCGCAACAAGCATAGCTCATCAGGGTAACGAAGTGGAGTTGCTGGACATGGCCGGATATCCTGACGTGGGTCTTGGAAAGGTAATGATGCCGGAAAACCGTTATGCCACGAAACCCCTTGGTGACAATGGATCCAGGGCCAGGAGAGACCTTTTCCTTTATGGTCGTTCCATGAAGTGGCTGAGAAAAAGACTTGCACGGATGCGGGAGCCGGATGAAATATGGGTTACATGCTGCATTTCTTTCAACTACGAGCCTGCCCATGAAGTGATCGAGATTTGCAAGGAGTACTTTCCTGAAACGCTTATAAGATTTGGGGGATTCTATCCCTCGCTATTTCCAGACCACGCAAAGAAATCTGGCGCAGATTACGTGCATGTTGGGCAGTATTTACCTTCAATGGAGGTTTTCCCGTCCCTGGACCTGGTGGAACAAACACCTCCCATATGGATTTTCAGGCTGGTGCTCGGTTGTAAATACAGGTGTTCTTTCTGCATCAATTCTTTTTACCGGAGCGAGCAGGTAAAAGACCCGGAAAATGTTGCTGACGAGATAGTAAAAATTTACGAGAGATATGGCATAAAGATATTTTCCAACTGGGATCCAAACATAATGTTGCGAGCGGATGTTTTGGAAAACTTCCTGGACGCCATGATAGAACGAGGCTCTCCCGTGGAAATAAAGTTCGAGATGGGCATTCAGCCGGACAGGCTAAATGTCCGCTTGGCAAAAAAGATGCAAAAAGCAGGTGTACGTCACATGACCATACCATTCGAGAGTTCAGAACCCCTGATGATGAAACGATTTGGAAAACCATATCGGATGGACGATTCTATGAATGCTGTTGCCATGTGCCGCGATATGGGCTTCGACACCTCTCGTTTTCACTGCACCAGTGTTGTTGGAATCAGGGACGAATCATACAGGCATGTTTTCAGAACCTATCTGGGAATACTCAAGGCAGGGGGACATCCCACCCCTTTTCCACTCACTCCCACACCAGGTACCAGGGAATACAAATTCCATCACGAATTTCTCGACGGCAAGGATCTTTCTGAGCTAAACGGCCATCTGTGGCCGACCCTGGGTTCCATCGAAAAAATAAAGCTCTATGATCTGATGTACCAAATCATTAATCAGCCGGATGCTCAAAAGGCAAAGAAACTCTCCAAGTTGTTGCCTCGAGAGGCCAAGATCGAATTCGATGACGCCTTCGACTGGTACTGCGAAGGACCGTGGCAGCTTGGATGATATTCTTTGCCTCAGGTGTTACTCATGGATGCTTGAACCATGGCAGCCGAGCCTGCAAACTCTGCTTCTCCATAGATATCGAGATACCCTTGCCATATTCCTTCGCAACTCGATGCCTTGTATGGACAATTGAGGCAAGGCGCGGGATAGGACTTGAGTTTTTCTTGTCGTTGTTGTTTCCAGTTGAAACGGTTTGTGCTCTGCTCCTGGTATTGTATCGGGCGGTGTTGAGTTACCTCGGTAGCGAGATCCCAGTTTTCTCCGATGTATTTGTCTCTCAGTTGCCTTGATGCAAGCACTTGCCATGGAAATTTGCAAAGAGGTATGTCTGCAAAGGTCATTGTAAGAAAAAGTCTGGACTCGTTTTCAGCTATGACCGACAGCAGGCTTGGTGTAACGGTTTTCAATGAGGGCACCCAAGTCTTCGAGTGTAACGCCTTGTATGCAGGTCTAATAAAATTGAATCTAATATCGTTTACTGAACGCTTGGCCATGAACCGTGAAAAGTCCACGAGATGGTTTACGTTTTTACCGTGTAAAACCACATTCAAGGAAAATCCATCAGGTAACAATCCCGCCCCTTTTGCAGCCACAAGGTTCGAAATCGCCTTTATCTTTTGCTCAAAGGAACCTTTGCGACCTGTGATCTCGTCTTCCAGGGATGATTTATGAGAATGAATTGAAAGGGCAACCCTTGTAAGACCAGCTTCTATCAATTCTAGCAAGAAGCTGTTTTCAGAAAGTTTTCGGCCGTTCGTGCAGATGGAGATCCTTTTGTAACCATGATGCTTTGCCAGACGAATCAATTGCTTGATTTTGGGGTAGATGGTGGGTTCACCTCCCAAAAATCCGATGGATTCAGCCCCCTGGTTGTGCCGCGCGATGATTTCCGCCTTGATCTCGTCATGATCACCCCAATTTCGTTGGGCAGGGGTCGCCTGGCCGTTGGAGCAAAACAAGCAATTGTTATTGCACGCCCAACCCAGATTTATATCAACATTTTGCAAATGTTCCGTGTCTCCATGAATTTTGGATCCATACAACCATATGAGCCAGCTTCACAAAGGACTATTTCAGCTCCAATCCAGAATCGGCCAGGATTTCTTTTTTGCCAAGCGTCTCAACCTGGGATCAGGATTCACGATCCTGGGATTTCCCACCTGGGTCAGCATGGGTAGATCCGTGATGCTGTCTGTGTAGAAGTAGCTCCTGGAAAGTTCGACGCCGTGTTTCTGAGCCCAGGCCTTGGCATGAATCACTTTTCCAGAACCATAACACATGGGTTTTACCACTTCTCCCGTGAATCGACCATCTTCGACCCGGTATCTGGTGCATAAAAAATCATCGAGATCGAAAAACCTGGTTGCAATTTCCGATTCATACAAAGAAGAGGAAGTCAGCAATACGAGCGCATGACCCAGATGTCTGTGCTCATCTAAGGCGTTCCATGCTCCCTTTGCCGCGTAGCCCTGGACCTCGTTTTCGAACCACAGGTGGGTTCGTCTTCTGAGTTCTTCTTCCTGCTGGCCTTCGATGGTCTTCATGGCACGGGACATGGCGTGGTCCATATCGATGATCCCAAAGCGATACGCCACCAGGTAGACCAGAGCCTCGATAAAATTCCAGGTTGAAAGCTGCCCCTTTCTGAACTCTGATTGCATCCAGGCTCGTCCACTGTTGATAGTGATGAGAGTCTTGTCCAGATCGAAAAATGCCGCTGTTTTCATGGCAATGAATATAAGGTAACTGCTAATATTGATCCACTGAAAGGAGCAGTTTCAAATGGAAAGGGCAAAAGTTCATTTTTTTCTCAGAGTAAAAAATAAGCTTGATCCCTGGGGTATGGTAATAATTTTTTTCCTCTCGTGGGTCGTTTTTTCCTGCTCCATCCAGGGACCAAACTTGCGTGACGATATTCTGAAGCTCAGAGAACCTGACCAGAGAGCAAAGGCCGAACGAGATTTGCGTGCTCACGGCTATGATGGCATGAAAGAACTACTCCACATGGGCTATGCCTCGGGCCATGATTCCATGATTTCCATGGCCCTGAATCATGTGAAATGTCCCATGGCGTTTGATATACATGTACCATTTTCCATGGCTGAAAACATGCCCTTATCTTTTTTGGCTACTGATTTTGTAATGAAATGGTTGCATGATGATCCAAAGATGTTCCACCGTTTTTTATACTCAAAAGATCCCCTGGAACGAACCCTTGCCTACGTTTCCATGTCTGCGAACCCAGATGAATTTTTGGCCAACCTGAATTTGATGAAAAAAGAATCTGACCGTTCTGTGGTCGAGTGGGGAATCGCATTGGGGAGTGTTTGCTCCTTGCTCAGGGCAAAAACAGCTAAAAAGAGAGTCGAATTACAAAAAGCCATCAAAGACCTGGCAAAACCTTTACTTGAACGTTTTGCCGCACCTGACCCAAAAAAGGACAATTCCCAGGTGACCCAGGTCGATTGCCGTGCTCCGGATTTTGATTCTATAGAACTACTAGTATCACAGGCGAAGATGTCGAAGTTGGAACCTGGAGGCGAGTCCTGGTACAACGGAGCACTGGATCTATCTTTTTCCGGTGACGGTATAAAGGGCTCTTTGGATCAGATCTGTGCCATGCACTTATACAAACGAGCAGCAAAATTTGGAAAATACCTTCCATGGTTACTCATGCCCATGGTGGGACGAATGGGATTTACTCCACACAGCACGAGGCTGGAGGCAGCACAACTGCTTATCAGGGACCTGGAAAAATTTCCTGAAAAAAAACAGAACAAAATCCTAGC
This sequence comes from uncultured Myxococcales bacterium, assembly GCA_964431605.1. GTDB lineage: Bacteria > Myxococcota > B64-G9 > B64-G9 > B64-G9 > JALVPF01. Next base: position 6,262 of record CAYSLH010000189.1, read on the forward strand.
TCTGGCCATATTGGCGGGAGCAAAGGCAAAGAGATTGGTAAAATTCAAAGGTCTAGAGTTCATGCCCGATTACGATCTGCTCGCCGCTGCTGCCATGCAGGCAGACCCAAAGGCGATGGATTCCCTAACACACCACTTTTTTTGTAGAGAAGCACAATCTTCTTTTTTCTCAATTCAACTGCTGGGATTTTCCAATTCTCCAAAGGCTGCTGACCATGCATATGCTCTTGCAAAAAATTGCAAGGGACGGGCCACAACCGGTGCATTCAGTGTTCTTGTGAGGTTGCATGATCCCAGGGCCGAAGAACTACTGGATGAGATAATAAAATCCGGATACAAGTATGTCGATTTCGAAACGATGAAAACCATGGCCGAGATGCCCAATCCTGCTATCATGTCGAGATTGGAAAAAGCAGCAGAAGCTGGAGATCAAAAAGCAAAAACACTATTAGAAAACATCGCGAAAATTACACTGGCCTTAGGACAAGCTCGGGGAGAAGCACAATGAAGACTCTGTTGATTGCACTTTTGCTCTCGTGCGTGGGACTCCTGGGTTGTCACTCCAACACAATAGATGATCATAAATTGCAAAAAGCCATTAGAGCCCTCCCTGATCCTCAGACAGGAGCCATGGCAGAAAAAGAACTTCTAAACGGAGGCAAAAAAGCCCTGGAAGAGTTGTTGTGGATTTCACAAGGGATTGGTGAAAAAGCTGCAATAGTTCAAGCCATGGTCGCCATTAACTGCCGGGCTTTACCCAGGTTTTCATTTTCCAACGCAGGTTATGAGACATTGCTAGGCACGTTTGCAGCGAAGCTGGCAGTGAATATCATGCTCGAAAAACCTTCTCTTGCAGCATCGATGACAAGGTCCAGTAACCCGTTTCGCCGTGCCATGGCCGTGGTGTCCCAATGCAACAATGCACGAGAGATCGCCCAATTTGCAAAAACATTGAAGAACGATCCCAGCCCCTTGGTGCGTTCCGTGCTGTTGGCTGCCATTGATAGCGTCAGGGAACAGATGGACGAAAGCGAATACAAGCATCTGAAATACGAAAACCAAATCGCACAGACATTGAGTCAAAAAGATTGCGATGAATCGAATATTTCAAGAATCGCAAAAAAGATTTTAGATGGCTCTTTTGGGCAGGGAACGATTGAAAACTCAAATGGCTCCTTGCTCATTGGTGTCAAACGAAACGATGGGCGGTTCATAATGCTCTGTCCTGCATGTGCCTTGGCTGTTTATGAAAAGACGGCATCCAAAGGAGTATTTCCTTCATGGCTGCTCGAACCCATACTCTATTTCGGAATCGTCGGACCGCAACAACTTCACAAAGCCATGGAGTTGCTAAAACGAGACCTTGATAAGTACCCCAGGGAAACAAAAAACATGACGATTGCAAGATTGATAAATGCAGGAGGCAATCCGCCGAACGTCGCGATCATGCCAAAAGATCGATGGGAAGCCATGAACCCTGTGATAATCGAAGCTCTTGCAAGACAAAAAAAGCCCATGGCTCAACGCTTGATAAAAAAGTATTTACTATGTGAAGGTATCTTTTCCAACGAAAAGTTGATCAAATCCGTGGGGCTAGTGGATTCGAAACCGCTTCTGGATGAACTTTTTGATATTGCTGAAAATTGCACAGATGGGATCGTCCCTGCTTTTTGCGGCTTGTTGCGTGCTTCTGATCCAAGGGCTGGCTCACTATTGCACAGAATAATGAAAAGGGATTTTCTTGACGACGAAGTACTCCTGGACCTGCAGGAATTTGCAACGGCTGAAATTTGTTCCGAGTTGGAAAGATTGGCTGAAAACGGCCTGGAACACGCAAAAACCGCTCTTGAAAAAATACGTCCATACAAATGCTCTCCACAGATGTCAGGAACAAAGCAATAGATGCCTACACATCAGGATAAAAACAAGTTTGATGCTCGCACGGTCCTCACCAAAATCGCCAAAGAGGTAAACAATCATCTAAAGCGTCACGAGGCAGATACTTGTTCATGCACTAAGGTCATTCCAAGAGTGGATGGTACTGTGTACCTGGATTTTGTTGATGGAAAAAAAGAATACAGATTGAACTGGATATCTCCTGAAAATTTTGTTTGGGACCAAAGCCATGGTGCAAAAACGGCGGGATTGAAAGCTGGACTGGAGCTTTTTCTGATGGAGTTGCTTTCAGGAGACGAGTTTTCCCTGTTGCATTTCGAAAACCAGGAACTGAGAGTACTCCGTTTCGATGAACACGTGGTCGATACCATGTTATCCGGAAAATTCGTACCAGGACAAACAAGATGGTTTTCATATGTTTTCCAGGAGGCTTTTCAACCTTCGCCAGAGAGATTCACCCTTACTTTCAGTGCTCCGCAAGGTCCGGTAGTTCTGGAGGTGAGTGCTTTTTCTGCGCATAGCACCACAGATAATATTTACAGTTCCAGGCTATACAACATTTCCATGGTTGAAGACCACCGTAGTCCTCATCAAAGGTCCATACTACCTCACCAAGTGGAGAGATTCGTAGCCTTTTGCATGGCAAGAGCAGTAAATGCTTCCATGTCCCTTGAAGTTGAGGGAACCAAAGGAAAAATGGACAATGAGCAGCAGGACGATGCAGAACCCATCTCAACCACAAGGTGGGGAAATCCAAAACAGTGGCACCAGTTTTTTTCCGATTTCGAGATAGAAAGATCCAGCCTTTGTTCTATCCAGTTCACTGACCCTATCGCCTACATAGTACATGGTGAGATGGAATGTAAATCCATCGAACCTTTTACATTTGCGCCGTTGGTCAGTTACTCCTCATCTCCATGGCCCAGGGGGGAGGTAGAGCATCCAGCAGGGTCCAAGAGCTTTTTTACCGGTATCGATGAAAAAGACGCTATTTTTGGCGCAAGTGAAAAGTTGGAAAGAGCACTAGACGAGGCTACCAAAGACCGTAAAATCCGCCTCGTTTGTTTGAACAACACCTGTCTACCCAAAATCATAGGAGATGATGTGGACTCAGTATTGTACAGAGCCCAGCAAAGGTCCAGCATTCCTATCGTCACCATGAACACGGATCTGCATTCACCATACGAGACCTACCAGGACATGGTAAGACAGGCCAGAGAAGCAGTTGAGAAGGAGCAAGGCAACAATTTCACGAAACATGGAGTAGCCCTGGTGGGATTTCCCCCCACAAAGGGGAGGGCGGAACTTATAAAGGAAATGATTTCCTGCGGGATTAAGGTCAACGTTTGTATCGTGCCGGAATTTGGCATCGGAGATCTCAAGGATTATTCACGTTCTTTGGCAGCACTGGTTTTTCCCCATGCTCCATGGGAGGAGTTGGCCAAACAGGTACTTTTCTCCATGGATGTCAAGCTGGAAAACATTCGGTCGCCATATGGCCTGAAAGGCACAAGGAAACTGCTGGAACTTGCTGGAACATATTGCAATATTGATGAAAAGACTCTCTCTGGAAACCTGGATTCCGCCTTTGCACCAGCCTTGGATGAATGGGAAAAGTGGAAAGACCGTGCCGCAGAATACAGATTGGCGTTTGTCATAGAAGATGGACAGAGTGGACGACTGTTGAAAGAGAGGGAATTCTATGGCGTTGCCGTAATGGACCTTGTGCAGGAGATGGGTTTTGGAATCGATGTTTTGATAAAAACCGACGCCAAAGAAAATGAGCAAATCAAAGCAATCGAACTACTCTCCAAAAGTCCCAATGCAATTAAAATACACACTTTCATGACTAAAGAACAACTTGAAGATTTACTTTCAACTACTGGAATAAATGCAGTATATTCAGAGATATTTTACGATTCACGCCTCGTGAAAGCAGCCAAG
>CAYSLH010000190.1:0-10091 GCA_964431605.1 uncultured Myxococcales bacterium
GGTGAAGGTTTTTTCAAAGCAGAAGGTAAAATGGCTTTTGGACTACCATGAGCCTTTGCCTTGTCCACTATTTTTACTGGGACCGGATAGTTGTTGTGCATGGCTGGATTTTTGCCCGGTTTCGTACTGGGTGGACCGATCTGTACATGAGATGGTTTTTTAGGCTTTTTCTTTTCGGGAGCATTTGATGTAGTTGCCGCGGGTCCGGCATCAACTGTTGTGACAGGTTTGGAAGGGGGAGGCACATGACGCATGGGTTGTGAAGCGAGCATAAAATAGAGTCCGATAGCCAGTCCGCTGCCGGCCAGTATGCCCAGCGTAATAATCCAAAGTTTACCAACCTGTTTCGAAGATGACCTAGGAGCGATGGATGCGAACATTTCAGATTCGCTCAGGTCGATCTTTGTGTCCAGTGCTTCCGGCCGGTCCGCATGAGCAGCGCTTTGCGGCTTAGTGGTCCGATTGAGTTTTTTCGTGAGAACTATAACATGTTCATCGGATTCCGAGACCGTATCCTGGTTTTGTTTGACTTTTCCTGCATGCACCATGTCATGGTTGTCGTCCTGGACATGCTCGGGTGCCTTGGTGTTCACAGGCTGTTTTATTTGTGAATCTTGTGTCTGGGGAGGAGATTTTTTCTTGGGAGGTAAGACTCGTCTTATGAAAATAGCCAGATCCTTTGGGCTCACAGTGGCGTTGCGGTGTGCTAAAAATTCGTCCAGGGCCATTCTCAGTTCTGCTGCGTCCTGATATCTTGTCTGCCGGTCTTTGTCCATGGCCTTTATTATGATCTCTGCGAATTCGTCAGGGATTTCGTCGTCCAGATCGCGCAGGTCCACAAGTGGCTCTTTGACGATGGCCAACATGGTATCCAACTCTGTGGATGCCGAAAATGGTTTTGTTCCAACCGCGAGTTCGAACAACACTACTCCAAGGGAATAGATATCGGTACGAAGGTCCAGGTCCGGTACCTGCTTGACCTGCTCCGGGGACATGTATGCGACTTTACCGGCCAAAGCCACAGGCCTGGTCCTGCTCAGCGTCCCGATGTCTTTGGCTACGCCGAAATCCATGACCTTGATTTGCCCAGAGTAGCTGAGCATGATGTTCTGAGGGCTGATGTCGCGATGAATGTAGTGTTGCCGGGAGCCATCACGTTCGCCTAAATGATGAATATATCCAAGCACGTCACATACATCCGCCCCGATTCTCGCCAGCAGGTTCAGTGGAATCCTGAGCTTTTGTGATTTGCATGATCGGAGCAAAGTATCGAGACTGGCTCCAAACACGTACTCCATGGCAATAAACAATGAGCCTTTTTGCCTGCCCAGTTCAAAGGTCTCTACAATGTTCGGATGTCGAAGCTGTTTTAGTAACTTTCCCTCGGCAATAAACTGCTCTTCGAGTTCATGGTCCTGCGCCAGTTGAGGAAGCATCCGCTTGATCGCCACGGCTTTTTTCCTGCCGTTGACCTCGACGTAGGCAAGAAAGATCTCCGCCATTCCGCCTACAGCGATTCTTTTCACCAGCCTGTATTTCCCAAACTCTGTGGCCAGTTCGTACTCCTACCTGCTTTGAGCAGTAACTGAAGAAAGAAAAGGTTCCATCTCTTGCATAGGATTCGCAAGGGGACCGTCATGACGTTTTACAATGTTTCCGTTGCTATCCAGCAATAAGAGGCTGGGGACTTTTTCAATGCCAAACAGATACTCACTCTTCATGAACATGTCCACCAGGATTGGACCTGCCGGGTATATTTCACTTCTGACCCTAGCTAACTCCTTAGCGTATTGCTTGGTCTTTTTGACCATGGTGAAAAGCTCCAGAGTGTTTACAGAGACACATTGCAGGCCTTTATCCGCAAGATGTTTACACGACTTGGCAAAAGCTCCCAGATGCTCATAGGAATCGCTGCGAAAGGTACCCCAGAAAAGTATGGCCACAGGATGGCCCAGCATAGCCTCGGTATTGAGTTTTTTTCCATCGTAAGACGGAAAATCGAGAGGGTGGGCTTTGCCGGAAGTGGGTTTTTCGTTTTTCTTTTTCGATTGTATTCTATTGAGCAAGAAACCTTTAAACATGTCACCTGAAAGCACCAGCCAACCAGGATCGGATGTGTTCATCGGAAGGGTGAGGAGTTTGTCTTCAGAGCGGACCTCGAAGAATACTTTTTTCCTGGCAGCCCGCTTTAGCACATGGGCCAGGTCATCTTCATTGTTTATATCTGTTCCGTCTCCTGCAAGTAAAACGTCGCCTGCATGGAATCCAGCCTTGGCCGCAGGTCCGTTGGGATTGACGAGAATGACACGAAGTTCGTCACTGGCTATCTTCAAAACGGACTTGTTAGCCTGGCTCGTTGCTGCCTGACCTGCAGGTACAATACTTAGTCCAGCGTTGCTCTTTGGGGCTTTGTCGTGCGGGACAGGTGCGTCGGGCTCATTCTTACTGCACGCAATATTGGACAAAGAACCCAACAGACACAGGGCAATGATTGGAATGTTTTTCATGGGGGTATTTTTAGCATCGACAGGAGACCAGGTCTAGCCAAGATTTGATTTGATATTTCCATAGTATTTTGCAATTTATCTGTCTCAGGGCCTTCTGAGTAACGTTACTGTTTTTTTACAAACAGATTTGAAAGGATGCGTGTCATGTGTTGCAAATTCAAGCTCTTGTGGAATAGTTGCGTTTTCTTGCTTTCTTGTGCAATGGCCTTGTCAGGTGCTTGCAGTTCGCAACAGGCTCCTGAAGAAGATCCTTGTGATACAATCACATGCTCAGGCCATGGAACATGCGCCATAGCCGGGCAAAAGGCTATCTGCGCTTGCGATAAAGGATTTCATGCCGAAGATTTGGAGTGCGTCGCCGACGAGGTCGAAAATCCATGCAGGGAAGTATCCTGTTCAAACCATGGTGGTTGTGTCATCAGCGAAGGTCAGCCTTTTTGTTTATGCGAGGTGGGATATCATTCCGAGGACCTGGAGTGTGTTGAAAACGATGTCGTTGACCCATGCAATCAGGTCGACTGTTCAGGGCATGGATCTTGTCGTACTGATGGTAATGATCCCTACTGTGATTGTGACGAGGGTTACTTTCCAGTCGGTCTGACGTGTGTCGACCAACAGGATCCGTGTATGGGAATCGAGTGTTCTGGGCATGGGACATGTGAGACGGCCGATGATGGCTCTCCTTTCTGTAACTGTAACGAGGGCTATCATGCCAGGGAACTGGAATGCGTTGAAAACGATAATGAGGACCCATGCGTTGGAGTCACATGCTCCAACCATGGTACTTGCGAAGTGGACGAGGCAGGCAACCTCTTTTGCAATTGTGACGATGGCTACCATGAACAAGACTTGAACTGCATTATGGACGATACGGATCCATGCTCAGGCATATCATGTTCGGGGCACGGTAGTTGTTTCGTTGCAGAAGGTGTGCCTGCGTGTGAATGTGATCCTGGTTACCACCAACAGGGATTGGCTTGTGTCGTTGATGCGGAAAGCAACCAACTGCCAATATGGTTTTTACACATAACCGATTGTCACTTCGGGGAAAGCGCGACTGCGTCGGCGTTGACTACAGCCTTTGTCGATGAAATCGTACCGGTCATCGATCCCGTAGCCAGTATCAATACAGGTGACGTCACGGATGGGGGTAGTTCTTTTCAGTGGAGGAGATACTTGGACTCCATAACAAACGCTCCAGAGTATCCATATTTTTTTGAGATACCGGGAAACCACGATAAAAAGACCGATGATGGTCAACCGTTTTTGACATACTCCGTTACCGGCCGTGCAGGTGCCGGATTCTTTGGACTTACCCAACTCGACTCCAGCGTAGGAAGTGTTCGAATAGTGCGAGTCGATACTTCAGACTCTTCCATAAATGCCGTCAATATAGCCGGGGTACTGGGCAATGATCAGGCTGATCAGATTTTGGATTTGATTTCCAGTGATTCAACGGATCCCAGCTTTTCTATTGTAGCTGCGCATCACCCCATGGTCGGTCCTGAGCGGCTTCGCCTTGGATCCTCAAAAATGCAAGATATAGTTGATCAATCAGGGGCCGACATCTATCTTTGCGGCCATACCCATAGGGCGGATATAGCCTGGCTTGGTAACACGTTGCATGTCACGGGCCCAAGCGTTGGTAAAACCGATCCCACAACCTATTCGCTCGTTTCCATCGATAACACTGGTCCAGGGGTAAGGCTTATAGAACTTACCTCGAATCCATCCTGGCCAGTGGTTATGATTACTTCACCAACAGACTCAACACTAGGAAGTCACAATCCACGCGCTGCACAATATTCCATTGGCCAGACCATCGAAGTAAGGGCTATCGCCTTTGCTCCTACAAGCCTGCAACAGGTGGAGATTCGTGTTGGTGATGGAGAGTGGGAAGAGATGAGCGTCATGAGAGAACATGTTTTTCATGCCGAGGTAACCTTACCTCAAGCAGCAGGGCAAGTTGTACTCACGGCAAGGGCCACTGGGTCTGGCGGTACGGACCTGCATGAAATAACGGTAGAGGTTCAATAGCAACTGAAGATACCAGGTCGAGGCGCGAAGGGCGTTGAACCTTCAATGATGGGAATACGTAATTGTTATTATTGCTCGGCGGACTTCGGTGGTTTGATGAACAGTGCCAGGATAGCGCCAAGCACGAGCAGCGAGCCAGCCATGATGCAGGAGTAATCTAAGTTGTGGGTCTTGGCCACCATCATCTTTGATACGCGTGAAAGGATTGCTCCACCAACACCCCAGGCTGTAAATACGATACCGTAGTTGAGTCCCAGGCTTTTTACTCCGAAGAAGTCCTTTGTTGCAGCAGGGAACAGGGTGAGGTTCGTTCCGTAGTTGAAGCCTATGAAGGTCGCCACGAGAACGACGGCCAGAGCGCTGTCTTTTGAAATGAACATGAGGCCGAAAATGAGTAACGCCTGAAACGTCAGGAAGATTGTGAGGCTGGCCTTGCGACCTATCTTGTCCGAAAGAATCCCCGCGAAGACTCGGCCGGATGCGTTTCCCACGGCAAGCACTGTGACAGCCAACCAGGCCAATTCTCCCAAGGAGGTCTTGGCCATGCCGGCAGCAAAGGAGATGACCATGAGTCCAGCACCTGCGCCGATGGCGTACACGGCCCAGAGCTTCCAGAAAGAGGAGGTCTTCATCATTTGCTTCCAGTTATATTCAGCTTTTTCAGCTGCAGCGGCTTGCTGTGGCGTTGGTTGTTGTGAAGACCCGCCAGGGATGTAGCCTTCGGGGGGAACCACAAGAAATTGCGACAGAGCGACAACTACTACCAAAAACGCGATTCCAAGATACAACATGGTCTGAGTAATTCCGAACTGGTGTTGCATGAAAGTGGCCAAAGGTGCGATGTAGGCAGATGCCAGACCGAATCCTGCCACCACCAGCCCGGCGATGAGTCCAGTGCGCTTTGGGGGGAACCACTTGACCGCAGCAGGGGTGGCAGCAGCATAGGCCATGCCGATGCCGCCTCCCGCCAATACGCCAAAACCCAGAATCCATGCCCAGATGCTGGATGAAAAGGATGCAACCATAAAACCGATTCCAACCAATATCCCACCCAGGGTAGATGTCAGTCGAGGCCCTAATTTGTCCACCATTCGTCCGGCCGGCACCATGACGAATGCGAATACCAAAACCGCTACTGCGTAGGGATCGTTCAAAGACGTCTCAGCCCAATCCCAATTACCTGCTTTTACCTGTGCCTCGATTCCGGCGCGAACCACGCTCCATGCGTAGAGCACCCCTAATGCCAAGTTGATACCCGTTCCTGCAAAAGTGACAATCCAACCCCTGTTTTTGTTTTGCTGTTCCATGCGGTTATGCTCCTTTTCGGGTTTGGTGAAGCTAATGTGAATTTTTGTATAAGTACTGCATTGACAAAAATGTCAATCAGCATATTCGTGGACGGATCGGTAACTTGCCGCGTCCTGAGTGTCAAGGGATTTTGTTTGATTTATAGATCATTTACCCATGGAAAATATTTATAGGCATAATGAATCTTTTTTAGGATGGACAGGAGGTTACGGCAAGAGGACAAGAGATCGTTTTTTTATCCCATGAGCAGGGACATTACTGCTTTTTGAGCATGCAGGCGGTTTTCGGCTTCATCGAACACCACGGATTGGGGACCATCGATGACTTCGTCAGTTACCTCGAAACCTCTGTCACATGGCAGGCAGTGCATGTAGATGGCGTTTTTTTCGGCCATGGACATATGCTTGGCATCGCAGATCCAGTCCTTGTTGGCGTCGAAGATCTTCTGAGTCTTTTCTTCGCTGTCTTCTCCCACTGGTGCCTTGAAAATCGGAGTTGCACACCATGCCTTGGGGTATACGACATGTGCGCCTTTTAGTCCCTCTTCAAACGAATTGGTTACCTTGAAAGAGCCGCCGGCCTGGCCGGACATCTGTTCACATGCTCCAATGATTTCAGGATCCAACTCCATGCCCTTGGGGTGGGCCAAGGTAACTTCCATTCCCATTTTGGCCGCTGCGATTATGGCACTCTGGGGAACAGATCGTGGTTTGTGTACGCTTGGTGAGTATGCCCATGACATGGTGAATTTCACACCCTTGAACGTGCCGAATTTTTCTTTCACTGTCATGAGATCTGCCATGGCCTGGCAGGGGTGGTACTTGTCACATTCCATGTTGATGATGGGGACATTGGACCATTTAGCGAATTCTTTCTGCATCTCGTGTGCTGCGCCATATTCCCAGTTCACCGGGTCGCCGTAACAACGGATTGCGATTCCTTCACCCATGCTGGCAAGGGTCCGGGCCACGTCGGAGACTCGTTCCGTGGAGTATGCCACCTCGCGTCCTTCCACCGCCGGTGTATAGATTTTGCTGGAATCCAGGAAGTGGGCATGGCCACCCAGGTGCGTCATCCCGGCCTCGAAGGAATTCCTGGTGCGAAGCGACTGGTTGTAGAAGATGAGAAACAGGGTCTTGTCATCGAGCAGGTGGTGCTTTTCGCCAAGCATTCTCTTGCGCTTGAGATCAAAAGCCACATCGAGGATTACCTCTAGTTCTTCCTTGGTATAGTCGAGTAGAGTCAAAAAATCGCGATTACGAAATGTACTGTTTTGCATGATGATTCCTCCTTTTGAATGTAAACACACCTGGATGTCTCAGGTGAGCCAATGGTCGCTATCGCCTTTTTGCTTGCTTGTCAAGGGTAAGTTGTGATTCCTATGTCGGCAGGAAGTTCTTGAGGTGTGTCAATCTTGTTAGAGAAGAGAAGCTGCTTGGATTTTTAATAGCGTATAGCTACTTGAAATTTTTTATGAACTATTGGGAGGTATACATGAAGACATTGTTCAAGAGCTTGTTTTGGTTGGCATCCATGGTTTGTCTCGGTTCTGCTATAGGCTGCGCTCCTATGGCTGCGTCCGCAAGGGATGAGATCCCGATGGAGAATTTAAAAAACTGTCGAGCCTTGTGTAAATCCGTTGATATGAAATTGGGGGCGTTGGTGGTAGTTGCCAACTATTCCGGTTGTGTTTGCGAACCGAAAGGAGACGCTACGCAAAAGAAAGGTTCGATAGCCGCAGCTGCCGGAGGTTCATTGGTACAAATGATCGCCCGGCAGAAATATCAACGACTCCGCAGAAATGGTCGGTAGCCACAGCTGCCGAAGATTCACTGGAAGACTCTGGTAAAAAGCAATTTCGAAAAACCAGATCCGTCTCCGACTATATTTTGTAGTTACTAACGACAAAGCTCACGGGTGGAGCGAAGCGTCGTCAACCTGTATACTGGTATTCTCCACCTTCTTTCGTTTGACCCCAAGAACATTTGGAATCTTCCATGCTGATGTGTTTTCGTTGTTTTCCTGAAAACCAGTCTCATAACTTCCAACGACTTCAAGAGTAACTCCACCTACATTGAGGTACAACTGAGCCTCAGGTCCACCCTCGAGGTGTTGCAACGCCAATAGTTCGATTTCGCTAGACAGTAGTTCCTCATTGAGATCATGCATCGAGAATGGAGATCGAGAGAACACGAACAAAATCCTTCCGTGCCGATCTTCTCCCAGGGCTGCCTCGCTCCACTTCCTGTCCTGCTTGCCCCAACGGTTGATGCCAGGTCTCTTGATGAGTCTCAAGTTCTGAACGATCGACATGTATTCCTGGCAAATCGAATCCAAAGTGATCCCCGGCTCATCCAAGTCGAGTATACGGAAAGGAGGAGACTTTACGGGATTTCGAGGATCGAATGCTGCGATGGACTTATAGTGATTGATAACACCTGAATTGACTTGTCCGCGATAGTCCATGTAGCCCACATGTCTGTTGTAGTCAGCTGCGAACATCCCGGCGTTGATTGCAACCACCAAATCGTTATCGTGGGCCCACTCGCGTTCAGTTCGCCCATTCTTGTCGCCCGTTTGGTTTTTGCTCACAAGTACTAGCTGCCATCTCGATGGATCGATTCGTATGACGAGGATTCGGGAGTTTCCAATAGGGCTTGGTTTTTTTGCATTCAGCCAAGCTAGTTGCATGCCTGGCACAATTGACTTCCATTTTAGGGCCTCCTGCGTTACCGTGCCGGATGTAAGCATTAGGAAGAGAGCAGTAATCAGCATCTTCTACCCCTTCTGAGGCTAACAGAATCTGTTGCACACAGCCCGAAATTCCCTGGTAGGAGTAAGCACCAGTCGTCCAGCTAGCATCCTTGATGGTCTCGAAAAGAATCCGATCCAGTCAATCATTTGAAACAATTGAGTAACATATCGTTTTCCACTTAACAAGCATTACTACTTGTAGCGGATTTCCTTCATGATTTCAATTCGTTTTGGAAAGAGCTAATGGTCCATGCCAGAGATTACAAAACGGGCTACTTGTTAGATCCCTGAGGCTACCTCGGCTGGAAGATGACGTAAATTGCGCGACGAATCACAGGCTGGTCTGTTTTACGAGCATGTCATCAATGAACTGCAGGTTGATGAGATAACTAAGTTTTTCCATGATGATTTCGGACGACCGAGCAAGGAAATGTAGATCATAAATGCATATTTAACCTATTTAAGCGTTAAAAAGACTCTTCAAGCAAGAGATCGGCATCTCCACTTCAAAGGAGCTTAGTAAATATAGTTAATGTCGAGACTGCCACAGTAATGAATCAGAATTTAACGCAATAAAAATATAAATGTGATCAGGGTTACAGACATGGCCCTAGATAAATGGCATCATGCACCTATTTATTGTAGTTACACGATCGTTATTTATATTTGCTTTTTTTATTCAAAAGGAGCCGAAATGAAAACAATGCTTATTGGATGTCTCGTTCTGTTTTTTTCTGGGTGTGCCCACTTCCACCCGAATGCAAAAAATCATTGTGCCGGAGTAGAAACAAAGACGGATGCCTTTGGAAAATCAAAGAGAGGATATATCTCGTATACAGACAAGGGTTGGCGTGCAGTTGGACTTTTTACAGACAACGATAAGCTCATAATGAGGGTTCTTTTTTCATTTAGCCAGGCAGTCGATAATGTAATTCCGGCAGGTAAAACAGCAAAGATTGCTTTTGATGATGGAACGGTAACGGATTTTACGGTCGCAGTGCAATCCTCTCCAGTGAGGGGAATAGCGGGTTATAGTATATATACCCAGTGGAGCGTGGATTTCGTTATCACACAAGATCAAGCGGCATTACTTGCTTCTTCTCCCCTGAAAGCAGTCAAGATCGAGCTGGGCAGTATTGAGTTGCTCGATAGGTTTGATGATGGAACTGGAGAGGTACTGATGTACTTGGCAAAATGTCTTTCCAATGATCAGCAACGAGAGGCTGAAGTGAAAAGTAAGTAAGCGGTCTCCAAAGTTACAAACGACGTAAGAGCATGACATTCCACCCTCTGGGGTAATGCTGTAGCTACAGAACTCAATGGCGATGAGCCAGTCCAGTATTTTCCCATCTCGAAGAAGGGTAAATGAATCCCTAGCATGCGAAACAACAGGGACTCTGTGCCATATCCTGTCGGCCGCGTATTATCCTGCTGGTGCTCATGGAATGTGTTTGCTCGCAAGGAGTTACATCTTAGAACCTCTGG
>CAYSLH010000191.1:0-10008 GCA_964431605.1 uncultured Myxococcales bacterium
GGTGGAAAATTCAAGAAATTTTTGGGAATTGCGATAAAGCTCCACATAGGCCATAATAAGACGGTTAAAGAAAATTGAATTCAGGAGTATTCAACTGCCAGAAGTTCGAGGTATTTGCCGTTTTCAAGGAGGCTGACATGCCCGGCTGCTCTAAAAAACGATTGGTCGCCAACGCCCTGGCATTGGTTCTGGTTATTCCTCTCGCTCTTTTTGGCTGTGGAAGTTCTGCAAACAATTCCAATGGGGATGGGGGTCAGGACACAGACGGATGCCAGGGTTCTCAAAGACTCCTGTCCGTGGTGGGTGATCCCAACATTACCATCTATCCCCAGGAGACTGTCGATCTGAAGGTCGTGTTCCTCGAACAATGCCTCGGAGCCGTTGGCGGCGAGTCCATTCAGTTCGAAATAATCGGAAATCCAGGAGACTCCTCTCTGTCGTCCAACTCTGCCGTAACAGAGGCCAATGGCCTTTCAAAAGTCACCCTAACGGCCGGCAACCAGACAGGGCCATTCCAGGTCCGAGCAAGCCATCCTGACGATCCTGACGGCGTCTATTTTTCAATCAACTTAAAACCAGTCAGGTACCAGTTGTACGTTGTTGGCAGTAATGAAATCGTAGCATACACCAACGAGACTACAGAGTTGACGGTAAAGCTCGTCAACGTGGACACAGGTTCTCCTGTGAGGGATATCGACGTAGCCTTCTCTATTGTCCAGCCAGCGCCTGGAGATGCATCCATAGCAACTCCTGTCATCAATACGAATCTCTCCGGGCTTGCATCTACCACCTTCTCCAACGGAAGCGATGTGACCACTTACCAGGTCATGGCCCAGGGTGCGTCAATTCAGGCGGGAAACACGTCCTTTACGATTCATGTCAAGAGCAGGCAAAGTTGTTCATCCGACGGTGAGTGCCCTAATGGACAAAGTTGTGTAAATGGTGCCTGCCAGGAGCCAGCCGGTGACGAGTGTAGTTCCAACGACCAATGCCCGGAAGGATATACCTGTGAAGAAGGTTATTGCAGACCAGAAGGCACCCTCCCCGACTCCTGTGTAACATCAAACGACTGCCCACAAGGATACTATTGTGAAAATCACAGGTGCTATGCCTGCGACGAGGGCAACGAACTTCCCGAATGCCAGGGGGGAGGCGAAGGTTGCGAGACAAACGCGGACTGTCCTCCCGGATTCAATTGTATCAATGGGGTTTGCTATCCAGACAACCCTGATGATGTGGTAATACCTGAACTTGGTGGCACGTGGTACACTCACCATTATTTCGATATCAGAGACTCCCTGCCGGATTTTGCATCCAGCATCGCTGATATAGTATCTACCCTCAATAGGATAATAAATTTCTGCGAGATCACAGGTATCGGCTTCATAGATGACTTTCTGTGCGGTCTCATAGATGAATATGTTCCTGATTGGGTAGGTACGCTTATCAGTATTCTCGACAATCTGGGCAACATGCTCTCGGAGCTGCGTGCAGAGGGGGTGATGGAGCTGACCCATCTCAACCCCAGAGAACTGCTTTCCGGCTCTGAGCAGTGGGACAAGATAATGATCCGTTACCTCGATGCGTGCTGCGAAGGACAGGGCGCAGGCTGTAATCCATACAACCAGCCAGGGTTCCCGGACTGCGCAACCATAGACATCTCTCGACAGGATCTTCAATTCGCAGATGTGGGTCTTCAGGTGTTGCCGTTTACCGGCAAGGTCAATGTTGATGACTCTGGTGCATTTACGGTCTACACCATCGCCATTGACCCTCGCCAGATCAAGATAGAGTTTTCGAAATTCGTGGTTTTCGTCATCGACCTGATGGTCCAGATATTTACAGACTATGACAGTCTGGAAGCTGCTCTGATGGATATCATCGATTGCCAGGCCATACAGAACCTGGTCAACGATATCTGGCCCGGCGGAATATTCGGCAGTCCACCGGACGTGATTCAAACATGCGAAAACCTCAAGCCCAGCGCGTATGAATTGCTGGAGGGATTACTGAATCAAATCGGAGTCGGATGGAAGCTGTTGAAAATCGACGGATGGGCCACCATAACCACCCTACCGGGAAATCCGCCGTATGCTACGGAGCTTGGGTACGAAAACCACGAGACATCCCATGACGGCCTATGGAACGGCTCCTTCAACATCGTCTTCGATGCCGACATCACCGGTTCCTGGCATGCTGAACGGTAGGCTACAGGCCAGCAATTATTCATCAGTGCAAATCAAAGTTCCCTGAAACGAAGCTTGTTGTCATCGGACACAGATGCCTTGAACGACAGTCCGCAATAGTAACAACGAACTTCATCTCCAGATCGAAATCCTTCATCCCAAGGGTTGTTGGCATCGCAATTGGGGCAATCGAACTCTGTAAAAACCTTGCCACCCGATTCCAGTTCTTCGTTTTCATCCCCACTAAAGTCACGAAGACTCATTTTCGCCTCCCTGTTAGGTTATCTTCAACACATCTGCCTGCCACAACGCAAACCCCATCCGTCTGCAAGAGTGTATCGGACCGCCTCAATCAAGGCGTTTGATCAATTTCACCGTATCGTCCTTTTTTATCTCGACCTTGAAATCGTACTTTTTTCCATCAGGAGTGGCAAAGGATATTTTATGCGTTCCGACGGTGAGTTTCAGCTTCTTGTCGGGTGGAATTGGAGTCTCACGCCCCGTGTACTTTCCGTCCACATAGACCTTGGACCAGGGACGGGTGTTGGCCAATAAAAATCCATATTCTTTCCTGGAGCGTTTGGGAGGTTTGGCAACAACCCTTGAAAGATCGAGTTCCAAAAGATTTTCCTTGTCCAAAACGGGAATAAAAGTTTTCGTTTTTCCCTGGAATCCTTTCAGCCTCAAAACAACCTTCTGAGTGACTCCGGCTTTCACTTTTCCCGTCCAAGGAGTGGAACCAACCATTTTTCCATTGAGAATTACAGCAGCACCACTCGGGCTGGATTTTACGGAAAACGCGACTTTTGAGGCCACGGCTTTTTTTATTTCATCAGCTTTTGTCCCACCATCCCTCGCGTCCGACGTTCCTCCATCCAGGACAACAGGTGCAGGCGCCTTTGCTCCAGACACCTTCGATGGAAGTTTTTCCTGGTCTTCAATCATGGTACTTGCAACATGAATCGATGGGGACGACCTGTGCATCTCGATTTTCAAAACCAGCTTGGAGCCATCCTTTAGATTGAAAGTTCTGGATTCATCATCGTAACCGTCCCTGGAAATTTTGAGTTCGTGCCTACCTTCCGGCAGGTTCATGGAAGTATAAGGGGTGGATTCAGCGACTCGTTTACCATCGATGAACACGCTGGCCCCACCAGATGGTCTGGTGAGCAACTCAAAGGCAGGTGGTTGTATATGTTGGTCACCCCTTGAAAGCATATGTACTGTGGTGATGATAGAATAGCCAAGAAGCAGCGCAGTCAAAACGGCAAGAGGCAAAAACAATTTCTCAGCCCTCGTCCTGTGCCCTGGACCTTCCTTTGCGGGTGAGACCAACTTCGATGCCGATTCACCTTGGCCGGCTTTCCCCTCCACTTGACATGAAGAAGATTCACTTTCGTCGGTGTCGAAGATCACGGTCTTGGCGTCTGCATCAGGAGCTGATGGAGAATTATCGAAGATCATGGTCTTGGCGTCTGCATCAGGACTCGATGAGGAATCATCGAAGATCATGGTCTTGGCATCTAATATGTCGTCGCCTTTTTTCTTCCTTTTGGGAACCGGTGGTGGTTTGGATGCATCGGGCGGTTGGGAGACAGGGCCCTCACTTGACACAAAAATCTGCGTCTTGGCATCAGGGTCCGCTTCATCCTCTGGTTCTTCATCGCCACCTGCAAAATGCCTTTCCATCAACTGAGGCTCAGGCATTTCACGATACTCATCCAATCGTTTCATCTCTGCCTTGTATTCCGGCTCAAACGTCTCCTTCATAAACCGTGAGATGCTCCTGGATGTCTGGGGCTTGGTCCTAAGAAGAAAAACCTGCAGGGCTTCGGCCATCTCCACCGCGTTCTGAAAGCGATCCTCTACGTCCTTTTGCAAGGCCTTGATGATAATATCTTCCAATTCCTTTGGAATATCACTGTTGTATTTAGAAGGAGGAAGAACGTCAGCGTTGCGTACTTTCTCGAGAGTCGAAAAATCACTTTCTCCCAAAAAAAGCCTCTGTAAGGTAATGGTCTCGTACAACAAAGTTCCAACCGTAAAAATATCAGAACGACCGTCCAAGGGAAGGCCACGAACCTGCTCGGGACTCATGTATCCAAACTTCCCCTTCAACACGCCGGCTTGAGTCTTTTGGGATCGATTTGCAGCCTTTGCAATACCGAAATCACATATCTTTACTTCTCCATCGTATGACAGAATAACGTTTTGAGGACTGATGTCCCTGTGAACTATATTCAGCGGACGCCCTGATGGATCTCGCTTGGAATGGGCATAGTCGAGGGCTTCGCAAATGCGAAACGTGACAAAAGCAGCCATGTGACAGTCCATGGGCTGTTTTGTCCGAGCCATACGTTCGTGTATGTAACGCATGTCTTTGCCATGGACGAACTCCATGGAAATGTAATAGTCGTTTTCGAACTTGCCGAGTTCGTATATTTGCACGATTCCTGTGTGGGACAGCTCTGCTGCGATTCTGGCCTCATCGATGAACATGGCAATGAAATCTTCGTCCTCTGCCATGGTTGGCAGAATCTTTTTGATGGCCAGTATCCTCTTGAAACCATGCATCCCCCTGGAGCGGGCCAGGAAAATTTCCGCCATACCTCCCACGTTGATACGTTCGAGCAGAAGGTATTTACCGAATGATATGGGCTGTCTCAATCAGCATCCTCCACTGATTGCACGGGAGTCTTTACCGGTAATCCATTCTTACCAATAAAGCGCCTTCCAAATCCCGTGATGGCCGCCACCAACATTACCCCTGCCAGAAACCATCCATGGAACACATAAGGCCAAACTTCCATAGGAGAAGGAGCCGTGAAAAAATCATACTTTCCGCTCAAACCTTGAAGAGTAGCAACCCCGATGAGAACACCGCCGGACCAAGGAAAGATATATCCGAATGCCGAGCTGACCGCATCGAGAAAATTGGCACGCCTATAGGGATGAAGTCCGAAAGTCTTGCCCATGTCACTGACGAATGGAGCGGCCGCTATCTCCGCTGCCGTGTTTACAGTGATAAAGGCATTCAAAGAAGCCACTGTACCAAATATGACCACTTCGGCTCTGCGTACGGAATTTCTGACTATCTTCATCATGGCATGCTTTATGCCATCCAATGCTCCACCAAGAGACATGATGTGTCCTGCGGCAACGATAAACAAGATGAGAATACCCATCTTGATGAACCCGTTTATTCCATCCACCAGCGCGCCGGTCAGAGCTCTCTTGTCTACATCCAACGCCAGTATGGCCTGGGGATGGGCCAGAGGTCCCCCAAGTATGTTTGCCACCGGCTCTAAGTTACTGAGCAAGATGAGTCCAACAGCTACTATGATTCCCCAGGTAATGGACACGATGATGTGCCTGCCTGTCATGGCCAATATGATGACGAGGACAAATGGTATCAACAACACCAGGCCCGCAGGATTGGCCAATCCAGACATGAGCGTCTCAGCCCTGGCCGGGTCCACGGCACCGCCTCCACCCATGATGGCAAACAGGATCATGGCCGGAATGGCGGCTGCCAAAGCGTACTTGAACCTGGAACGAACCACCCCTGGTACATCAGTCTCCTGCGTGACCGCCGATACAATGGTCGTATCGGATACTGGTGCCAGGTTGTCTCCAAAAGCCGAACCGGAAAGAATCGCAGCAAACAGAACGACCGGATCAGCGCCCAACACTATACCGGCGGGAAACATCAACTCGCAAAAGGCAATTGTGGTTCCATAACCAGTCCCCACGGCAGTTGCAAAAACAGCAGAGAGGAGAAACGTGGTGACCACGAAAGATCCGCCGGAAAACCCCGTCACACCACCCAACCAAACCAGCCCATCCACAAGTCCGCCTGCGGATAGTACCTTTGCAAACATCCCGGCCCAGATCCAACAAACGACCGCAATTACTCCCACCGGTTGGCTGAGACCATCGAAAATAGCCTGGCAGTAGTCAGACCAGGAACTCCGGCTGAGAAAAAGTCCCGCCACCAACCCAGCAATAACACCCAGAATGAGTCCACTTTCGTCCGGTGCTCCAAAATCTGCCAACAAGATCGACAAGGTAATTGCCCAACCGATGAATACCAGCATGGGAACAGCCGAGCCAAAACTTCCCATGTAAAAATCCAGCTTGGTAACCTTATCACCGTATGCGACTTTCTCTGCTTCGCTTTGGCTGGTCTTGCCATTACTGTCAGGGGCATCCTTTTTATCTTGGAGTTCGTTCAAAACGTCCTTCCCGGTTCAGGCAGATCAATCTTCTTCGTTCAGTCCTTCCAACACCTGGTCGATATCGAAATCCCCGCCCTGATCGCCCCTACCGGCAGGCAACGCACCTCCCGTACCAGGCTTGTGCCTTGCCGCCGCCCGTGGGGTTCTCACCGTCGGCCGCTTCTCTAGCTCGACAATCTTGTCCTTCAACCTCTGGATCTCCAACTCGGCAATTTTGAGAGCCTTGCCACGCTGCAGGTAGTTCTGGTTTATCTTGGTCATCTCAGCGATGTGAGACGATCTGACCCGTTCCAACTCCTTGATGTAGTGGTCTTGTTTCGCCTCCATCTCCTGCATTGCCCTGAATACGCCCTCATCCTTCTCGCGTATGGCCGAGTTCATGGCTTCCTCATACTGCTTAGCCAGTTCTTCCGCTTTGAGCTGTTGCTCCTTTGCCAAAGAGACCTGAGCCCGAACCTGTTCCAACTCTACTCTCAGTCTCTCCACGTTCTGGAGGTGTTCGTCCTTTGCTTTTTCCAAATCGTCGACCTTGAGCTTGAAATACTCGAGTTTTTTCTCTGTCTCCGCTAGTTCCTGTCTCCATCGCGTATCTATCTCTTTGGTCTTGCTCTCCAACTCGAGCGCCAACTGGCTTTCACGTTCCTGCGACTGAGCAAGTTGCTCGTTCAAAGAAGCGATCTTTCCCTCCCAGACATCGATTCGCTCACGCATCTCTTCTCGAAGAGATTCCATCTGTTCGTTATTCCTGACCACTTCATCAGCCAACTCTGCTGCCCTGCCCTCAGCCTCCACCAATTTCTCATTGAGTGCCGACTCTCGTTCTGAAGACACCCTCTCCGCCTGAGCCATCTCACCCCTGGCCAACTCAAGCCGTCGTTCCATTTCGGCCACTTGCTGTGCCCGTTCCTCGGCTAGGGACTCGGAAGAGGCCAACTGTTCCGTAAGCTCCGCTTCACGTTGGGCAGCCATTTGCTTTGCTGACTCAAGTTCCTGTGTAACACGGTCCAAACGCTCCTGCCTCTGTGAAAGCTCTCTCTCCAGGTCAAGGCGAGTCTCTTTTGCCTTTGAGGCAAGCTCGCTCAGTTGTGCCTCGTATTCCTGCTTCTGTTGTATGAGTTGCTGGTCAGACTGTTGCTCGACACTGGCTAGGGCTTCTGCTGCTTCAGACCTGGTTGTGGTCAACTCCGATTCCAGAGAAGAAATCCTCTGCTCTCTTTCCATGAGAACAGTCTCCAACTCCTCCGTTCTTTCTGATGTCTCATTTCTGAACTCGGCAAATTCCCTCTCCACCGTCTCGATTCGGTTCTGGTAATCTGCAATTTGCCCATCACGCTGAGCGAGCAACTGCTCCATCTCTTCGTGTCTTTCCCGCCATGACCGCTCAGACTCATCGAACTCATGACGGACAGATGCAAGCTCTTGTTCACGCTGCTGGCGAATATCTTTTTCTTGACCAAGGGCCGCAACGGTCTGTTCAAGCTCGGAAGAGATATCCTGGATTTTTTCTTCCAATCCCTGCTGTTCCTGCAACCATAAACGGCGTTCTTGCTCCCTTTCCTGCTCTAACATCTCGATGTGTTCTTCGTTCGATCGCCTGGTGTCTTCCAGATTCTGCAAAAGCTCGTTTCTTTCGGTACGGACATCCCCTAGCTCTGCGGTCAAATCAGCCAGTCGTTTATCCCACTGGGTTGAGGCCAACTCGTACTCTTCTTTCAGCTCGGCGATGGTATTGTCCTTGTCGACATCTCCCTTTCCGCCGCTTCAAGAGCCTCTTCCCTCTCCCTTCGAACCTCAGCCAGGTATTCCTCCAGGGCGGCTATCTGAGAGGACAGCTCCTCTTCTTTTTGAAGCTTTTCCCTCTCCAAGTCAGCCAGCCTCTGCTCATAAGATTGGGTACTTTGTTCCAGCTCTCCGCTGAGGCGTTCGACCTCTCGCTGTGCAACTTCTTTATCCTTGCGAGTGACCACGAGATTCTGTTCCAGGTCCCGAATAGTTTCCTGCCGATCCCGCAGTTGTACATCCAGATCATCCTTGGTTCTTATGAACTGCTCCCGCGCCTCGCTGAGTTCGCGCTCGAGGCTGTCTATCTTTTCTTCCTTTTCCGAAAGACGTTGGTTCAGTCGTGACTCCACCTCTTGCTTGGCCTCTCGAATATCCGACAGTTCCATATCAAGGCTGGAAATCTTGGATTCACGATCATCCAACTTGGCTGCCAGTCTTTCCTGCTGTTGTTCCTTTGCCTGTTGAAGATCCTTGTAAGCTTGCTCCAACTCCGCAAGCTTTTCATCCCTGTCCTGGATCTTTTCCTGCAAACCTGCAATCTGAGCGTTTTTGGCCTCTCTTGTGTCATTGAGTTCAGACTCCAGAGAATTGGCTCGCTCCATCTGTGCGCTCAGACCCTCGTTCAATATTTGTTCGGAACGTTCCTTTTCCTCACTCAAGGTTTGCAAGTCTCGTTCGAGTTCGCCGACACGCTGCTCCGACTCGGCAATCCTCTCACGCAAGTCCTGCTCCAGGGCATCCTTTTGCTCTCGAGTTTGCTCCAACTCTCCTGTCAGTTTTTCAATCTGCTCTTCATTCGAAGCTATAGTCACCTCGTGATCGGAAATAGTCTCCTGCAACTGTTGCTCACGAATGTTTGCTTCTTGCAGGGTGGTAGCCAACTTTTCTCCAAGCAGGGCATATTGTTCCTCACCCGCTTTCAATTTGGCCAGCAGGTCCTTCTCCAGTTCCTCTGCTTCTCTTTCCTTGCGTGAGACCTGAACACGCATGTCGTTTATCTGTTTTTCCTTTTCAGCCACTACCTGGATCAAATCGTTTTCGGTAATTACCTTTTCTTCCAAAAGGGAATCGATAGAAGCCTTGAATTCCTGAGCCTGCTGCAACCCATCCTTTCTCGCGTCATCGAGTTTTCTCTCCAGGTCCTCGATGCGCATTTTCAAACCTTGAATTTCCACTTCCTTGTCCATCAACTTCTCGTTGAAAGACGAAAACTCCCTTTCTTTCGATTCCCAAATATCAGCCAGCTTGGCTATTTCCATTTCACGCTGCTTGAGCTTATCCCTCAGAAAATCCAGTTTCTCTTCCAGGCCACCTTTGGGACCGGATTTTTTCTTTTTTGATTTACTCCTACTCAACTTGC
Source organism: uncultured Myxococcales bacterium (assembly GCA_964431605.1). Classification (GTDB taxonomy): domain Bacteria; phylum Myxococcota; class B64-G9; order B64-G9; family B64-G9; genus JALVPF01. The sequence continues at coordinate 9,567 of CAYSLH010000191.1, forward strand.
CGTCATGAAGGGCCTTGCGAGTATCTTTGATGGAAGCAAAAGCCTGTTCCACAAACGCCTGCTCTTCATCCGAGACCTTCTTTGGAACTGGAGGGATGTCAGGCGGCAAATCAGATACTGCTGCATCTTGGGGAGCATCGTCGAGATCCTCAACTATGAGATCATCTTCTATGGTCTCCACTTCGTCTGACGCCAATTCCATCACTTCATCATCCGAAGACGTGTTCTCATGTGATGTCTCTTGCACACCAGACTCACTCTGGCTATCTTCCGCGTCAGCCTTTTCCTGCTCGGTTTGTTCTTGCTCGGTTTGTTCTTGCTCACCTTGTTCCTGCTCGGTTTGTTCCTGCTCGGTTTGTTCCTGCTCGGTTTGTTCCTGCTCGGTTTGTTCTTGCTCACCTTGTTCCTGCTCACCTTGTTCCTGCTCGGTTTGTTCTTGCTC